>NZ_JAYESJ010000003.1:0-300000 GCF_034720595.1 Rhizobium sp. CC-YZS058 | reverse complement strand
CCGCCTCGCCGATCGGCGTGTCCCACTCCCGGTCGCAGAGCCAGTTGTAGATCGTCGCCTCCGGAAACCGTTCGCGACGCCGTCCGCAGACCACGGCCAGATCCGCGTGATCGTCGAGTTCCTGCGCGGCCCGCGCCAGCCAGTCCTCATCGACCATGCAGTCGCCATCGACGAACTGCACCATCGTGATCTCCGGCACGGCGCTCGTCAGGGCCGCGAAGCCGGCATTGCGCGCCCGTGCAGCCGTGAAACCGGCCGACATATCCAGCCGCAGGGTTCGCGCGCCCAGACCTTCCGCCGCAGCGACGCTGCCATCGGTGGAGCCGGAATCGACATAGATGGTTCGGACGATGTGGGGACCGAGAGAGGTCAGGCAGTCGATCAGGCGCTGCCCCTCATTGCGGCCGATGACAACGATTCCAAGTGAAGACTGTCCGTCCATGCCCTGCCCTCGCATTCCCTCGCGCCGCCCGACCGGCCGCGCCCCTCACGCACCAAAGGATCCACCCGCCCCAAACGTCCAGTCATCCCTAAAGGAAAGCCGGAAAGATCGTTTCCAGCGGATATGGGTAACCGGCCGCATGCCGAACGGACAGCACGGCAGCCACCATGCAGAGCATCAGGATCGACAGCATGATGTCCTGGCGCAGGAACGACAGTTTAAGCCGGCGCTGGCCAATGGCGATCGGCAGGTAGCGAACGGCCTCGCAGCCGGCAATTACCAGAATGACCGCTTCGAGCCCGGAAAGCGCAAAGGCGAGCGGCAGACCGACCAGCATGCAGCCGAGCTTCAACAGGTTCGCCGTCGCGCCATAGACCGGGCGCCCCATGCCGAGCACGGAATATTCGTTGACCGTACACAGGATGGCGGCCCAGGCGCCGAGGAGCGACAGGGACAGCATCCATCCCGCCTCCTGATACCGCGGATCATAAACGAGATCGACAGCAAGGTCGGACACGGAAACACCGAACCCGATGGCCAGCGCCGCCACCGAGAGAACCTTCAACCGGATCGGTCGGAGCTGCTCGCGCACATCGACGCTGCTGTCCTGCGAATGCGACGCGATCAGCGGAAACAGCACGAGATGACCAAGCCGCCCCATCAGCATGACCGGGAGATCGGCAATATTGCGGGCGATGCCGTAGATGCCGAGGATGGCGAGCGGCATGGAATAGGCGAGATAGAGCTTGTCGAAATTGGCGCAGAAGAAGGCCAGCAGCGAGGAGACGAAGATCCATTTCCCGAAGGAGAGGATTTCGTTCAGGTGACGCCGGTCGAGCATGAACCGGTTGCGGGCGTGGCGCGGCACGATCGCGTGGCTCGCCACGAGGCGCACGGATGCGGCAAGCACGCTGGCGATCACCAGACCCCAGATCGTTGGGCTGAGATAGGTCAGAAGGATGACGAGCGCCGAGCCGGCCAGATCCATGCACAGATCGAAACTGTTCAGCCGCCCGACCTTGAGGTCGCGCTGCAGAAGGAAGAGCGAGGTCGAGGAGAGGCCGAGGAGCAGCAGCGTCAAGGCGCCGAGCTGGATGGCGCCGGCGGAAATGCCGTAGAACTGCGACAGCGGAAAGGCCATCACGAAGAGGATGACGAACAGCGCCAGGCCGCGCATCGCCTGCACGGTCCAGGCGGTGTTGTAGAAGGTCGGGTCGCCGCCCTTGGCATTGCGCACAACGCTCTGGCCGATCCCGACATCGGTGATCAGCTCGACCCCGGTCTTCAGCGTGTTGATGATCGCCGCAATGCCGAAGATTTCCGGCGCGACGAGCCGCGACAGAACGACATTCGTCCCGAAGCGCAGGACGACCGTCAGCCCGAAGGCGCCGATCGTCAGCAGGCCACCCGCCGCGGCACGCCGACGGAAGGGGTTGATTTTCTCCGCAGTGTCCAGCGCCAAGCGACTTCGTCCAATCTAGAAATAAAACACAATACTGAGCGCGATTGACGAAACGACGAATACGCGCGGGATCGGATAGAAAAAGAATAAAATAAGCGCCGGTCTGCCGCGCAGACCGGCGGATCGACCATCAACGATTTCACGAACGAAGAAAAGCCCTCGAATGACCTTTTACAGGGATACGCCCGACTTTCAGCCGCGTTTGAAGGCAAGGCCGGAGACGAGCCCGCGGATATAACGCCGTTTCTGCCAGCGCCCATCGAGATTGATGCGCGGAAGGGCCGTCAAACGCTTCTGGTCGGCGTCGGTCAGCCGCGCCTGCACCGTCGTGACGCCGATCGTGAAGCCGAGTTCGCGTAAGGCCCGGTAATCGCGCGGCCCCGCCTGCGCGTGATGGCCGTAGGGAAAGGCGAAGGCGGAGGGCGCCATGCCAAGCAGATCGGTCAACACCTGGCGCGAGACCGAAATTTCCTCGTAAAGTTCGGCGGGGGAAAGCCGTGCCATGGCCCTGTGGCTGACGGAATGGGCTCCGATCGTCGCGAGCGGGTGACGCGCAAGGGCCTGCAGCTCGCTCTCATCGAGGATCTGCGCGTCGACGAAGGACAAGGGGTCGATCCCTGCCTTGCGCGCCGCCGCATCGAGCACGGCAATCGCCCGCGCCTCGTCGCCCTGCATGACAGCCCGGCCGATCATATCGAAGGCCCGCTGCCGCTCGCTGTCGCGCGTCACAGGCAGGAGCACGGCACCCTCACCGAAATCGAGTGCAAGCTGCGCCTGGGAGCGGACCAGGGCGAGCGCCGTTTCCCACCACATGCTGTGGGTTCGGCGAATGAAACCGGTGCAGGCAAAGACGGTGAACGGCGCAGCGTGCCGCTCGAAGACCGGTAAGGCATGTACGACATTGTCGCGATAGCCATCATCGAGCGTGACGACCGCGAAGGGCCTCCCGTCCGGCGCGGACAGTCTTTGCAGCAGGGCGTCGATCGGGATGATCTCGTAGCCGAGTGCTGCGAGCTCCGCGATCGTCACATCGAGAAATTCCGGCGTGACGCTCAGGTGCCCGTTGGGATCGAAGGCTTCGCTTGGTCTTGGGCGTACATGGTGGAGCGTAAGGATCAGCCCGCTTGGTCCAGGCGGTGTGGACCCGCGAAAGCCCGCCGCGAGCGAAGCGGCTTCGAGGATGATCGTCTTGGCGGCAAACTTCGCCGGTTCGACCAGGCGAAGCCTGCGCGAGAGGCTCATCGCGCGCCGTGCTGACGCAGCCGGCGCTCCGGCTCGGCGCGTTCGATCCGGCGATAGTGCCGCTCGGCCCGATCAAGCGGCCGCTCGACCGGCATGGCGATGCGCCGGCGACGCGCCAGGGGCGCGGAACTCTTCTGGACCAGGACGAGAGCCACGACGCCAAGCAAGGCCAGGGGCCACACCGCACAGGCAAGGATCCCCCCGATCCGGAGCGGCGTCCACCCCGACCGGTTGCGCCGGCCCTCGACGATCACGAAAAGAAGGAAGATCAAACCGATCGACGCATAGGCCATGCACAAGACAGACGTCATCATCATTCCCGTTCCGTATTGCCGGACAGCACCGAACAATACCGCTGTCACCTGGATCGACGCCTACCATCGGCCAGACCCGGGTGAATCAATGAACTCTGCTCTTCCCCGGATCCGCACGCTAGCCCGAACTTCGTTAACAGATGATTAACGGGACCGGCACAAGTTTCACGAAGCGGCGCAGGTGCGCTGCGCAATGCCATACGGCAAGGCCGGCGAGCGGTCGACCGATCAGCGGCATCCCTCGCCGAGTACACACGTCATGACGGAGCTGTGCCTCGGAGCTTGCAGACGCTGAAGTGGTTGAGCGCAATACCTGGCGACAGGGGGTTGGAGCAGACAGTTGGTGGAGGGACGCAGAACTGCCTTTGCAACAAGGCGGAAATGCGGCCATTCCTTCGTCCTACTGCGTCAGCCGCGGCGTCATGATCTGGCTGGCGATCTGGCGGAAGATGTCGACCAGTTTGGAGGATTGCTCGACGGTGTAGGCCTTCGAGCCATCGCTGGCGCAGGCGGACAAAGCGGAGGAGGCGGAGGGGGAGACGCCGACGGCGACGGTGAAGATGGTGATGCCGGCCATCTTGGCATTGCCGCAGACATTGCCCATCAGCTGATCGGCCTTGGCGGCATCCGTGCCGGTGTGAAGCGTGTAGTTGGACTTGTTGGGCGACAGCGTGTTCGCCCCATCGGTCATGACGATCAGATATTTCGTCACGTCGGCGCCCTTCGGCGCGGCCTCGTTGAGCGGCTCTTCGACCGATAGCGTGTTCCAGCCCCACAGGATCCCGGCCGGAATATAGGTTTCGTTGTTGGCGACCATCTTCGAGACGGCGGTGCGGAGCGCCGCGTAGTTGCTGGTGAGCGGCATCAGCGCCGATCCGCAGCTGGTGGCGAGCAGCCCGGTATATTTGTTCGTCGGTGCCGTGTCCGAGACGTCGAGCGGCGAGGCGCGCGAGCCGACGCACCCGCTCCACTTATAGTCCGTGGTCTGGTTCTTGCAGGTCGTCACCGGCTCGCCATAGGTGTAGCTGTCGCACTGCTCGCGCGTCGACGTCGTCTGAACGCCATCATTGGACCCCGTCGTCGTCACCGTCCGGCAGCCGGATTTGGAGGTCACCGGCCGCGAGGTGGTGCACACGTTCTTCGTCGTCGAATAATCGTCCTGCACGGAGAGCCATGGCTTGCCGCGATTGCCGAGACCGACATTGACGTAGCGCGAGAAGGGCACGAGCGACAGCCGCACATTGGGATTGTTCGCCTTCTGGAACACATCGAGCAGTGCGTTGGCCGCCGATTTCAGATCGGTCAGCTTCTGCCCGGTCATGGAATAGGTGTTATCCAGCACCATGGCGATCTCGGCTTTCTGGTAATCGCCCCGCACCGCCTGCGCCGTCGCCTTGATCTCCACCGTCTTGCCGAAGGCGATGCGGCCGATCGTCAGCGGCACCTGGCTGCTGACCGTCATGGTGATGAAATTGTCCGTGGAGACGGTCAGCGAATCGACGACGGCGCTACCGACCAGGTCGGCACGAAGATTGGCCTTGAAGGTCTTGGCGACCTCCTTCTTCATCGCGTCCTTGTCGGAGGTGGCGAGCGAGGCTGCGGCGAGGACGCCGGCATCGGCAGCCCCCTGCAGCTCTGCCCGGCGCGACATGGCGACCGACAGGTCAACGCCCATGCCGACCACGGCAAGCAGCGGAACCAGCATGACGGCAAAGGTGATACTGATATTGCCGGCGCGATCGCCCCAAAACATGGTCTGATCCTGACATGGAGAATGAAGGTGACGACCGATATTCTGGGCCTGATGAGTTAATTGCTCATTACGAAATCAATTGTTTACGTCGATTCCGTAAAACCTTGCCATCGTGCCTCGAAGGGACGAAGCGACGGCGGTGATGGGGCACGAAACGTCCGGGTTGAAATCAGCGGGCCGGGTCATCCCCGATGAGCGCCGCATAGGAAACGCGCTCCTGCTCGTTGAGGAACACGTCGTCGGCGCAGCGGTTGGCCTTGATCGCCTGCCAGCGCCCCGACCGCTTTACAAGAAGCGCTTCGAGAATTGCGGTGTCCGGCTCCTGTTCGCACTCTCCCCAGGTCCGACGGTCGAGCGGCAGACCGTCGGTCTTGCGTCGAACGCCGCCGCGGAAATAGGCGACGCGCCCGTCGCTCCGCAGGCGTTCGACAAGAAAGACGATCGGGACACGGTCGTTCAGGTCAGCATTCGCCGCCCGCACGGCGTCGAGAATGGCCTTTCGCTCGGGATCGCCTCGTTCGACATCGTGAACCGAGCCGTGCCGTGCCGGCGCTGTCGGAGGCGGGTTCCCGCTGTAGGCCGGCGGTGGTGAGAAGACCAAGATCATCGGCATCAGCACCGCCACAAGACCGGCCTTTTGGGACAGGCTGTGGTCACGCATCATTCGTGGTCTCCCGCGTTCGCTTGTTGCCATTCATCCTGGCGAGCATCCAAGCAAGGCTCATGGCGAGCCCGAGCGTCACCACGGCAGCAAGGCCGGAGGCGGCCGGCACCAGCAGTGGCATGGTCCCGTGGATCGACCCCGCAAGGTAAAGCGGCAGCAGGATCACGAGGCCGAGGCCGCCGCCGAAGAGGGCTGCGACAAGCAGGCGGGCAAGGACGGTGGCGCCGCGCTCCGCGAGCGTCCGGTCGAGTCGCCCGCCCAGAAAAGCCGGCACGGCGCCGAGCAGGTAGGCGGGCGCGAGCACGCTTGCCAGAAGGCGGAAGCCCACCGGTTCGGCGCCCAGAACCCGAAGGCACAGAGCAGCGGCCAGCGGTGGAGCGACGATCGCGAGAAAGGTTGCGTGAAAGGGGATGAGCCGCCTTTCCCTCGCCTCCCGACCCCGCTTTTGCCGATCCCGGCTCACTGGGAGGGAATCGTGACGCCGTCATAGACGTTCGTCACCTTCGTGCCGGCCTTCAGCGCTGTTTCGGAAAGGGGAAGACCGGTTGTGTCGTCGAGCACAACCGTGATCTTCTCGCCCGGCGCATTTCCGCTCATCGTCGCAGGCGTGAACTCATAGGCCGTAGCGGTGACGCCCTCACTTTCGCTCGGGCCAATACGCCGGCACTCGGTCACCGTCTCCGGCGACGGCGTACCCGTCCTCATCACCGAACGCGTCGCCGCATCGAGCTCTACCTTCCCCCAGCTGTCCTTGGCCCCGATACGGCTGTAAATCGCGTCCGGCGTCAGGACCATCTCCACCGGAGCCGCCATGCCAGGCGTCGTGATCGTTCGTTTGACCGCCGGCTTCTGGAACATGGCGGCATAGGCATCGTAGATCGGCTGGCAGTCCGACGCGGCCCTGGAGGGCGCGGCGGTCAGGAGGAAACAGGTCAGCAAAGCGGTCGTTCCGCGCAGAGATCTCATGCGGTCATTGCCTTTTTCTTGAGGTCAAGGATCGTCATTTGCCGACACCCATGCCCGGCATTCCAAGGCCGAGGCAGAAGGTGTTGCTGCGTTTTGCGCGCCAGACGCAGGCCTCGCCGCCGCCATACTCGGCCGCAAAGCCGGCGGCGAAGATGCCGTCGCCATCCGGGTTGCGGGCGACCACCGTGCCGCCCTCGGATTTGCCGCTCTTGGAGATGGTGGCGACCGGATTGCCGGCCTGGTTATAGGCGACCGCGGCGCGCTCCTTGCCGACCAGGGCTGCCGCTCCCGTGCCATCGGCCGCAAAGACCTGCGCCAAGCCCGATCCATCGGCCTCGGCCAAGATCCAGGCCGCCGTCTTGCTGCCGGCGCCGACGCTGACGAGGCCGGCATCGCCCTTGGCCGGATTGGGCCCGGCCGACACCACCTGATCTCCCGCCTCGTTGAAGAGCCGCAGTGCCACACCCTTGCCGGGCAGCGTGCCGAAGGAGGCGGCGGGCTTTTCGCCCCGGCTGAGCTTAAGGCCGAAAAGATCCTCGTCCGCTGCAAGATCCGCGTGTTTCTCGCCCGATGTCAGATGGAGACCGGCCTTGTCGCTGGCGAGCACGTAGGCGCTGGTCTTGGCTTCCGCGCTCTGGACCTGCAGCATGCCGCCGCTTTCCCCGATGCTGGCCGCAAAGCCGCCATCCGGGCTGATCGCTGAAACCGACGCGCCGTTGCCGACAAAGCCGACATGGATCAGGCCATCTCCGGTCGCGCCCTGAAACAGGCTGTTGCCATAGGAATCGACCTGGAAGAGCGTCTTTCCGCCAGCGCTGACCACCTTGAAGGGGGCGCTCACCGTACCCTTGGCCTTCTCCAGCGCTTCGACCCGGGCAATTAAGTTATCAATCCTGGGATCGGGCTGAGGTTTGCCGCCGGGCTGGGCAGCTTCCAGCTGCGCGACGCGGTTCTTCAGGTCGTCAACCTCCTCCTCAAGGTTCTTCACCTTGCCTTCGAGCAAGACAAAGCTCTCGTTTGCCTGATTGAACCAATCAGAGGCGAGCATAGTGTACTCATACATCTGACCAGTGAATTCGCTAGCTTCGAGGGCGAGGCCCGGCTCCGAGTAGGGAGAGAGAAGTTGCAGATTCTTCGTCGCTCTCTACGGTGGGGGAACCGGCGCGACAGGCTCGGCCATAGCCACACCGCACATGAGCAACGAGCAGAGGATGAGCAGGCGTTTCATGCGATATCTCCGTGTTGTGCGGGTCCTAAAGCAAAGGGACAGGATGCCCGTGGTGCCCGTACAGAGCCGGTTCGAGGCGCTGCCATTGGATCGTCATTTCAGAGTCACTCCGATTTCGGGAGACTGACCTTCGGTCAAGTCGATGGTTTTTGAGCCCTTACGCCCCTGCTCGTCGGCGGCATCGACCCGGTAGCGTCCCGCGGGCAGGATCGTCGCGTAGTCGCGCGGCGTGCCGACCTGGACGATCGGCGTCTCCGCAAAGCCGCCATCCGCCTTGGCCGGGAAGATCGACAGAAGGACATTGGCCGGCGGCGCGGAGCCAGGCGCTGGCTGAGCCGAGATCGACAGTCGGCTAGCGTCAAGGTCGAGGCGCTCCCTCCCCTTCGCGCCGGGAGCAAGCGTGATGGTCCGCGTGACGCGGGCGGCACCCGACACGAGCGTCACCGCCCATTCGCCCGGGGTCAGAACCAGCGAGGGTGTGGCCTCCAGCTGGTCTTCGAGCGCCGGCCCCGCCTGAATGTCGCCGATGAGGCGGACAGGCCGCACGGTCCAGGAGGCGTCGCGCCAGTCGGTGAAGGCCGGCGCGCCAGGGCCGAGGCTGCCTTCGAGGGTTAATGTCGCGGAGGGGAGATCCAGATGGACGAGAGCCGTCTTCCCCTCCTCGACCTCAGCCGTCGCCTCGATCACCGCGCCGGAAAGCGAAAGCGTGGCGGTATAGCGCCCTGACGGGACGAGGAAGGTCGGCCGCGCAACCGCCTCCGCCTTGCGGTCGTCGGCCGCCTTTCCGCTGGAAAGCGTCCAGGAAAGGCCCGTTCCGCTCTCGATCGGCGCCTTCGCACCCGGCAGGCCGGCCTCGAGCGTGACCTTGCCAAGCCGCAGGTTGAGGGTGGTCTGAAGGGTTTCCCCGGCCCGCACGGCGATTTCGGCCGTCGATTGGACGCCGCCGAGCGAGAGCATCACGTCGTAGCGGCCTGGGGCGAGCATCGTCTCGGGCGCGAGGACTCCCTCCAGGCTCGCCTGCGCCTGACCGTCCCTGGCAGCAAGCGTCCAGACCGGGTCACCCTTCAGATCCGTCTCGCCGATTGCCACCCCCTCGGCTGCGACGACCGAGAAGCGAACCAGACCTGCGCCGAGCGGCAGGCTGTGCCGTTCGTCCGGCTCGCCGGTCACGGTGACTGTGGTCTGCGTGGCGAGATTGCTGGCGGCCAGACGGACAGTGTAGCGCCCGGGCACGAGGCTCGGCGAGACGTCTTTGCCCTTTCCGGAATAGACGGTTGCGCCGCTTTGATCCGTAACCGTGAAAGCGACGGCGGCGGGAACCGCCCGGTCGCCGATCACCGCCGAAAGCGTCACGGGCTTCGGCGTCGGTGGCGGCGGCTCTGTCGGCTTCCTCTCGCTTGCCGGTGCCGGCCCGTCTTCGTCCGGGCCGGCCGTCTGTGGCCCCGCGAGCGTTTGAAGCGCCTTCGCCAGGCCTGTTGCGCTGAGTGTCTCGATCGCCCGCCCGCCGCCCTTGTCGGCGATGCAGGCGAGCCGCTTCATTTCGCCCTCCGCCAGACCGAAGCCGACGACATGGATGACGAGGCCGGCATGGGCGGCCTTCAGCGCCTCGGCGACGGCGCAGGGGTCGGCCGCGCATGTTTCAAGCCCGTCGCTGACCAGCATGATCGTGCCGCCGCTGGGCGGAAGCAGGCCGGCAGCGTGGCTGAGGGCGCCCGACAGCGGAGTCTTGCCCTTCGCCTGCAGCGCCGACAGCGAGCGGCGGATGGCCGCCCGGTCCACCGGGCCGAGCCGGGCCAGGGTCTCGATATCCCCGCAGTCGCGCTTGCGGCGATGGCCATAGGCGACGAGCGCGACCGGCCGGTCGTCGGGGAAGAGGGCGATCGTGTCCAGCAGGACCCGCCGCGCCGCATCGAGCCGCGTCTCCTTGCCGAGCGCCGCCGCCATGCTGCCGGATGCGTCCAGGACGAGCACGACAGGCCCGTGCGCAGCCGGCAGCAGCGTCCGCTCCGCCGCAAAGCCGGTCGCAGGCGGATGGGCAAGCAGCATTGCGAGGACCAGCAGCAGCCGGCGCGAAACGCTGCCGACCCCCCGCATCGCCTTCTCCACTCTGCTCCATGCCGTCATCATGACATGCCTGCCGCCTTCAGCCGGGCAGTTCGCCCGTTCACCTCGCCCGCTTCGCTAGCACCGCGAGACGGGCGGCGCGTGCCGATTTCGGCAGGACGGCATGCGAATTCTGACAGTCGCGCTTTCGTGGGACGGAGAGGACGCACCCCGGGGCGGGCGCTGGCAAGCGGCAGGCCTCGCCCTCAGCGTTGCTACCGCACCATCCAGCCGCCATCGACCGGGAGCACGGTGCCGGTGACATAGGAGGATGCCGGCGCAGCGAAGAAGAGGATGGCGGTGGCGAGATCGGCAGGCAGGCCCCAGCGGCCCGTCGGTATCCGCGCCAGGATCTGGGCCTGCCGCTCGGGATCCCTGCGCAGGGCCTCCGTATTGTCGGTGTCCATATAGCCAGGGGCAATCGCGTTCACTGTTATGGCCTTTGCCGCAAGTTCGTTGGCCATCGCCTTGGTCAGCCCCGCCACGCCGTGCTTGGATGCCGCATAGGCCGGCACGCGCACGCCGCCCTCCAAGCTGAGCATGGAGGCGATGTTGACGATCCGACCGGCCCGTCCGGTCGCGATCATGTGCCGCGCGGCGGCCTGGGAGAGAAAGAAGGCCGAGCGGAGATTGACATCCATCACGGCGTCCCAGTCTTCCGCCTGAACATCGAGAAGATCGGCGCGTCGGATGATGCCCGCATTGTTGACGAGGATGTCGACGCCGCCGAGGACCGAAACGGCTGCGGCCAGATGCTGCTCGGCGTCGAAGGGGCGAGACAGATCCACCTCCTGGGCATGGAAGCGCCGGCCGGTGTCACGGATCAGCCGCTCGGTCTCCGGCATGGGAGACGAGCCGATGGCGGCAATATCGGCGCCCGCTTCGGCCAGAGCAAGGGCAAGCCCCTGGCCGAGGCCGGTCCGCGCTCCGGTGACGAGCGCGGTCTTCCCGGTGAGGTCAAACAGACTGTGCAAGGCGCAGGCCCTTTTCATCGAAGAGGTGGATCGGTGCGCCGTCCAGCGAGAGGTCGAGCGCGGCGCCGGGGGCAAAACGGTGCTGTCCGGGCAGGACCACCAGCAGTTTCTGACCCGCGAGGTCGGCATGCAGAACGGTCTCCGAGCCGAGCGCCTCGATCATGCGCACGGTTCCTTTCAGCGACCGCTCGCCTTGTCCGATCGTCATATGCTGGGGGCGGACGCCGAGCGTGAGACGCGCGCCGGGTTGGAGGCTCGTATCCGGAGCGTCCACCGTCAGCCGGCTTCCATCGGGCAGGACGAGAACGGCCTGCCTTCCGCCGGCCCGCTCCACCACCGTCTCGAGGAAATTCATGTGCGGCGCGCCGATGAAGCCGGCGACGAAGCGGTTGGCGGGCCTGTTGTAAAGCTCGAGCGGTGTTCCGACCTGCTCGATCCGCCCGGCGCGCAGCACGACGATGCGATCGGCCAGCGTCATCGCCTCGACCTGGTCGTGCGTGACGTAGATCATCGTCGCCTTCAGCCGGGCATGCAGCGCGGCGAGCTCCGCCCGCGTCGAGCCGCGCAATTCGGCATCGAGATTGGACAGGGGCTCGTCGAGCAGGAAGCCGACCGGACTGCGCACGATCGCCCGGCCGATCGCCACCCGCTGGCGCTGGCCGCCCGACAGCTGGCCCGGACGCCGGGTGAGGTAGGGCTCGATCTCCAGCATGCGCGCCGCCTCTGCAATCCGGCTGTCGATTTCGGCTTTCGGCATGCGGGCATTTTCCAGCCCGAAGGCGAGGTTCTGGCGCACGGTCATATGCGGGTAGAGCGCATAGGACTGGAAGACCATGGCAAGGCCCCGATCGGCGGCCGTCACCGCATTGACGTTGCGGCCATCGATTTCGATATCGCCGCCGCTGATCTTCTCCAGCCCGGCGATCGCGCGCAGCAGCGTCGACTTCCCGCAGCCGGAAGGTCCCACGAAGACGACGAGTTCGCCATCGCCGATGTCGAGGTCGATGTCGTGCAGCACGTCGATCGCGCCGAACGACTTCTTCACTTTGGACAGTTTGATCTGGCCCATGACCGGTTCCTTACTTGAGGCCCGAGCCGGCAATGCCGGTGGTGATGAAGCGCTGCAAAAAGATGAAGACGAGCACGACCGGGATCATGGTGACGACAGTCATTGCCAGGATGAAGTGCCACTGCACATTCAGCTCGCCGGAATAGATGCTGAGACCCACCTGCAGCGTGTAGAGCTCCTTGCGAGACAGGACGATAAGCGGCCAGAGGAAGTCGTTCCAGCGCCAGACGACGGAGAAGATGGCGAGAACGGCCAGCGCCGGCGCTGTCAGCGGCAGCACGATCCGCCAGTAGATCTGCCATTCGGAGGCTTTGTCCATGCGGGCGGCATCCAGCAGTTCGTCCGGAATCGTCAGCATGTACTGGCGCAGGATGAACACGCCGGTGGGTGTCGCCACCGTCGGCAGGATCACGCCCCAGAGCGAGTTGAACAGCCCGAGCGAGGAGATGATCGAATAGAGCGGCACCATGATGACCGAGAGCGGCACCATCAACGTGGCGAGAATGATCAGCATCGCGAAGCCGCGTCCGCGAAACTCATATTTCGACAGAGCGAACGCAGCCATGGAATTGACCACGAGCGTGATGAGCGTCGCCATGACAGTGACGAAGACCGAGTTCCAGAGATAGCGGAAGAAATCGAAATGGACGAAGGGCTCGGTGTAGTTCTCCGTCGCGAAGGAGAGCGCGCGCACGGGCTGGCGCTGATCGATCGGTACGCGGACAGGGGCGGCGTCCGGGGCGGCGGGATCGATCATCTGGCTGACGAGCCCGATGCGCCTGAGCTCGGCCAGCCGTTTCGTCGAGCCATCCGGCAATGTCACGTCGTAAAGCGTCAGCGGCTGCTCATGGCCGGGAACGGCGATCTGCTCGTTCGCATAGGGCAGGATCGAGGGCGGAAATTCCGCGAGCGCCGCCGGGGTCTTGAAGGAGGAGAAGACCAGCCAGAGCGCCGGACCGAACATGACGATCAGCCCGCCCGTCAGCCAGAGCCAGGTGACGATGTCCGTCCAATGCCAGCCCTTGCCCTGTCCCTGGCTGCCTCGGCGGCGGAGAAGGAAACCCATGAAGCGGCTCATGCACGCCTCCCCTTCGTCTCGCCGCGCTTGCCAAGCCCGAGTTGCAGAAGCGTCAGCACCACCAGCACAAGCCCCATCAGGATCGAGGCGGCGGCGGCCAGCCCCGGATTGCGCGGCTGGGAGACGAAGCCGGTCTCGTAGATATATTGCGTCAGGAAAAGCGTGCTGGTCCCCGGTCCGCCCCCCGTCAGCACGTAGACCTCGTCGAACACCTGGACCGCACGGATCAGCGCGAGGACGATGACGACGATCAGGTTCGGGGCGAGCAGCGGCAGGGTGATGCGCCAGAAGACACGGCCGGGCCGCGTCCCGTCCATGGCGGCGGCTTCATAGAGATCCTTCGGAATGGCCTGGAGGCCGGCGAGCAGGATCAGGGTGTAGAAGCCCATATGCGCCCAGAGCGAAACGCCGACCGCCGCCAGGAACGACCAGTCGCGGTCCGTCAGCCAATTGTAGGGCTCGATACCGAGCGGATAGAGGAGGAAGTTCAGCAAACCCTGCCGCTGCAGGATCCAGCGCCAGATGAGGCCGACCACGACCGGCGACAGGAGAACGGGAAAGAAGAACACCGCCCGCCAGAAGGATCGCGCGGCGAGCCTGCGGTTGAGAATGAGGGCGGTGATGAGGGCGGCCAGGATCATGAGGCTGACCTGCAGCACCACGAACCAGAAAGTGTTGCCGACCGCCGTCCAGAACGGATCTTCCTGGCAAGTCAACGGGTCGAGATAATTGCCGCAGTCGAACAGGCGGCGATACTGGGCAAGGCCGACATAGCTGCGCTCCGGCAGGAACAGCGCCGATCCGCCGGTCGCGGAATAGACGATATTGATGGCGAGCGGCAGCAGGACGAAAATGCCGAAGACGAGCATGTTCGGCGCAAGGAACAGGAGCGCCATGCCGTTCAAGCCCGTCGCCCTCTGCAGAGCGCGCATCGGCCTGTCGATCAGTCCCATCACCAAGCCGATGGGCGCCTTGATGATCGGACCGAGACGCTCCGACAGCCTCGTGCGCTGTACGATGGATGAGCTCACGCGTTCCTCCCCTTGCGTGCCGTATCGATGAAGAGCCGGAACCTCCCGCACCGGCCCTTCGTGATGTCGCGATCCTGCCACGTCCGCCTAGAGCGCGGAATCCTTGACCTTGGTGGCGATGTCCGCGTCGATCCGGGCGAAGGCATCTTCGAGCGACAATTCGCCGGCAATGGCCTGCCCGACGCGGGAAACAAGCGCCCCGTAGACCGTATCCGACCAGCGCCAGCTCGGCATCTTCAGCGCTTCGGCCGAGGTCGTCTTGGTCGCCGCAACAAAGGTGTCGAGCGCCGCCTTGACCTGCGGGTCCTTGGTCTGGAAATCGAGATTGCCCTTGTCCAGCACGCCCTTGTGGGCAGGGATGAACAGAGTGCGCTCGGAGAACTCCTTCACAACGGCTTCGCTCGCCAGATAGTCCATCACCTTGGCGACGTCCTTCGGGTTCTTGGTGTACCTGATCGCAACCAGGCCGGCGCCGCCCGGCATGCCGGTGCAGGAGGCCGTACCGCAGGGGCTGCCCGTTGCCACCCAGTCGAAACCATTGCCGATCTTGGTGGAGAAATTGGCGATCTGCCAGGAACCGGAATAGTAATAGGCGAGCTGCGCGTTGATGAAGTCCTCGGCGGCCGCACGATAGGTCTGGCCGGCGGCAGAAACCCAGACGTCCTTGTTGATCATCCCGTCATTGGCCCAGCCGACAAACTTGCCGATGAAGGCTTTCGCGCCATCATCGAGCGGCGCAGGCTTGCCGTCGCTGCCGAAATAGTTCGTGCCATAGGCGATGTTGGGTGCCGAGATCCGGTGACCGGAGCGATCGAGCGCCATGGCGAAGGGGATCTTCTGGCTCTCCGCCACCTTTTTCGCAGCGGCCGCCCAGTCGTCCCAGGTGGCATCCTTGCCGGGAAGCGGCACACCGGCCTGATCGAACAACGTCTTGTTGGCAAAGCCACCGGTCAGGGTGATCTGCGTCATAAAGCCGGAGATCTGGTTGGAGCCGTCGGGGCGCATCCAGTCGGCCTGCGCGCCGAAGTTGGTGTCCCAGTAGCTGGGATCGGCCACCAGCGGGCGAAGGTCCAGCCAGTGACGACTCAGGTCCTTCAAGGCGGTCACGCGGGCGATGTCGGGTCCGTTGCCGGCCTCGAGCTGGATCGGCAGCTGCTCCTTGACGACGCCATAGGCGACATTGTCGATGATGACGTTGATGTCGGGATTCTGCTTTGTGAAACGGCTGATCAGATCGGCGAGAACCTCACCCTCGACGCCGTCGGAATACCACATGATCCTCACGTCGCCGGCATGGGCGACGGTCGAGGACAAGAGGGCGAGCGTGGCGCCCGCCAGAAGCGTTTTCAGTGTCATGCGCATGTCTCCTCCTTGTGAAGACGGGCCTCCACCCGTCGAAAGCAAATCGCTCAGTCTGCAGCGAGCATCGTCGCCTCTCCCGCGACCGTATAGTCCGAGCGCAGCAGGCGCCGACCCTCCGCCTCGATGCTGCCATCGGCACGAAAGATGACCGTGCCATAGTCGGGATCGTCGATCCTAATCGTGCCATCGGCCTCGTCCCGGGCTTCCAGCATGTGGAACCGCGCCTCGACACCGCCGAGGTCGTTTGCGGTAGAGACCCGAACGATCCACCGCGTTCTCCGGCCTTCCTGCCGAAGTTCGACACCAGCCGAAGGCCCCTCCGTGACGGCCAGTAGCGGCGAGGACGCCTTCAGCATCACCGCGCCCTGCCCACAGCGGGCGAGCGCGATCCTGCCGGAGACGACCGCCTCGTCGAACTCCGCGGCCGGGAACCAGGCGTGGGTAAACTGCGGCTGTTCGTCATGGACGATGAAGTCCAGCAAGGCCAGGCCGCGATATTGCTGGGTGCGCGCGACCGTGCCGCAGCCGCCCCAGTAGGACGGGCGCCCATAGCCGAACTGGATGGTTTCGCCGGGATGGTTGATCCAGACCGCAGCCTCCGGCTTCGAGCCGAGACGCAGATGCAGGATGGTCTCCTGGTAGCCCCACTCGTTCCAGCGATAATGCGCCGCCGATCCCATGGCGAAGTCCGCGCTCTTGTAGTGGTAAAGGGCGGCGAAGGCGTTTTCGCCCTGCGCAAAGCGCCATTCCTGGTGCTCGGCCTGCTGGTGGTCGGCGATCTCGGCCAGTTCAGGCGGAATGACCAGCTGATGATCGCGCAGGCAGACGGCAAGCTGCGGCAAAGCGTGCACCCTTCGGCCATACCAGCCTCGGCCCCAAAGGAGCCGGGCCACGCCGGACAGTTCGAGCGAACGCCCGGCACAGAGCGTATGCTCGTAGGATCGGCCCTGGGCGGCGGTGATCATGCCGTGATGGGCGGAGCGGGCAATGACTTCGCAAAGCCGTACGATGCCGGCCTTGGCGCGCTCGGCAATATCGGCATCGGGCGAAAGCGCGACGAGCGCCGTCAGACCCTTGAGGTCGATCGGGAAATAGGGGGCAGAGTTGAACTCCGCCATTTCCCAGCGCTCGAAGTGATCGAGCCAGGCGCGGACGCGGGCAGCACCCACCGCGCATTGCTCCCGTCCCGATCGCCTGGACCGCACGAAGGTCGCCTCCGGCAACAGGGCCCCGGCCAGATAGGCGCTGGTATGGAAGAGCAAGGCGTGATTTTCAGAGAAGTACCATTGGACGTCGTTGCCCGGCTCGTCCATCCAGAACCGGTAATTGAGGATGGCGGCGTCGATCCGCGCCCTCAGACCGGCCTCGATATCGGCGCCCCAGACGGTGCGCGACCAGATCAGCGGCACGAGCGAGAAATCCGCGCAATCATGGCAATCTTCGATCGACGGCAGGATCTCGGCAATCATCGCATCGGTCTCGCTGCCGCCCCGCCCGCTGGCCAGCCGGGCAAAGGCCCGCACCGTGTCGCGCTCGGATTCCGCCGAAATCGTATCGAGCGCTTCCGCGATGCGGTCCTTAAGCGCTGCCGGGGCCGGACCCTGGCGGTCGGCGTGGCAGATCTCGACCCCGATCGAGCGGGAGGCGACGAAGCCGCCGGCGTCGAGCGTGATGCGGAAATGCCGGAAATCCGCAGGCATCGTCTCGGACGATCCGACCCGTAAAGCGGTATCGCCAGCCTTGAGGGCGAAGGCGAGATCGAAGCGCTCATGCGACATGAAGTCGCCTTCGATCGCCACGCGCACATCAACATCAACGGCCAAGGGTTCGGCGAAACAGAGCGTGATATCGCCGCCGAAATAGTGCGGACGGTCGAAATGCATGCCCGTCAACGCGGCCTCCAGGCTTTCGGCCAGAGAACCCGACAGAGGAACGGGAAGCCGCAGGCGCGCGGCCGGGCCGGCGAGGTAATCGAGCTGGAAGAAATAGCGGGCATCGCGCTCGGCCAGATCGTCGAAGAACAGCGTGATCTCGTTCATGCCCTTGACGAGCGGCAGCGCGATCTCCTGCTTCACCTCGAGATTGCGGCTGTAGGGCGCCATCCAGGCGATCTCCGCGCCGTTCGCCCACAGGACGGCTCCGCCGCAGGTGCCGAGGCGGACGGTCGCCATGCCGTCCGTCTCCGCCTCGATCGTCGTTCTTGCCCAGGTGGCGAGACGTGTGGGGCGGAACCAGAAACCGGAGAGATCGACCCGCGGCGACCCGAAGGGCAGCCACCAGCGGGCGGGCTTGAAGCTTCCTGACACGGCCGGCCGCTTCCCCCGGTGCCCGTCGGCGAAAATCGTCCGGCAGGGATATTCGTGCGGGATGAAGTTCTTGACCTTCGTCAGGAAGAAGAAGGGATCCATGTCGCCCTTCATCGGCATGTCGGGCACGTCGAAACGGGTTTCGTCCGTTCCGCCGAGCTGCCAGTAGCAGAGAGGGTCGCCAGGCTGGAGCGGCTTGTCGAGAAAGTGGGATGTCGCGGTCATTTCAAATCCGCCAAGGCTACGGGTGTCACGTCGGTATATTCCTGGTTTTCTCCGGTCATGCCCCAGACGAAGGCGTAGGGACCGGTGCCCGCGCCCATGTGGATCGACCAGGCAGGCGAAATCAGCGCCTCGAGATTGGCGACGACCAGATGGCGGGTTTCTTCCGGGCGGCCCATCAGGTGGATGATCCGGTCCTGCGGCGCGAGGTCGAAGTAGCAATAGGCCTCCATCCGCCGCTCATGCACATGCGGCGGCATGGTGTTCCAGACACTGCCCGGCGCAAGGTCGGTGATACCCATCAGAAGCAGGCAGGACGGCGCGACTTCGGGATGGATGTACATGCGCAGCTGCCGGACATTCGCGCGCTGCGCATCGCCCAAGGAAAGCAGCTTGGATTGCGCGGCCGTGATCAACCGGTGCGGCAGATCGGCACCGGCGGGAACCGAGTTCATGTAGAGGCGCGCCGGGGCTGCCGGATTAGCACTTTCGGCGACGATGTCCCGCGCCCCCCGGCCGATGTAGAGCACGTCACGATTGGCGAGCGCGAAGGTCTCGCCGTCGATGGAGATCGTGCCGGCGCCGCCCAAGTTGGCAATGCCCATTTCGCGCGCCGAGAGAAGAAAAGCCGTGCCGATCTCTTCTCCCGAACCGAAGCGGATCGGCTGATCGGTGGGCACAGCGCCGCCGACGATCAACCGGTCGACATGGGTGTAGGTAAAGCGCAACGCGCCGTCCTGAAACAGGTCGTCCATCAGGAATTCGGCTCGCAGCCGCGCTGTATCATAGGTCCTGATGTCGCTTGGGCCGGCCCCATAGAGCGTCTTCATCGTCATCGCGTCCTCGTTTCCGCATGATGCAGGGCTTCGCACAGGCACAGGATAGACAGGGCCTGCCCATAGCCCGTCGGCTGGAGGGGAATATCCCTGTAGAATTGCAGGTCGTGTCCCATGCGTGTCCCGTAGGAGACATTGAGGACGGTGCCGGTCTCATCGACATTGTCGAGTACGGCGCGGACGGCTCTCATTCCGGCATCTCTCCATGCCGGTCCTCCGATCCCGAGCCTGAAACCCTTCAGCAGGCCGTAGCCGATACCGGCCGTGGCCGAAATCTCCTCATAGGAACTCTCGTCGTCGAGCAGGGTCCGCCAGGCGCCCGACGGCGCCTGAAGCGGAAGCAGGGCTTCGACCTGCGCCTTGAGAACGCCGAGCAGGAACGTTTTGACGGGCGGCGGCATCTGGGCGAGATCGAACAGATCCAGCATGCCGGCCGTAATCCAGGCATTGCCGCGTGCCCAACGTGCTTCGGCGAAATTGTGTCGCCCGTCGAAGGTCCAGCCGTGAAACCAGAGGCCGGTTCTGGTGTCGGCCAGATAGCGGGTGTGAACAAGGAACTGCAGCGCCGCTTCGTCCGTCAGTTCCTTGCGTCCGCTTGCCTCCCCATAGGCGGCAAGGAACAGACCGACCATGTAGAGCGTATCGTCCCAGAGTTCGTGATCGTTCACCTTGTCCGAGACGTGATGTTCGAACGCACCTTCCGCGGTGCGACCCAACTCTGACAGGACACGGGTGGCCCAGTCGTCGAGAGGGGCCTTCCAGCGCGGTTCCTTCGTTTCCCTCCAGAGGATGGAGAGGGCCAGCATCGGGGCGGTCGTGTTGACGTTCAGGCTCGGCAGGCCCGCTTCGAGCCGCCGGTCATACCACGCTTCGACAAGCCGCCGCAGGTCGTCGCGACCGGTATGGAGCCAGAGGCGGACGAGACCGTAGAGGCCGACACCCTGCGGCCACTCCCAGCTGTCGAAGGAAATATAGTCGCCGGCCGTCCCATCGAGATTGGGCTCGTCGAACCGACCGTCGTGACGCAGGCCCGTCATGCCCGCAACGATCAGATCGAGCTTCGCCCGGATCTCCTCCCTGGAAACCGTCATGTCGAAATCTCCTCTCCCCCGACTGACCTTTGTCCGGCCAGCCGCACCGCTTCTCCCCGGCGGCAGGCAGATGAAAACACCGAGAATGTCTTTGCGCAATCTGAAAATTTTTTGCAGAATGGGTCGAGACAGGAGACTGAAACCCATGGCTGCAACCCCTCTGCCAGGTAAGCGCGGAACGAAGAGCCGGCGCGTGCGGCTGGAAGACATCGCTACGAAAGTCGGCGTTTCGCTGAGCACTGTGTCCCGCGCCCTCTCAGGGGAGAAAGGCGTGCGCGCCGACATTAGGGAGCGTATTCTGGAGGCGGCGAAGACCGCGAATTACGTGATCCCGACGCCCGTGGCGGGCAAGAAAGTCATCCTGGCCGCATCGAGCGCCGCGATGATCGACTACGTCCGCAACCAGTTCACGCTCTATGTGCTGGAGGGTCTGCGGGAACGGGCGCTGGCCCTGGATCTCGAGATCGTCACCCGCTCGGTGGCCGGCCAGGCGGAGGAGCGGACGATGCTCGAGGAGGCCGCTGCCGATCCGGCGGTGCTCGGACTTCTGTTTCTCACGGTCGACGACGAAGCGACGCTCGCCGCCACGCGCAACTTCTCCAAGCCGGCGGTGATGATCAATGGCGACGATCCGCTGATGAGACTGTCGAGTGTGACGCCCTGCAACCGCTCGGCCGCCCGGCTTGCCGCCGAGCATCTCATCAGCCTCGGCCACCACCGCATTCTCTTCCTCATGCGTCCCGGGCGGCACACGATCGAGCGCCGCCGCGAGGGATGGCGGGACGCCCTGCAGCATCGCGGCCTACCCAGCCCCGACGATCTCGTCGTGCCGGTGGACGATTGGCTGCCGAATCTTGCCGCGCAGGCCATCGCGGCTCGGATTTCGCAGAATGGTCTCGACTTTTCCGCGGTTCTTGCAGCAGGGGACAGCCTGGCCGTCGGCGCGATGATGGGCTTGCAGGAGCAGGGCTACAGCGTACCCGACGATGTCTCCGTCATGGGGATCGATGATCTGCCGCAGGCCGCCTTCGTGCATCCGCCGCTGACGACCATGCATGTGCCGATGCGCGAACTGGGTTCGGTGGCGCTCGATCTCCTGCGCGACAGTGTCGCCGGCTCGCCGATGCCCGCCCGGCGGATCGAGCTCGCCTGCCACCTGGTCGATCGGCAATCGGTGGCTGCCTACACTTCGCCTGCTCGCTGAACCTGCACCTCGATCTCAGGACTTGTCTCTCGCGCGAAACAGGGATGGCGGCCGCAAGCGGCCAGCCGGCTGTTTCGGAATCAATGAAATCTTATGCCATCCGCGTGCGGCTCCATTCCCAGCAGCCGCGCTCTGCCACGTTCATAACGTTGGCGCGCAGTTTCGAATTCGATCGCGAACAGATCGGGGGTCAGGCACCGGACGCCGAGCGCCTCGAACCCTTCCACCGCGCGCGACAGATCGGCCGAGATTTCGAGCAGGCGGGAATAGTGCCGGCAATCGAAGTCGTTCAGCGCGGCCCTCTGCTCCCGGTGAACCTCATCGAGAAGCGCCTTCGCTCCGTTCAGATAATCGGCGAGCAAGGCTTTCGAAATGTCTTCTGCCTTCATGTTCCCCCCAGCTGTATCGGCTCCTACAGATGCCGGACGTCCCAAGAGACGAGCGGATGGATCGTTCCCGAACGCAGTGTGACAGAATAGCTCCGCTCTATCCTCCTCTGTGCGGAACTGACCAAGCCTTTCATCGAATGTGCCTTTATGCTTACGTGAGAACGCACTGGGACGTGGTCGGTGCGGGGGAGCATGAAGGACAAGCCGCTACAGAGCCTTGCGGGCGATTTCAGAGGTCGCGCAGAAGCGCATGTCGCGAAACTCTCCGTGTTTCGCGATCAGGCGATCCGCCAGAAGGATGCTGCGCGCTTGAAGACGATCTTCGCCATCCTGGGCGAGTTCCAGACCGCCATCTTCCTGTTCAACGTGGCCATGGTGGAACAGTTTTCCCCCCGCGAGAGGGCGCGGATCTGCGAAAAGGGCCTCGAGCACTACACAGAGGCGATGGACCGGCTGTTCAGCGCCCGCATGTCGGGCGCCAGCCTGCACTATCACTATTGAGCCCCAGCTTCGGCTGACCACCGTTCACGCGAACGCCCTTTGCCGCGCCGCGAGGGTCTCGTCCGCCGTCAAGTCCTCGGCGATCGCCCGGGAGATGACCGCACCGATGTCGCGGGCGCTGGTGATGCCCTGGACGAAGGGCAGCTTGTGGAGGAGGAAGGAGATCGAGCCGCAGTAAAGCCTGTTGGTGAGATCCTCCTCGAAGACGGGCCGGAATTTCTCATCGAGATCGACGCCGCCTGTCCGCACCACGCGCGGCGCGTCCTCACCGCTCGGGCTCGAGGCGATCGTCGCCGCCTTGCGCACCACGCCCTGGGCTTTGAGCGTCGGGAAGGGAATATCGCGCGCGGAGAGCGGATGCTG
Organism: Rhizobium sp. CC-YZS058; assembly: GCF_034720595.1. Lineage (NCBI taxonomy): Bacteria > Pseudomonadati > Pseudomonadota > Alphaproteobacteria > Hyphomicrobiales > Rhizobiaceae > Rhizobium > Rhizobium sp. CC-YZS058. The sequence goes on along the minus strand of NZ_JAYESJ010000003.1, from coordinate 277,400 downwards.
GCCGGTCGCGTCGATGAAGGCATCGAAGCTCAGGGTCTCGGTCTCGGTCTTCACCACCGCGCCATGGTCGACGCTGTCATTGTCGATATCGCCATCGCCGCCGAGCGATTTGATGGCGAGCTTGCCGGCGCGGTGGAGAGCCAGGAGACGGTGGATCGACTGGTGCGGCACGGTCGCATAGTCGTCGACGAAAACGGTCTTGAAATGCTTGTGGAAGCGCTTCAGATCCTCTTCGTGCAGATGCGGGATCGCGCGTGCGACGACTTCATGCATGCGCAGAATGGCGTAGCGCCATTCCACCGTCCGCTTCTGCGCCTTGTTGGCCTCGGCCTGCGCCAGGTTCTGCGCCGCCCAGGTGAACGGATCGGCTTCCTCCCGCGCCTTGAAATAGGCCTTGTCGATCGTCTCGACCGTCAGCATGCCAAGACCGATCCGCTCCGCATAGTCCGGATCGCAGGCCGCCAGTTCCTGCTTGAACAGGTCAAAGACGGCGTCCAGCAGCTGGCCGCCCTGCGTTTCGATCAGCGCGTCGATCGCCTGCGGCGTGCAGATGGCAAGCGGGCGATAGGGAATATCGCAGTAGAAGTCCGCTTCCGGCAAAACGCCCTTGCGCGACATCATCGTCGCCTTGAAGGCCTCAGTCTCTGCCTTCGGATGATATTGGAGCGTACCGGACTCATCCAGCAGGAAGACCCCGTGCTTGGTCGCGACGGTGATCAGCGCGTCGATGCCGCTGAGCGAGGTTCCGAGAATGCCGACTTCGCAGGCCGGTATCGTCTTGAGCACCGGCGCGGGCCAGGGCGAAACGAAATAGCCGGGCTTGACCTCGGTGGTCTCCGGAAAATCGTGGCCGGTGGCGAGAACGACGTGGTCGAAGCTGTAGTCGGTTCTTTCGCCGTTTTGCGATTGCACGGTGAGGCTGATGTCGCTCTTGTGGAGCGCGATATCGACGACGCGGCTGGAGGCCTTGATATCGATGTGGTGGCCCTTGGCACGACCTTTTTCGATCAGCTGCGCAAGCTGGTCCTGCAGATAGTCCCCCAGCACGACCCGCGGATAGAACTCGCGCTCGTCGATCGCATCGCGCGCGACGCCCAGCGTCGCCAGGCGTTCGTCGGACTGGCGGGAGAGCCAGGCGGTCAGGCTTTCGCAGATCGGCGGCAGCTCGATGCTGGCGATGTTGGACAGCATGGCCCGGTCGTTGAGATCGGGATGGTACGGCGTTCCCTTGCCGGGTTCGGCATCGCTTTCGAAAATGGTGATCGTCAGCGGCAGAGCGATATCGTTCAGCCCCTTCAACGTATAGATGCCGGTAGGGCCGGAGCCAATGATCGCGACATTGAGGGTCATACGCCATACTTTCACTGGAAGAGGATGAACAGGAACATCCGTGAACTATGCCAGACCGGGCGGCGTTCCACTCCCTCGCAATTAATTGCGTAAGTAACCTCTGACGCCCCCCCCCGCGAGCGCCGGCGATGCAGGCGCCCTCCCGAGCTTCTCAATGTCCAGGCCCTAGGCAGCGCGCGCGAGGATCAGATCCGCAGCCTTGGCGGCCGCGCCGAGCACGGCGGCATTGGTGTTGCCGCTGACGATGTTCGGCATGATCGAGGCGTCGATCACGCGCAGCCTGCGCGCGCCGCGCACGGTCAGCCGTGGCGTCAGCACGGCCATTTCGTCCGCCTCATGGCCCATGCGGCAGGTGCCGACCGGGTGATAGCCGGTCTTGACGGTGCGCCGGCAATGCTCGGCGATCGCCTCGTCGCTCGTGATGTCCGCTCCGGGGAAGATCTCGCGCTCGATCATCTCGCGGATCGGCGAATTGGAGAGAACGGAGCGGGCGAAGCGGAAGCTCTTCACGGTCAGCCGCAGATCGTCGGGATGGTTGAAGATGCCGGTGCTGACGATGGCATTGGCAAGCGGATCGGCTGAAGCAAGGGTGACGCTGCCGCGCGCCTTCGGCCGCAGCAGGAGCGAGTTGATCGTGACCCCATGGCCAGGGTCGGTGCCCAAGACGTCCCGGTCGAGATAAACGGTCGGCACGCAGAACATCTGGATGGTCGGCTCGGCCGAGTTGCCGTCGGGGTCGTAGAAGGCGCAGGTCTCGACGCCAGTCGTCGTTGCCGGTCCGGAGCGGAACAGGAGATATTGCAAGCCGGCCCTGATCATCGGCCAGCCGCGATCCTGCCCGTAATAGCCGAAGGCGCCTCTGGTCGTTGCCACCACCGGACACTCGTAATGGTCCTGCAGGTTCTGCCCGACGCCCGGCAGATCGATCAGCGTCCTGATAGCGTGGCGGGCGAGCTCGCTTTCGGGGCCGATGCCGGACAGCATCAAGAGCTTCGGCGTCTGGTAGGCCCCCGCCGCCAGAATGACCTCCGTGCCCGCATGGGCGCGGCGTGGCGAACCGCGATGGAGATAGTCGACGCCGGTGGCCGTCTCCCCCTCCATGATCAGCCGCGTCACGGTCGCCTCCGTTTCGATCGTCAGCAGCGGATTGTCCATCACCGGCGCCAGAAAAGCATCCACGGCGCTGCAGCGGCGGCGGGTTTCCCAGTCGATCGTATGCTGCATCATGCCGACGCCGAACTGCTCGGCCCCGTTGAAATCCGGGTTCCAGGGGATGCCCATGCCCTGCAGCGTCTTGATGTAGGCGCGGGTCATGGGGCTTGTATGGCCAAGATTGGAGATCTTCAGCGGCCCGCCGACGCCGTGGAATTCACCGCCCAGATGGTCGTTGTCCTCCTGCGCCTTGAAGTAGGGCAGCATGTCGCGATAGGACCAGGCGCCGTCATTGTTGGTACCGGGCGTGGTGACGGCCGCGTTCCAGCGGTCATAGTCGGCGGCCTGGCCGCGCATATAGACCATGGCGTTGACCGTGCTGCCGCCGCCCAGCACCTTCCCCTGCGGCACGATCGGCCCCCGTCCGCTTAGCTGCGGCTGCGGCTCGGTCTGGTGCATGGCGAGATAGGTATCCTTGGCCAGGAACTTCATGTAGCCCGCCGGGAAGTGCATGATCGGGTTGGCTTTCCGCGGCCCCCGCTCGAGCAGCAGCACCCGGGCGCGGGCGGTCGTGACCAGCTTGGCCGCCACGACGCAGGCGGCGCTGCCGCCGCCGACGATGATGTAGTCATAAGTGGCTGTCTGCGGCATCCCGCTGTCTCCCTGCCCGATTTCGGGCGACACGCATTAACGGATCGATGACGGCGTCAGCCGGATGCTGCCGGCCAGAGTCTCGCCCGGCTGCAGCACGGTCAGCCCGCCAAGGTCGCTCAGGTTCTGGCCATCGGCCAGATGCGACATCGGCTCGAAGCAGAAGTAGTCGCGATGAAAGGTCGGGTCGAATGTCGTATCCGAGACGAAGACGAAGGCGTGGCGGAAGAGCGGGTCCGCCGACAGCGTCAAACGCGTCTTGAGCTCCGGCCAGTCGATGATGGCCTCGCCGCTCCAATCCTCGAACCCGTTGTTGACCCAGCGATGCGGCAGACCGCGCGCCGTGTGGAAATCGATATCCTCGGGGATCGGCGCCCGCTCGCCGGGCAGCCATCCTTCGACCTCGGTCCAGTGCAAGGCGGCCGGCGCTGTCAGCCGGGTCTGCGGTGTCATCGGGAAATAGGGATGCCATCCGAGGCCGAACGGCAGAGCCACCTTTCCTCCGTTCGTCACCGACAGCGTCAGGTGCAAGCCGCCATCGGTGATCGCGAAGCGCTGCGTGGCCTCGTAACGATAGGGTGTTCCCTCACCATCGGTATGCTCGAAACGGAGCATGATGGCTTCCGGGCTCTGATCCGCGACCTGCCAGTTCGCCAGCCAGCCTTCGCCATGCAGATAATGCGGATCCCACGCCGTGTTGGGCGAGAGGGCATAGACCTGGTGCTCGAACTGGAAGCGGTTGTTGCGGACGCGGTTGCCGAAGGGCACCAGTGGAAAGCAGCCCGCAGCCAGCGCCCCTGCCTCGTCCTGCGGCCCTGGCCGCAGAAGGGGAACGGTGTCCCCTCCCCTCGACCAGAAGAGATCCTGCACCACGCCGCCCTGCGTTGAGACACGCGCCTTGAGGCCGTCCTTTTCGATAGAGAACAGGGTCATGTTTGCCTCACTGCCGGCTGCGCGCTGCGCCGCGCTTGATCGCCTGGATATTGGCGAGCACCGCCACGACGATGATGAGGCCGCGCACGACCTGCTGGAAGAAGGGGTTGATGCCGAGCAGGACCAGCCCGTTGCCGATCAGCGTGATGACGAGAACGCCGAGCAGGGTGCCGAGCATCGACCCCCGTCCGCCCGAAAGCGCCGTTCCGCCGACGACGACTGCCGCGATCACATCGAATTCAAGCCCGCTCGCCGCCGTCGCATTGCCGGATCCAAGCCGCGACAGGAGAAGAATGCCCGACACCGCGGCCATGGCGCCGGCAATCGCGAACAATTGGACGCGGATGCGCGCGACATTGATGCCGGACAGAAGGGCGGCCTGTGGATTCCCGCCGATCGCATAGACGGAGCGACCGAACGCGGTCTTGCGGCTGACGAAGGCAAAAACGGCGAAGAGCACGAGCATGATGATCGCCGCCGGGGGAATGCTGAGGATCGGTCGGTCGAGAAGGTCGACCAGATCATTGCGGCCGATCGACACCGGAAGCGCATCGGTCATGAACAGCGCCGTTCCGCGCAACGCGCTCCACAGGCCGAGCGTGCCGACAAAGGAGGGCACGTCGAAATAGGCGCGAAGGATGCCGGCGATCGAGCCCAACGCCGCACCGATGACGATGGCGAGAACAAAGGCCAGCGGCGTCGGAACACCCCATTGCAGCAGATAGGCGAGCGCGACCGAGATGAAGGCGACCATGGGGCCGACGCTGACATCGATCTCGCCGGAAATGATGATCAGCGTCGCCGCCCATGCCGCAATGCCGATCGTTGCCGCATCGCGCAGGATGTTGATCTGGTTGTTGAAGCTCATGAAGCCGTTGGCGGTGGTCGAGAAGACGACATAGAGCACCAGGATCGCGATGAAGAGGCTGATCTCGTTCATGTGCTGGGAGAAACCGCGGCGGCGCGGCGCGGCGCTGTCCACGGTCCGGACGGCCTGGTCATTGGGCATTCTGGCCTCCATCAATGTCCGGCGATGCAGGCGGCCATGACGGCGTCCTGATCGATGGCCGGGGAAAGAAATTCGTCCGTCAGCCGGCCATCCCGAAGCACGAGCACGCGATCGCAGACGAGGGGCAGTTCCTCGATCTCGCTGGAGACGAAGATGACGCTGCGGCCTTCCGCTGCAAGCTGGCGGATGATCGCGTAGATCTGCGCCTTCGCCTCGACATCGACGCCCCGCGTCGGTTCGTCGAGCAGCAGGACACGGCTGCCGGCATGGACCCAGCGGCCGATCACCACCTTCTGCTGGTTGCCGCCGGAGAGCGTACCGATCGGCGTGTCGGTGGCAGCCGTCTTGACATGAAGCCGGCCGATCACGCTGCGCGTCGCCTCCGCGATCCTTCGCGCCGACAGAATGCCGCGATGGCTGACGGCCGCGAAGTCGGTGGCGACCGTGTTTTCGTCCACGCCGAGAAGAGGCACGATGCCCTCCTCTTTACGGCTTTCAGGCGTGTAGCCGAAGCCGCGCTCCAGCATGGCCCGGTAGCTCGGCCGGCGAAGATCGGCACCATCGACCGAGATTCGGCCGCTTTCGAAAGGCCGCACGCCCATGATCGCCTGCAGCAATTCGGTCCGCCCCGCACCCAGCAATCCGGCAATCCCTAAGACTTCGCCCTGGCGAAGCGCGAAGGAGATGCGGTCGAGCTTGGGCGGCAGGGTGAGATCCTCGACCGCAAGCACGATCTTTTCGCGCGTCTTGGGTTCGATCCGCGCGGCCTGCGCCGCTTCGGACCCCAGCATGAGCCGAACGATCTCGCGCGTGTCGGCACCGGCCACATCGACCGTGTCGATGATCCGCCCGTCGCGCATCACGGTGGCGGAGCGGGCGATCTGGCGGATCTCGTTCATGCGGTGGCTGATATAGATGACGGCAATGCCCTCGGCGGCGATCCGCTTGACGGCGGCCATGACCTTCTCGGCCTCGGCGGCGGCAAGCGAGCTGGTCGGTTCGTCGAGAATAACGAGCTTCGGCTTGCCGAGCAGCACGCGCGCGATCTCGACGAGCTGGCGTTCGGCGGGGCTGAGACCGGCGACGAGATCGGCCGGCGACATGGTCAGGCCCAGACGCCGCATGGCGTCGCGGGCCTCCTGCTCCATTCCGGCATAGTCGAGCACGCCGGCGCGCCGCGGCCAGCGACCGAGAAACAGGTTCTCGGCAATCGACATGCCGGGAACGAGGCTCAGTTCCTGATAGACCACGCGCACGCCGCGCGAAAAGGCATCCTGTGCGCGCGCCGAACCGCTGCCCGAAAGCGCGACCCCGCCGATCGAGACGGCCCCGCTGTCCGGCACTTCGGCGCCGGTCAACAGCCGGATCAGGGTGGATTTGCCGGCGCCGTTCTTGCCGAGCAGTGCCCGCACCTCGCCCGGTTCGACCCGGAACGAGGCCTTGTCGAGCGCCAGCACGCCCGGATAGCGCTTGGTGCACGACGAAAGCGCGGCGATGGCGGTGACATCCGGATTATGTGACGGCGCGCTTGCGGAATGGATCATCACGAGCCCAATTCAAAGCGAGAAGAAGAAGGATGGGCAAGCCCGGCCGCAGTCCTCGGAGACCCGGCCGGGACGAAGGAGGACGGTCAAGCCGTCCCGATGGTTACGGAACGCCGTCGGAGTGGGCCTCCAGCCAGGCCTTGCCGTCCTCTGCGCTCTTGTAGAGGTCGATGTCGTAGGCGACCTTGATATCGGCCGGCGCCTTGCCGTCGATCGCGCTGATCGCCTGCGTCAGGGCAAGCTTGCCGAGCCCCTGGCCCGAAATGTCGACGACGGCCTTGATGACGCTGAAATCGGCCAGCTCCTGGGCGATCTCGGTCGTCATGTCGCCGCCGAAGACCACGGTCTTGCCGGTGCGGCCCTGGCTCTTGACGGCGCGTGCGGCGCCCAGCGTCGCCCCGCCCGCTTCGCCGAAGAAGGCGTCGAGATCGGGATGGGAGGAGAGCATGGTGCTTGCAACCGAGACGGCCTTGTCGAGCGTCGCGCCTTCCTGGTTGTCGACGATCTTCGCATTCGGCACCTTGGCCATCAGCGCCTCTTCGAAGCCCTTCCGGCGCGTGACGCAGACCTCGACGAACTCGCAGTTCAGTACGCCGATCGTCGGCGCATCCTTCTTCTCGGCCAGGAAATAATCGGCAGCGGCCTCACCCAGCTTGTGGCCGAACTGATAGGGATCGCCGACGGCATAGGCCGAGACATAATCCTTCATGTCGGTTTCGCTGAGGCAGGTGTTGTAGCAGACCACCGGAATGCCGGCATCATGGGCGCGGCGGATCGCGCGGAAGGAACCGTCGGCCGAGACCGGCGACACGATGATCGCCTGCACCCCGGCGGAGATCAGCGAATCGATGAACGAGGATTCCTTGCTGACATCGCCCTGCGCATTGGTCTCGATGATGTCGAGCTTGCGGCCGGCTTCGGTTGCGCCGGTTTGAATGCCCTTGCGAACGCCGGCATAGAAGCCCTGCGCGTCCATGTAGATCGCCCCGACCTTCAGGTCCTTGTCCTGCGCGAACGCGGCCGATGCCGTCAGCATGGCAAGAGATGTAACGGCTGCTCTCAATCCCAGTTTCATAGCTTCCTCCCAACGCGATGATCCGCCTTCGGCCTGCATACCCGCCGGCTCCCAAGACTGACCCACACCCTAAACCTGATCATATGAATGTCAATATAAATACGATTTATTTTGGCGCAGATGGTCGAAGCGGCTGAATTCGGCGTTCCAGCGGTTTGCAGTCCGAACTCTGCGGCGAAATAAATAATATGAATGCGCCGGTGACGCCGGCTTGACGCGCGTGGAAAAGCGGCGGAATGCTGCAGCGGGAACAAGGAGGCAGAGAATGACGGCATCGGCCGTGGCACGTCACCTGACGCAGAACGGCGACCCGATTGCCGGGCGCGGCAAGCGCAGCGTGCGCGAAACGCTTCTCCGGCAGATCGTCGAAAAGATCGTTTCGGGCGAACTGCCGGAAGGATCGACCATTCCCAACGAGGCTGAGCTGACCGAGCAGTTCGGCGTCAGCCGCACAAGCCTGCGCGAAGCCATGCAATATATGTCGGCGCTGGGCATGGTGCGCTCGCGCACGCGGGCCGGGACCACGGTGCTGCCGCGCGAAAACTGGAACTACCTCGACCCGCTGCTTCTCGACGTGATGCTGAAGATCGGCGCGGACGAGACCTTCTACACCTCGCTGATCGACGCTCGCCAGCTCCTGGAGCCGGCCGCAGCGGCGCAGGCGGCGGCCAATGCCGATGCCCGCGCTCTGTCGCAGATCGCGCGGGCGTTCGAGGACATGGTGGAGGCCAATTCCCGCGATACCGAGGCCTGGAGCCGTGCCGACCTCGAATTCCACACCGCCATCATCAACGCCAGCGGCAATTGGGTCTATCGCCAGTTCGCAACCGCCATCCGCGCGGCCTTGCTGGCGAGCTTCCGGCTGACCAATCGCGCCAGCCAGTCGCACCAGCAGGCGATCGCCAAGCATCAGGACGTGCTGGAAGCCATCCGCATGCGCCGGCCGGATGCCGCGCGCTACGCCATGGAGCAGCTGATCGGCGTCGCGCGCAGCGAAATCACCGACGCTCTTCGCCGCCAGCGCAAGATGCCGGATGAGCCGGCGCGCTGACGACCGAACCGCCTCCAAGCGGCGTTGCCATGTCGGTCCGAGCGCGCCGATGCACCGGTTGGATTTCCCCGTCAAGCCTGCTATGTTCTCATTTTGTTTCCTTTGAGACTTGCCTGCGACGCCGCGCCATGACCTCTTCCGCTCCCCCCGCGATCCGCAAGATCATCCATGTCGACATGGACGCCTTCTATGCCTCGGTGGAGCAGCGCGACAATCCTGAGCTTCGCGGCCTGCCGATCGCCGTCGGCGGATCTGCGGCCCGCGGCGTCGTGGCGGCGGCGAGTTATGAGGCCCGCACCTTCGGCGTTCACTCGGCCATGCCCTCGGTCACCGCGAAACGCCGCTGTCCGTCGCTCATTTTCGTGCCGCCGCGCTTCGAGGTCTACAAGACCGTGTCCCGCCAGATCCGCGAGATCTTTGCGGAGTACACCCCGTTGATCGAGCCCCTGTCGCTCGACGAGGCCTATCTGGACGTGACGGAAAATCTGAAGGGCATGGAGATCGCCACCGAGATTGCCACCGAGATCCGGGCCAAGATCAAGGTCGCGACCGGGCTCAACGCCTCGGCCGGCATCTCCTACAACAAGTTCCTCGCCAAGATGGCGAGCGACCTCAACAAGCCGAACGGACAGGCGGTCATCACGCCGAAGAACGGGCCTTCCTTCGTTGCCGCGCTGCCGGTGAAGAAGTTCCACGGCGTCGGCCCGGCCACGGCCGAGCGGATGCGCAAGCTCGGCATCGAGACCGGCGCGGATCTCGGCGCCAAGTCCCTGCCGTTCCTGACGCAGCATTTCGGCAAGGCAGGGCCCTATTTTTATGGCATTGCGCGGGGAATCGACCATCGGCAGGTGCGCGCCGACCGGATTCGCAAATCCGTCGGCGCGGAAGACACCTTCGTTTCGGATATTGCCGATCTCGGCCTCGCCAAGGCGGAACTGCGTCCGCTGGCCGAAAAGGTCTGGCGCCATTGCTCGACGCAGGGCATCAGCGGCAAGACCGTCACCGTGAAGATCAAATATGCCGATTTCACGCAAGCGACCCGCAGCCGCACCGTTGGACAAGCCTGCACCGGCGTCGAGGACATGCTGGATGCGGCGGAGGCGCTTCTGGCAACGGTCCACCCCTTCAAGCTGCCGGTCCGCCTGCTGGGCGTCACCCTGTCCTCGCTGACGAACGACCGCACCCCTCTACGCAAAGAGGAAAGCCAGCTGGGTCTCCTCCTGTAAGCGCGCACCGAAAGGTGCGCACGATCGGGAACGGAACGGCCGGAAAATACTTCCTCGCTACCCAAACCCAGTCCTCGTTTCCGGATCGTCGTATGCCTCAGCCTTCTTCCCTGCCGCGCCGGATCGTCGTCATCAGCGATTTTCAGGATGGGCCGTGGGAGGAATCGGAGCTTCCCGATGTCGAGGCCTTCCGTCGCGAATGGCTCACCGGTCATCGCGGCCTGCCCGTCACGCAGGCGCCGCAGAGGGAGAGTGTCGCGGTCGATGGCGGCTATATCGAACGCCTGCCGCTCGCCTGCCTCAAAGCCGGACTGGCGGACACCGCGGAGATCTGGACGCACTGGCGCGGTGAAACGCCGCCGCCGGCCTGGACGCGCGGCAGCCCGCACCTCCTGCGTCGCGCCTTCCGCATGAACGGGCCGGAGGCTCCCTTCGCCTCGAACGACATGCTGGGCCATATCGCCGCCTTCGGCCCGCCGGAGATCCTCTGCGTCTGGGGACTCGGCATCAGCGAGGAGATCCTGGAGGCCTGCCGCGACAGCATCTGCATCTACAACTCGATCGACGCGCCAGCCCTTCGCATTCCGACGACCGTCAGCCGCCATTTCGATCTGGTCCTGACCGGGGCCGAGTGGCAGTCGCAGGCGGTGCTGAGCCGCCATCCCGAGATGGCGACCGCCATCATGCCCGTCGGGCCGGAATTCGCTTCGGACACCACCTTCCGCCCGCTCGACATGCCGAAGATCTACGACGTCATCTATGTGGCCGCGGCGCAGGCCTACAAGCGGCACGACATTCTCTTCGACGCTTTGGCCAAGCTGCCGCGCAGCATCCGCGCGCTCTGCGTCTGCGGCTATGGCGAGCTGACGGAGCAGTTTCGCCACCGGATCGGCGAGCTCGGGCTCTCCGTCGACATCATCGATCCACCCGGCGTCCCATTCGAGGAGGTGAACCGGCTCATGAACCAGTCGCGGCTCGGCGTCGTCTGCGGCGTGGACGATGGCGCGCCGGCGATCCTGACCGAATACATGCTGGCCGGCATTCCGGTGCTGGCCAACAGCGCGCTCAGTTGCGGCCTCCACTACATTACGCCGGAGACCGGCCGCATGGCTCCCGCTGACGAATTTCATCACGCCATCGTCGACATGCTCTCCGCCGCCGCCCGCTTCTCGCCGCGCCAAACCGTCCTTGATCGGTGGACCTGGTCGCACACCACCGAGAAGCTCCGGCCGCTTCTCGAAGCCGCCCGCAAAAAGAAATAGAGAACCCGAGGGAACCTTCTTGCCGAGCCTCAGTTCGACAGCACCTGCTGTGTGAGGATGGCCCATGGATGTGTTGAGCTCGTTTCTGCCTACCCCCGAGACGAAGCTCCCTCCGGATATTCCCCTCATCTGCTTCTCGCATCTGCGCTGGGACTTCGTGCTTCAGCGACCGCAGCACCTCATGCAGCGCTTTGCCGCCCATCGGCAGGTCTTCTACTTCGAGGAATATATCCCAACGGACCATCACCTGGCCTATCTGGAGATCCACCCGTTCGAGGGCACGACCGTCAAAGCGATCCGTCCGCGCGTGCCGCATTGGTGGAACGAGGCGGACCGCGAGGCCGCACTCGGCAAGCTTCTGGCCGATCTCATTGCGCTCCATGGCGGGCGCAAGCCGATCCTGTGGTTCTATACGCCGATGATGTTTTCCTTCGCGCGCCACGTCGATGCGGCGGCGGTCGTCTACGACTGCATGGACGAACTTGCCAATTTCAAATTCGCCCCGCCGCAGCTGAAAGAGACCGAGCGGGCGCTGATGGCGCGGGCCGACGTGGTCTTCACCGGCGGCCACAGCCTTTACGAGGCTCGCCGCGCCCAGCACGACAACATCCACCCCTTTCCTTCCAGCGTCGATGTTGCGCATTTCCGGGCTGCGCGCGGCTCCCTGCAGGAGCCGGCAGACCAGGCCGCGATCAAGGGCCCCCGCCTTGGCTATTACGGCGTCATCGACGAGCGGCTCGATCTCGCGCTGATCGCCAAAGTGGCCGCCGCGCGGCCGGCGCTGTCCTTCGTGTTCCTGGGTCCGGTCGTCAAGATCTCGCAGGACGATCTGCCGCGGGCGGAAAACATCCATTATCTCGGCCAGAAAGCCTATGGCGATCTGCCGGCCTATCTCGCCGGCTGGGACGTGGCCCTGATGCCCTTTGCCTTGAACGAGGCGACCCGGTTCATCAGCCCGACCAAGACGCCCGAATATCTCGCCGCCGGGCGCCCGGTGGTCGGGACGCGGATTGCCGATGTGGTGCGCAGCTACAGCGATGTGCCCGGTGTCTTTCTGGAGAACGACGCGGAGGCCTTCGCCCGCGCCTGCGACGAGGCTCTCCGTCTCGCAGGCTCCGACGAGTCCTGGTTGAGCGCCGTCGACGAGCGGCTCAAGCAGACGTCGTGGGACATGACCTTCCGCTCGATGGCGCAGCTCCTGTGCCAGGCCGTCGCGCGCGGCGCGGTGCCGGCGAAGGCTGAGCCATCCGCGAAGATCGAGGGACTCGCCACGACGGGCTCCCGCGCATCGATCCTGCCTCTTGGCAGCCGGGCCGCGGATGTGCGCCTCTCCGCCCCCGCTCTCCGGTCTGGCGACCGCTCCGGCAAGCACCCTTACGACTACCTGATCGTCGGCGCGGGTTTTGCGGGATCGGTTCTCGCGGAGCGTCTTGCCGCGGATGGAGGCAAGCGTGTCCTCGTCTGCGACAAACGCCCCCATATCGCCGGCAACGCCTATGATCACTACGATGCGGCCGGCATCCTCGTGCATCGCTATGGCCCGCACATCTTTCATACCAACAGCGAAGACGTGTTCAACTATCTCTCCCGCTTCACCGAATGGCGGCCCTACGAGCACCGGGTGCTGGCGGAGGTCGGCGACAAGCGACTTCCCATCCCGATCAACCGCACGACGCTGAACGCGCTTTACGGCCTCGATCTGCGCTGCGATGCCGACGCCGCATCCTTCCTCGCCGCACGCGCGGAGCCGCAGGAACCGATCCTGACCTCGCGCGACGTCGTCGTCTCGCAGGTGGGCACCGCCCTCTACGAAGCCTTCTTTGAGGGCTATACGCGCAAGCAGTGGGGCCTCGATCCGTCCGAGCTCGACCGCGCCGTGACCGCGCGGGTTCCGACGCGCACGAGCACCGACGACCGCTATTTCTCCGACACGTTCCAGGCCATGCCGCGCGATGGCTACACGCGCATGTTCGAGCGCATGCTCGACCACGACGGCATCACGGTCATGACCGGCACCGATCATGCCGACCTGAAGCGCGAGCGGCTCGCCCCGCAGACGATCTTCACCGGGCCGATCGACGAATATTTCGACCATTGCTACGGCCCACTGCCCTATCGCAGCCTCGAGTTCCGTCACGAGACCCATGATGCGCGTCGGCTGCTGCCGGTGGCCGTCGTCAACTTCCCGTCCGAAACCGTGCCCTATACGCGGGTGACGGAGTACAAGCATCTGACGGGACAGATCCACCCGAAGACCAGCATCAGCTACGAATTCGCGCGGGCCGACGGCGATCCCTACTATCCGATCCCCCGGCCGGAGAACCAGGCGCTCTACAAGCGATACGAGGCCCTGGCCCGCGCGCGCGACGACGTCACCTTCGTCGGGCGTCTCGGCACCTATCGCTATTACAATATGGACCAGGTGGTGGGCCAGGCGCTGGCCACCTATCGCCGGCTGTCGAAACCGAAGGATACGGTTGCTCTGGTGGCTGGCAGCCTGCATGAGTGACAGGCGGTCCATCGCGCCGCCCCTGCCCGATCCGGGCCGGCAGGCGGTTCTGCGCCTTGCGCTGGCGACAGACAGCGACGACCCTTCCGGCCTGGGCGAGCACATGATCACGCTTGCCCGCGCGCTGGACGGCACGCGGGTGGCGATGGCTGAAGGAGCGTCGCCGCTCACCTGGTCCGTGACCCTGGTCGCAACCTCTGAAAAGGCGATGCCGCTGCTGCAGAAAGCGGCCCGTCTGGGGCTTGCGGTCAAACAGGCGGACAGGCAGGAGGCTCTCGCCGCGTGGCTGAGGCAGGCGGGCGTCGATCTGCTGCATGTCCATGCCGGCATCGGCTGGGAAGGCCATGGCCTTACGCAGGCCGGGGCAGACTGCGCGATCCCGACGATCCGCACCGAGCACCTGCCCTATCTCTTGACCGACCCGGACCAGCGGCAGGCGTTCGAGCATCACAGCGCCTCCGTCGCCCGCCACATCACCGTCTCCGAGGCCTCGGCCCGCAGTTACGAGGCCGCAGGCCTCGAAAGGGCGAAATGCGCGGTGGTGCGCAATGGCGTTTTCCCGCTTGAGCACACGGGCGACCCCGCCGTGCTTCGGCAGTCGCTGAGCCTTGGCAAGCGACCCGTCTTGCTGACTGTCGCCCGGTTCACGCCGCAGAAGGACCATGAGACGCTGATCGGGGCGATGCCGGCCGTGCTCGCGGCGCATCCGGATACAGTCCTGCTTCTCGTCGGCAGCGGCGACAGGCAGGCGGCGGCCGAGCAGCAGGTGGCAAGGCTCGGCCTCAACCGCGCGATCCGCTTCCTCGGACACCGCGCCGATATCGCGGCGCTGATGGCGGCGGCCGATCTCTTCGTTCTTCCCTCCCGTTTCGAAGGGCTGCCGCTGGCCGTGCTGGAAGCCATGTCGCTCGGTCTTCCGGTGGCGGCGACCAGGATCGGCGGCACGCTCGAAGCGCTGGGCGACCAGCATGCCCTCTACTGCCCGCCGGGCGATCCGCAGGCACTCGCGGCCCTCCTCACGCGCGCGCTCGGCGATCCGCAGATGCGGTCCGCTGCCGGCAAGGCCGGCCACGCGCGCTTTCTCCACCAGTTTTCGGCAGAGCGAATGGCGGCGGAAACCGCTGCGCTCTACCGGCAGGTCCTGGCGCAAGGCCAGCCGGGATCAAACAGCGTCATGCACAAGGACCCTTCCATGCAAAAACTACGCATCGGCTTCATCGGCGCGGGCGGCATCGCCAACCGCCATCTCGATATCCTTGCCGGCTTCGATGATGTGGCGCTGGTCGCCTTCTCGGATCCAGACATGGGCCGCGCCGAAGCGGCGGGCATGCGCTTCGGCGCGAAAGCCTTCTCCGATCATCGCGCCATGCTGGATGCCGTCCCGCTCGATGCCGTCTATGTCTGCATTCCGCCCTTCGCGCATGGCGCACCGGAACATGATCTCATCGCCCGCTCCATTCCCTTCTTCGTCGAAAAGCCGGTCAGCCTCGATCTGGCGACGGCGGAAGGCATCGCGGCGGCGATCGCCGAGAAGAACCTCGTCACGGCCGTCGGCTATCACTGGCGCTATCTCGACATCGTCGATGAAGCCCGCAGCCTTCTGGCCGAGAACCCGGCTCAGCTTCTTTCCGGCTATTGGCTGGACAGCACCCCACCGCCACAATGGTGGTGGAAGGAGGACCAGTCCGGCGGGCAGATGGTAGAACAGACCACGCACCTCCTCGACTTGGCACGCTTCCTCGTCGGCGAGGTGACCGATGTCTACGGACAGGCAGGTCACAAGGACCGGCCGGAGTTTCCGGGCCTTGACGTTCCGACCGTGACGACAGCCAGCCTCACCTTCGACAGCGGCGTCATTGCCAACATCGCCTCCACCTGCCTGCTCGGCTGGAACCACCGTGTCGGCCTCCATATCTTCGCCGACCGGCTGGCCATCGAGCTGACCGACCGCGACATCATGGTCGATGTCGGACGCGGGCGCCCGGTGCGCGGTGCGGATGGCGACCCGGTCTGGCGCGAGGACCGGGACTTCATCGATGCCGTGCGCGGCGGCGAGAACCGGATCCGCTGCCCCTATCACGATGCGCTGGCGACCCATCGCCTGGCGCTTGCCGTCGTGGCGTCCGCCCGGTCGGGCCAGCCGGTCCACCTCGAGAACCCCGGTATCGAACGGCCGGCGCTGGCGCCGCTGATGCCGCAGCCGCGCCCCGAAGCGCCGCCGCAAGGCATGCCGCCGGGGCACCGCAAGGTCCGCTCGCTGGGCATCGAGGCCCCGGGCCGCGCCTATTTCTTCGAGTATGAGGAAGGGCCTCCGGCAGACGGCCATGTCCGGCTCGATACGCTTTACACCGGCCTTTCCGCCGGCACCGAGCTGACCTTTCTCAAGAACACCAATCCCTATTTCCGCTCGCGCTTCGACGGCGGCCGCGGCGTGTTCATCGACAACGAGCCCGACCTGCATTACCCGGTGCCCTTCCTCGGCTATATGGAAGTTGGCCGGGTCAGTGAAAGCCGCGCGCACGGCTTCGCCGCCGGCGAGATCGTCGCGACGACCTTCGGACACAAGACGGGTCATACCGCCGATCCCTTCCACGACGTGCTGATCCCGCTGCCCGACGCAATCGACCCCGTGCTCGGCGTGCTTGTCGCGCAGATGGGCCCGATCGCCGCCAACGGCATTCTCCATGCCGATGCCGAAGCGTTCGGCGCCCATGTGCCCGCACTCGGCGCCGGCGTGCGCGACCGGCCGGTGATCGTGATCGGAGCTGGCACGGTCGGGCTGATGACGGCGCTCTTTGCCAAGTCGCTCGGCGCGTCGGAGGTCGTCATCACCGATCCGTCCGAGTTCCGCCGGTCCAAGGCCGAGGCGCTGGGCTTCAGCGCGATGACGGAGGAGCAGGCCTGGCAGCATGCCAAGGCGCGCTGGCACGACGGCGCCATGGGCCGCGGCGCAGACCTCGTCTTCCAGACGCGCGCCCATGCCGGCAGCCTGCACACCGCGCTGAAGGCGCTGCGCCCGCAAGGCACCGTGATCGATCTCGCCTTCTACCAGGGCGGTGCGGACGCGCTGCGCCTTGGCGAGGAGTTCCACCACAATGGCCTGTCGATCCGCTGCGCGCAGATCAACCGCGTGCCGCGCGGGCTCGGCCCCCTTTGGGACCGCCGCCGCCTGGCGCAGGCGACGGTCACGCTTCTGAAAAGCCATGGTGCGGCGATCCGCGAGCATATGATCACCCACATCATCCCGATCGACGAGGCACCCCGCTTCCTGTCGCATCTGGTGGAAGAGCGTCCGGACTTCCTGCAGGTCGTCTTCCAGGTGGGTGAATAGGAATGGAGGAAAGCCCGATCAGGATCCTCTTCGTCTTCGCCTGGCTGGTGGTGGGCGGAGAGGAAACGGAGGTGCGCCTGCTGGCCGAGCATCTCGACCGGACACGCTACCAGATCGACGTCGTCGCCTGCTTCCGCAAGCAGGAGATGCCGGAACAGACGCACGAGCAACTGCGCGCGCTCGGCGTCCATGTCGACACAGCGCCCTATGCGCTCTCCTTCGACGACACGGTCACTTATCTCGCCGGCAAGATGCCGGGCTACGACGTGATCGTGTCCTGCCAGAACGTCGCCGATGTCTATCCGGCCCTGGAGCGCCTGCATCTGCGCCCGCCGCTGATCGAGCATGGCGGGCTGGTGTCCGAAGCGCTGGCAGGGCCGAAGCATTTCACCAGCCGGTATGTCGGCGTCTGCCGCTCGATCCGGGATGCGGCGGCGTCGCGGATGCAAGGCCGCGAGGCGCAGGCGCTCGAGATCCCCTCCATGGTCGACCTAAAGGCCTTCGATCCCGCACGCCGCCCTGCAATGCGCGCAGCGCTGGGGGTCGCGGAGGGGCAGATCCTCATCGGCTGGGTGGGCCGGCTCGATCCGAAGAAGAATGTCGAGGATTTCATCGAGGCGGCGGCGCGCGTCCATGCGGAGGTTCCGGAGGCGCGCTTCGTGGTGATCGGCGGACCCGACGCCTTCCTGCCGGACTATGCGGTGCGCCTGCGGACGCTCGCGCAGAAGCTCGGCCTCTCCCCGATTCTGCAGTTCCTGGGCGACAGAAAGGACATTCCCGACCTGCTCTCGGCCCTCGACATCTTTGCCTGGCTTTCCAGGGGCGAAGGCATGCCGCATGTCATCGCCGAGGCCGGCGCCGCTTCGCTGCCGGTCATCGCAACGCCGGACAACGGCGCGCTGCAGCAGATCGAGGACGAGGTCTCCGGCCTCTTCGTCCCCTATTCCGATCCTTCCGCCGTGGCGGCGGCCATGCTGCGGCTCATTGGCGACCCGTCGCTTCGTGCGCGGCTTGGCCACGCGCTGCGCAAGAGCGTCGAGACCCGATATGCCGTCGATGCCGTCGCGCCGCAATGGACGGCGCTGTTTACGGAGGTTCTTGAGGAGCGTGCTGAGGGTCGGCCGAGCGGCCTGTTCCAGTCCTTCGTCCAGGGCGGCTTCGAATGTTCGACGCATCGTCTGCGCGGCCATGATGGCGAGGGGGCGCGGCTCGACATGCTGGCCGCCATCGGCCACGACCGGTTCGCGGAGGCAGATTACCGCCAGCTGAGCGGCCTCGGCATCCGCACCGTGCGCGACGGCTTCCGCTGGCATCTGATCGAGACATCCCCCGGACAGTATGACATGGCGAGCATCCGGCCGATGCTGGAGGCGGCGGCGCGAAGCCGGACGCAGGTCATCTGGGATCTCCTGCATTATGGCTGGCCGGACGGTCTCGACATCTGGTCGCCGCGCTTCGTCGAGCGCTTCGCGGCCTTTGCCGGAGCCTGCGCGCACCTGGTCCGCAGCGTCAGCGATGACGTCCCCTTCTATTGCCCCGTCAACGAGATCTCGTTCTTCTCCTGGGGGGCTGGCGATGCCGGTTATCTCAACCCCTTTGCGAATGGCCGTGGCTTCGAGCTGAAAGTCCAGCTCGCCCGCGCCTCGATCGCGGCGATGGATGCCATCTGGGCCGTGGACCCGCGGGCGCGCTTCGTCCATTGCGATCCGGTCATCAACGTCATCCCCGACCCCTCCCGCCCGCACGAGGCGCAGGTGGCCGAGGGGCATCGGCAATCGCAGTTCCAGGGCTGGGATCTGCTCTGCGGGCGCATGTGGCCGCAGATCGGCGGTCATCCACGCTATCTCGATATTCTCGGCGTCAATTACTACTTCAACAACCAGTGGATCCATGGCGGCCCGCCGATCGACCATGGTCATCCGCTTTACAAGCCCTTCCGCGCCATCCTCGCCGAAACCTATGCCCGCTACGGGCGGCCGGTGACGATCGCCGAAACCGGGATCGAGGACGGGCGGCGGCCGGCATGGTTCAACTATGTCCTGCAGGAATCGCTGGCCGCGATGAAGGCCGGCGTGCCGCTCGAGGGGCTCTGCCTTTACCCGATCGTCAATCACCCCGGCTGGGACGACGGCCGCGCCTGCCAGAACGGGCTGCTCTCGGCAACGCCGGGAGAAACCGGCCGCATCGCTTACTCGCCGCTTCTGGACGCAATCCGTAAGGGGATGGGGGAGTTGGCACAGAGCGGCATTCGCACCGATCCACGCAGTCTCTCTCAGCCCTGACCGAGACCGGTGACGACCGTCGGCCAGAATTCCGAAACGGTCGGATGGATCGGGACGGCCCAACGCAGCTGGTCGACGGTCGCCCCGGCATTCATCATGTCGAGCACGCCGTGAATGGCCTCGTCCCCGCCTGTGCCGAGAATGGCGGCGCCGAGGATCTGCCGCGTCTCGGCATCGGCCACGAGCGTCATGAAGCCTTGGGTCTCGCCCTTCTCGACCGCTCGGCCGACCTTGCTCATCGGGATATGGCTGACGAGGATCGGCCTGCCGGTCTTGCGCGCCTCCGCCTCGCTCATACCCACCCGCCCGAGCGGCGGATCGATATAGAGCGCGTAGCCGGGAATGCGGTCGGAGACCCTGCGGGCCTCCCCATCGATGAGGTTGGCCGCGACGATCTCGAAATCATTATAGGCCGTGTGGGTGAAAGCGCCCTTGCCGTTGCAATCGCCCAGCGCCCAGATGCCTTCAGCCGTCGTCGCGAGCTGATCGTCGACCCGGATATAGCCGCGCGCATCCACCTCCACCCCCGCCGTCTCCAGCCCGAGATCATCGGTGTTCGGACGGCGGCCGACCGCGAGCAGGACGTCGGTCCCCGTCACATCCGCCTTGCCGTCGCCCGGATGAACGACGACGACGCGTCCCTCCTTTCGAAAGCGGATGTCGTCCGCGCCCGTCACCACGCACACCCCCTCGGCTTCCAGGATCTCGCGGATGGCAGTTGAGGTCTTCTCGTCCTCGCGGCCGACGAGGCGGGGACCCTTTTCGATGACGGTCACCTCGGCACCGAAGCGGCGAAACATCTGCGCGAATTCGAGCCCGATATAGCTGCCGCCGATGATGACGAGGTGGCCGGGCACGCGGTCGAGCCTCACCATGTCGCTGTTGGTCAGGTATGGGATGTCCGCAAGACCCGGAAAGTCCGGGATTGCCGCACGGCCGCCCACGTTGAGGAAGATCTGCGGCGCGGTCAAGAAATCCTCGCCGACGCGAAGAGTGGTCCTGTCCGTAAACCGCGCATGTCCGCGGATCAGCGTGCAGCCTGCCATGCTGCCAAGCCAGCGTTCGTTGCCGTGCCGGCTGTCGAGCGTCACCTGATACGCCCGCCGCATGACCGCCGGCATGTCGATCGTGACGGGCCCGCCCAGTTGCACACCATAGTCGGAAGCCCGTTGCGCCAGCCGCGCGGCATAGGCGCTGGCGACCAGCGTCTTGGTGGGCTTGCAGCCGGTGTTGACGCAGGTTCCGCCCACATGCTTCCGCTCGATGATGGCCACGGTTTTCCCGGCGTCGCTCAGCCGGCCGGCCAGAGAGGGGCCGGCCTGTCCGGCGCCGACGATGATCGCATCGAACGCCCTCATGCCGCCACCGGGGGCGAGAGGGCAGAGATGACGAGAACGGCGCCGATCACCGCGATGGCGTCTTCGATGATGGCCGCAGGCGGATCGCGGCGGAAGCGGGCGGCGAGCCAGCCGCGCAAGGCCGCTCCGCCATAGGTGCCGATGACGGCGCCGAGAATTCCGGCGAGCAGCCCCAGACCCCAAGCAGCGTTGGGCAGGGCGATCGCAGCTCCCGAAAGGGCGCCGGTCACCACGCGCGCCCCGAACTGCTGCGGCACGAGGCGGCTGGGCGTGGAGGGAAGCTGGTCGGTGACCAATTCCGCCAGAGCCAGCGCCGTCAGGAGACCGACGGCCCAGACCGAGCCGAGGAAGGACAGCCAGGACGAGGAAAGATCGAGCACGCCGAGATATGCGGCCCAGGCAACTGCCGCCGGCGCCGTCATGGCTCGAAGGCCGGCAATGATGCCGATCAGACATGCAAGCAGGTAAACCATGATACCCCCCGGAAATGGCCGCATCCTCAGCCTACTCCGATCACCGGCATCCGTCATCACCTGCTTTCATGTCTCGCGACGCGCGGCGTGCCTCTCCCTCGACCGATGACACGGCCCACGGCGCATGTCTCTTTCAAACGCTTCCATTTTCCGTGCTTGACAAGTGACGGATGGATAGATTTTAATCATGCTCATCATTGAGGCATTCGCCCGATGGTGCCACATCGACGACATCCGTCAGCGGGCAACATGGCCCCACAACGCCCCGGTTACCGGGAGACCGCGTTGTGGGTTTTTTTGCGTTTGGAAGGCATATGCTGGACCCTGTGAAGATCGGCATTCTCTATTCGACGACCGGGCCTTACGGCGCCATGGGTCGCGATGCCTTCGACGGCGTGGACTTTGCCTTCCACGATTACCGCGAGGCCGGCGGCAGCCGTATCCAGCCGGTGTTCTTCGATCCGCATGCCGATCTCTCCGCCTATCTGGAAGGCGCGCGCAGCCTGATCCGCGATAGCGGCTGCCGACACATCATCGGCACCATCACCTCCGCCGCGCGCAAGGAGGTGCTGCCGCTGGTCGAGAAGCATGACGGGCTGCTCTGGTACATGTGCCCCTATGAAGGGTTCGAGGCGAACGAGAATGTCATCTATCTCGGCGGCTGCCCGAACCAGCACCTGATCCCCCTCTTCGATCACCTCATCCCGCGTTATGGCGCCCGCCCCTATCTCGTCGGTGCGAACTATGTCTGGGGTTGGGAGATGAACCGCCTGGCGCGCGAGCTGGTCAGCAATGCCGGCGGCACGGTGCTTGGCGAACGCTACCTGCCGCTCGAGGAAACGTCGGTCGAACGCATCATCGCCGATATCGTCGAGAAGCGTCCGAGCTTCATCCTCAACAATCTCATCGGTCCGTCGAGCTACGCCTTCCTCGAGGCGATGCATGCGCTCGGCCAGCGCGACCCGGCCTTCCTGCCCAGGAACTGCCCGGTGGCGAGCTGCGACCTGCAGGAAAGCGAGCTGGAGGAGATCGCCCCCGGTGCCGCCGTCGGCCAGCTCTGCGCCGCCTCCTATTTCGACACGCTGGAAAGCCCCGAGAACCATGCATTCAAGGCGCGGCTTCGCGCCTATAAGCCCGGTTCGCGGCGGGTCTCCAGCATCTTCGCCAGCGCCTACATGGCCGCCACGATCTGCATCGCCGCGATTGAATCGACCTCCGACAGCACGCCTGCCAGCATCCGCCGCCATGTCCAGGCGCAGACCTGGCCAGGCCTCTTCGGCGCGATGACCATCGATCCCGCCACCAACCATGCCGCGCTGCCGTTCCTGCTCGGCCAGATCAATGGCGAGCGGGCCTTCGACGTGATCGCCTCGCGGCCGCCTCTCCTGGCCGACCCCTATCTGACCGGCAACATGACGCGGCGCGACCCGCTCTTGAGGGTCGTATCATGATGGCGAAGACCCCGAATTTCACCGGCTGGCGCGTCGTCATTCTCGCGGAGGAGGATGCCAACACCGAGAAGCTGCGCCGCCAGCTGGCCCTGCTCGGCATCGCCGCGTCGCTGCAATGGCTGCCGCTTGCCGACGACCAGCTGCCCGATCTCGTGATCGTCGATGCCGATCGCGGCTGGGACGAGCTGCTGCCCTGGGCGCGGCGCAAGCCCGCCCGCCCGGTCGCGGCCCTGCTCGGCTCGGAAGCACCGGGCCGGATCGCCTGGGCAATCGATTGCGGCGCGACCGCCTTCATTCCAAAGCCGGTCGCTGCCTCGACCATCTATCCCGCCCTCGTGCTCGCCGTCACGGCGCATGAGCAGCGGATGGAAGACGAGGCGCGGATCGCGAAGCTGGAGGAACGGCTGAAACTGCGGCCGATCGTCTTCGCCGCCGTCAACCAGATCAAGGCCGACCGGCGGATCGACGACGAGCAGGCCTTCGTCCTCTTGCGCAGCGGCGCCATGCGCCGGCGCATGCCCATCGAACAACTGGCGGCGCTCCTGGTGGGCGGCCTCGAAACCCTGAGCGAGGCAGGCTGATGCGAATCCTCAAAGAACTCGGCCGGCAGCCGGCGGCGCTGTTCGGCCTGCTGGTCATCGTCTTCGTGGTCGTCGCGGCGCTCGGCGCGCCGGTCTTCGCGCCCTTCAATCCCGACGAGCAGATGTTCGACGGGCTGACCCTGGAAGGCGCGCCCATGCCGCCCGGCGGCGCCTTCCCGCTCGGGACCGATACGCTCGGTCGCGATCTGCTTTCCCGCATGCTGTTCGGCGCACGCACTTCGCTCGTCATCGGCCTCGTGGCCAACGGCGTGGCAGTCGCGATCGGACTGCTCGTCGGCATTACCGCGGGCTACCTGCGCGGCTGGGCCGGCAACCTCATGATGCGCTTCACGGATCTGATGATGGCCTTCCCCGCATTGCTGCTTGCCATCGTGCTGGCTGCCCTGCTCAAGCCCAGTCTCTGGATCGTCGCCATGGTCATCGCCCTCGTCAACTGGGTACAGGTGGCGCGCATCGTCTTTACCGAGACGCGCGGACTGGTGGAGCGCGACTTCATCCTGGCCGAGCGCTCTCTCGGCGCCGGGCATGCCCGCATTCTTTTCCTGCATATCCTGCCGCATCTCGTGCCGACGGCGATCGTCTGGGGCACGCTCGGCATCGCCACCACCGTCCTGCTCGAGGCGACGCTCTCCTTCCTCGGCATCGGCGTGCAGCCGCCGGATCCTTCCTGGGGCAATATCATTTTCGAAAGCCAGAGCTACTTCCAGGCAGCCCCGTGGCTGGTCTTCTTCCCCGGCGCCCTCATCCTCGTCACCGCGCTCGCCTTCAACCTTGTCGGGGATGCACTGCGCGACATTCTCGATCCGACCCAGAGGGGGAGAGGCTGATGCTCACGCTTCTGGCAAAACGTCTCGTCCAATGCGTCCTGATCCTGTTCGGCGTCGCAGCCATCACCTTCGTGCTGCTCTACGCCCTGCCCGCCGATCCGGCGCGCATGCTGGCCGGCCGGAGCGCGACGGCACAGACGGTGGAAAACATCCGTCGCGAACTCGGCCTCGACCAGCCGCTCCCCGTGCAGTTCGCCCATTATGTCGGCGGTCTGGTGCAGGGCGATCTCGGCCGCTCCTATGCGCAGAAGACCGAAGTGGTGACGCTCATCGCCGCGCGTCTGCCGGCAACCCTGACGCTGATGGCGGCCGGAATCGTCATCGAAGTGCTGCTCGGCGTCCTCCTCGGCTCGATCGCAGCGCTGAAGCGCGGCGGCCTGGTCGACCGCATCGTCATGATGTCGGCCTTCGTCGGCGTCTCGGCGCCGCAGTTCGTGGTAGCGCTGCTGCTTCTCTATGTCTTCGCGGCGACGCTCGGCTGGTTTCCGATGTCGGGCTACGGGTCGGCCGCCCATGTGGTGCTGCCGGCCGCCACGCTCGGCATTCTCGGCGCCGGCTGGTATGCGCGCATGGTCCGCTCGGCGATGATCGACGTGCTCAACCAGGATTACATCCGCACGGCCCGGGCCAAGGGCCTGTCCGCCGCCCGCGTCACGCTGCGCCATGTGCTGCCCAATGCCATCCTGCCGATCATCGCCATGATCGGCATCGATATCGGCCAGTTCATGGGCGGCGTCGTGGTGGTCGAGGCCGTCTATGGCTGGCCTGGCATCGGCCAGCTGGCCTGGCAGGCGATCCAGCAGGTCGACATTCCGATCATCATGGGCGTCACGCTCACCTCCGCGCTCGCCATCATTCTCGGCAACCTCGTTGCCGACCTCGTTGCGCCGGTCATCGACCCCCGCATCCGCACACAGTGAAGCCAAACGACGAAAGGGGAACACATCCATGTTCAAAAGTCTGCTTCTCGGTTCAACCGCCGCCGCCCTGATGGCGCTGATGCCGTTTTCGGCCAGCGCCCAGGATACGCCCGCCAAGGGCGGCGATATCGTCGTCACCTACAAGGACGACATCACGACCCTCGATCCGGCCATCGGCTATGACTGGGTCAACTGGTCGATGATCAAGAGCCTCTATTCGCGCCTGATGGATTACGAGCCGGGCACGGCCAAGCTCATCCCCTCGCTCGCCGAAAGTTTCGAGGTTTCCCCGGACGGCCTGACCTATACGTTCAAGCTGCGGCCCAACGTCAAGTTCTCGAACGGCCGCACGGTCGTGGCCTCCGACGTGAAATACTCGATCGAACGGGCCGTCAACCCGAAGACCCAGGGGCCCGGCGCCGGCTTCTTCGGCGCGATCGCCGGCTTCGACGCAGTCTCCGGCGGCACTTCCGAAACGCTTTCGGGCATCGAGACGCCGGATGACCAGACGGTCGTCTTCAAGCTTTCCCGCCCCGATGCGACCTTCCTGCACGTTCTGGCGATCAACTTCGCCTCGGTCGTGCCGAAGGAGGCCGTCGAGGCCGCCGGCGGCGATTTCGGCAAGAAGCCGGTCGGCTCCGGCACCTTCGTGCTGAATTCCTGGACCATCGGCCAGAAGCTCGTGCTGGACCGCAACCCCGACTACTTCAACAAGGACCTGCCCTTCGTCGACAAGGTCACGGTCGAGGTCGGCCAGGAGCCGCTGGTGGCACTGCTGCGCCTGCAGCGCGGCGAGGTGGACATCGCCGGCGACGGCATTCCGCCGGCCAAGTTCCTGGAAATCAAGAACTCGCCGGACGGCGCGCAGATGATCGTCGATGGCGAACAGCTGCACACCGGCTACCTGACGCTCAACACCAAGGTCAAGCCGCTCGACAACGTCAAGGTTCGCCAGGCGATCAACATGGCGGTCAACAAGGAGCGCATCACGCGCATCCTCAACGGACGGGCGACGCCGGCCAACCAGCCGCTGCCGCCGCTCATGCCCGGCTACGACAAGAGCTTCACCGGCTATGCCTTCGACGTCGAGAAGGCCAAGGCACTGCTCGCCGAAGCAGGCTTCGCCGATGGGTTCGAGACCGTGCTCTACTCGACCAACACCGATCCGCAGCCGCGCATCGCCCAGGCGATCCAGCAGGATCTGGCTGCGATCGGCGTCAAGGCCGAGGTTCGCGCGCTTGCCCAGGGCAATGTGATCGCGGCCGGCGGCACGGAAGGCGAGGCCCCGATGGTCTGGTCGGGCGGCATGGCCTGGATCGCCGACTTCCCGGATCCGTCCAACTTCTACGGCCCGATCCTCGGCTGCAGCGGCGCGGTGCAGGGTGGCTGGAACTGGTCCTGGTACTGCAACGAGGCGCTCGACAAGCGGGCGGTCGAGGCGGATTCCATGTCCGACCCGGCCAAGGCATCCGAGCGCCAGGCCGTCTGGGGCAAGATCTTCACCGACATCATGGCGGACGCCCCGTGGGTGCCGGTCATCAACGAGCGGCGTGTCGTCGCCAAGTCGCTGCGCATGGGCGGTCCGGACAACATCTACATCGATCCGACCCGCGTCATCAATTACGACGCCATCTATGTGAAGCAGTAAGGGCGAGACCCCTGCTCCTCCCTCCCCGGCGGGGGGAGGAGCCTTGAGGAAACACAAGAAAAACACCGGAGGCATCCCCATGTGCGTCGCCTGCAACCATACCATTCACCGGGCCCAGCATAATTTCGGCTGGAACCGAGATTTCGCTCCCGCCCTTACCGCGCGCCCCGGCGAAACGATCCTTTTCGAATGCCTGGATTCCTCCGGCGGCCAGCTTGGCGCGGATGCGACGCTCGAGACGCTCGCCAACCTGGATTTCGGCAAGATCAATCCCGTGTCCGGTCCGGTCTATGTCGAGGGGGCAGAGCCGGGCGACGCCTTGAAGGTGACGATCCGCAAGTTCCATCCGTGCGGCCATGGCTGGACGGCGAATATTCCGGGCTTCGGGCTGCTGGCCGACCAGTTCAAGGATCCGGCCCTGCATGTCTGGTCCTATGACACCGGCTCGATGGCGCCAGCCGCCTTCGGCCCGGGCGGCAAGGTGCCGCTGAAGCCGTTTACCGGCACGATCGGCGTGGCGCCGGCGGAAGCCGGCCTGCATTCCGTCGTTCCGCCGCGTCGCGTCGGCGGCAATCTCGACATTCGCGACCTGACCGCGGGCGTGACGCTCTACCTGCCGATCGAGGTCGAAGGCGCTCTCTTCTCGGTGGGCGACACCCATGCTGCCCAGGGCGACGGCGAAGTCTGCGGCACCGCCATCGAAAGCCAGATGAACGTCGAACTGACCCTCGACCTCGTCAAGGGCGCCAATCTGAAGTCGCCGCGCTTCACCACCACCGAACCGGTGACCCGCCATCTCGACGGCGCCGGCTACGAAGTGACGACCGGCGTCGGCCCGGATCTGATGACCGGCGCGCAGGAAGCCGTGATGCGGATGATCGACCTGCTCTCGGCCGAGCACGGCATGAACCCGGTCGATGCCTACATGCTCTGCTCTGTGTGCGGCGACCTGCGCATCAGCGAGATCGTCGACATGCCGAACTGGGTCGTCTCCTTCTACTTCCCGAGGATCGTTCTCTCGTGACCCTTCCCCATCAAGGTCCCGTTCTCTCCGTCCGGGACCTCTCAGTCGATGCCCGCACGCCGACAGGCCTCAAGCGCATCCTGAACGCCGTCTCCTTCGACCTGAAGGCCGGCGAGACGCTGTGTCTCGCCGGCGAATCCGGCTCGGGAAAGTCGGTCACCTCGCTCGCAGTGATGGGGCTTTTGCCCAAGGCCTCGCTGCGGGTCACCTCGGGCAGCATTCGCCTCGGCGAGACCGATCTTGCGCGCACCTCCGAACGCACGATGCGCGGCATCCGCGGCGGACAGATCGCCATGATCTTCCAGGAGCCGATGACCTCGCTCAATCCGGTGATGACCGTCGGCGCGCAATTGACCGAAGCGATCCGCGCGCACCGCAGCAGCCTGACGGAACGGCCCGAAGCCGTCGCGCGCCAGATGCTCGATGCCGTGCACATGACGGATCCTGCCCGTCGCCTGACGCAATATCCCCATGAACTCTCCGGCGGCATGCGCCAGCGCGTGATGATCGCCATGGCCCTGTCATGCCGTCCGAAGGTGCTGATCGCCGACGAGCCGACAACGGCGCTCGATGTCACCGTCCAGGCCCAGATCCTCAGGCTGATGCGCGAGCTGCGGCAGGAGTTCCAGACCTCGATCCTCATGATCACCCACGACATGGGCGTGGTCGCGGAAATGGCCGACCGTGTCGCGATCATGCAATCGGGCAATATCGTCGAGCAGGGACCGGTGATCGACATCTTCGCCCGGCCGACCCATCCTTATACGCAGCAGTTGCTGGCCGCCGTTCCCCGCCTCGGTGCATTGTCCGGCACGGACGCACCGCCGCGGGTCAGCGCCGCATCGCCCGCCGCCGCCGCCGGGAACACGGCGCCCCTGCCCGTCCTCGAGGTCGCCGATCTCAGCGTCACCTACGGGCGCAAGACCGGCTGGCTGCAGCGTGGCGCGCAGCCGGAGCCGACAGTCAAGGGTGTCGGTTTCACCTTGAAGGCCGGCGAAACGCTCGGTCTCGTCGGTGAGAGCGGCTCCGGAAAATCGACCACCGGCAAGGCTGTGCTGGGCCTCATCCCCTTCGAGGGCAGCGTCCGGATCGCCGGACAGGAGGTCTTCCCAGCCTCGAGCGCCATCATGCGCCCGATCCGCCGCGCCGCACAGATGATCTTCCAGGACCCTTACGCCTCGCTCGACCCGCGCATGAGCATCGGCGCGGCAATCGCCGAACCGCTCGTCATTCACGACATCGCGACCAAGGCGGAGCGGCGCGAGCGGGTGGCCGAGCTGTTGCGCTGCGTCGGACTGACGCCGGATGCCGCCGAGCGCTATCCGCACGAGTTTTCCGGCGGCCAGCGGCAGCGCATCTGCATTGCCCGGGCGCTCGCGCTGGAACCGAAGCTGATCGTTGCCGATGAAAGTGTCGCGGCGCTCGATGTCTCCGTGCGCGCCCGCGTGCTCGATCTGATGCTGGAACTGCAGGAGCGCATGGGGCTCGCCTATCTCTTCATCTCCCATGACATGGCGGTCATCGAGAAGATGTCGCACAATGTCGCGGTGATGCGCGGCGGACGGATCGTCGAAATCGGCACCCGCCGTGCCGTCTTCGAAACTCCGCAGGACGACTACACCCGCGCCCTGATGGCCGCCGTCCCCGTGCCTGACCCGACCCAGTATCAGGCGAGACGGCAGGCCTGATCGCAGGCTTCGTCCGCAAGCGATGGGTTGCAAAGACACTCCGCCTATGGGAGGGTGCGCCGTGACGTCGGTCGACGCAGCGCCCCTCCTGCCGCGTCCTGCCCGACCCGGCGCTTGGGCTTGGTCGACCAGGTTTTCGCAGGCCCTCACCGGTTCGTCGTCGTCCGCTCACTGAGAATGGGGTACCGGGAGCTGCACCTGTCCACACGCCCTGCCGCTCTCGAAGTGAGAGACCTGCACGCCGCCTATGGCCGCACCCCCATTCTCGACCGCATCGACCTGACCATCGGCTGCGGCGAAATCTTCGGTCTGCTCGGCCGCAACGGTGCAGGAAAGACGACGCTGGTCCGCGCGATCTGCGGCCGTCTGCGCCCGCTTCGGGGCGAGATCCGCGTCGCCGGAAAGGCTGGAGCGCGGGATCGGATCGGCCTCGTTCCTCAGGAAATCGCTCTCTATCCGCATCTCACCATCCGGGAAAACCTGCAGCTCTTCGGCCGGTTGTCGGGCTTGAGCCGCCGAGATACCGACCTGGCGCTCGACGACGTCGTGCGCGCGACCGGGCTGGAGCATCGCCGTTCCGAGCGCGTCGCGACGCTTTCGGGCGGTTGGAAGCGGCGGGTCAATCTCGCCGCCGCACTGCTGCACCGGCCCGATCTTCTCATTCTGGATGAGCCGATGGCAGGGATCGACCTCGAAGCCCGCCGCCAGTTGGACGGCGTGATCCGGGCGCTGCAGCAAACCGGCATGGGTATTCTGCTGATCACCCACGACCTGGCGGAGGCGGAAAGCCTCTGCAGCCGGGTCGGGTTCCTGCAGAACGGCATTCTCGCCCCACAGGGTGCACCGCGCGATCTGCTGCAGGCTGCCTTCGGCACGCGGGTGGAGATGATCCTGGACTTCAGGACGGACCTGACCGAGGCAGACCGGCAGGCCCTGACCCGCCTCGGTTTCAGGCCGTCCCACGACGATCAATGGACATTGACCGCCGAGGACCCCGCCTCGACACTGCCTGCCGAACTGACACGCGCGGGGATCGCGCCAGCCGAGATGCGGTTTCGACGCCCGGGCCTCGAAAGCCTGTTCCGGGATCTGCCGAACCCGCGCCAACCGGCGTCCGAGGAGGCAGCGCGATGATCCTCGCCATCGTCCGCGTCATGCTGCTCGGGCTTTTGCGCGACCGCGGCGCTCTGGTCCTCGCCTTCGTGCTGCCGCCCATGATCTTCCTGATCTTCGCCTCGATCTTCGCCGCAAGCACGAAGGATCGGTTGCCGCTGACGATCGCGATCGTCAGGCTCGACCAGGGGCCTGTCGCCGCGCGGCTCGAACAGGCGCTGCGCAACGAGCCGCTGCTGCAGGTTGCCGGGGCGACCTTCTCCACAAGGGACGAGGCGAACCGGCTGATCCGGCAGGGTCTGATCGATGTCGGCGTGGTGATCGGTCACGACGCAGCGGATGGCGCCGTGCCCGAAAGCCAACCGCTCCTCACCGTTCTGGTCGATCCTTCCAAGCCGATGGCCGGTGCGCTGCTGACCGGCCAGATGCAGGACATGCTCGCTCGCCGGCTTCCGGATCTTCTTCTCAGCCGCAGCGCGACGTCCGTGGAAGCGATTGCCGGCGGCTTCACGGACGAGCAGCGCCGGCGCCTGTCCGCCGCGGCCGCCGCCTTTGCCGAAGGGGCGGAGCAGCCGGGGGCGCCCGACGGCAGCCTGATCGCGCGCACTGTCGTGGACGGGCCGACGGGGATGAATGCCACGATCACCTATTATGCCGGTGCGATCGCCATTCTCTTCCTGCTGTTTTCTGCCATGCAAAGCGCGGCGACCCTGATCGAGGAGCGGCAGGCGGGCATTCTCGACCGTCTCGCCGTCGGCCCCGGCGGAACGGATGCGGTCATCGCCGGCAAGTTCCTGTTCCTCACGCTTCAAGGCATTGTGCAGGTCGGCTTGATTTTCGCGATCGCAGCCCTGATCTATGGTGTGGACATCACCGATGCCTTCGGCTTCTGGCTGCTGACGACCGGTGCGGCCGCGGCGGCCGCGGCCGGACTGGCACTGGCGGTTGCCGCGCTCTGCACGACACGCCAGCAGGCACAGACCGTCTCGACCTTTCTGGTGCTGGTGTTCTCGGCAATCGGCGGATCCATGGTTCCGCGCTTCATGATGCCGGATTGGGCGCAGACGCTCGGCCGCTTCACGCCCAATGCCTGGGCAATCGAAGCCTATTACGGCACGGTCGGGCGTGGAGAGGGGTTGCCGGATCTGTTTCCGGAGATAGTTCGCCTGTGTGCGATGGCGGTGGTCGGCCTGCTTGCCGCGCTGATCGTTTCCCGCATCCGGCTCCGACTGTGAAGGACGTTTCGATGAACGCTCGGGCAAGCGCCGCCAAGCCAGGCAAAGCGGACATGGTCACCGGACTGGCCCTGGCATGTCTCGTCGTGCTCGCCTGGGCCGGCATTCACATTTCCGCGATCTTCCTGATCGACTGGAGCGGCTGGAGGCTGGCGCTGGCGCCGCTCGTCATCCTGGTTCAGTGCTGGCTGAGCGTCGGCCTCTTCATCGTCGCGCATGACACAATGCATGGCTCGCTCGCCCCTGGCCACCCGGCGCTCAATCGGGCGATCGGGCGCTTCTGCGTGTTCATCTATGCCGGTTTCAGCTACGAAAAGCTGTTCGAGAACCACCATGCCCACCATCGGCATGCGGGAACGGACGAGGATCCGGATTTCGATCCCGAACATCCCTCCAGCTTCTGGCCCTGGTATCTGCGCTTCTTCCGCTATTATTTCGGCTGGCGCGAATTCGGGATCCTGACGGTCGCCGTCGTCGTCTATCTCGTCATTCTCAGGGAGCGTTTCCCGACCATGCTGGTCTTCTGGGCGCTTCCTGCCATTCTTTCGTCCTTGCAATTGTTCTATTTCGGCACCTATCGTCCGCACCGCATCGACGAACAGCCCTTCGCGGATCGGCACAAGGCGCGCAGCAATGATTTTCCGCCGCTCCTGTCGCTGCTGACCTGCTTCCACTTCGGCTACCACCACGAGCACCATGACATGCCCTGGGTGCCCTGGTGGAAACTGCCGCACCATCGCCATGCCCTGGCGCAGACACAACCGAGCCGAGGTCGATGATGGACAGCCTGATGAATTTCCTGATCCCCCTGTTTCTGGTTGTCGGCACGGTCGTGTTCATGGAGTGGTTCGCGGCCTGGTCGCATGAGCACATCATGCATGGCTGGGGATGGCGCTGGCACAAGTCGCATCACGAACCGCATGATGAGACGCTGGAAAAGAACGATCTCTATGCGGTCATCTTCGCGGGCTTCGCCATCTTCCTGTTCTGGATCGGCTCGGCTTTCTTCTGGCCGATCTGGTGGGTGGCGGTCGGCATCTCGCTTTATGGAATTCTCTATTTCTTCATGCATGACGGTCTCGTGCATCAGCGCTGGCCGTTCCGCTACGTGCCCCGCAAGGGCTATCTGAAGCGGGTCTACCAGGCCCATCGCCTGCATCACGCGGTCGAAGGCCGCGATGGCTGCGTTTCCTTCGGCTTCGTCTATGCCGAACCAGTGGAAACGCTCGTCAAGAAACTGCAGACGAACCGGCGCGCACCAAGCCAGAATCCCGTGGATGCCGATGTGCCGGGCACCGAAGGGCGCTGACTAGGGACGCTGAGGACGGGGACGCTGCCAAAGGCCGGTTCGCGGAGCGCCTGGCCCTGCCGTCCGGCTTTTCGCGACATCGCCGAGCGCGAGCGCGAGCAGGCGCAGCTTTTCTGGCTTCGTCGTCGAGACCCGGCGCTCCCAGGCAGCCGGCCCCCCGGCACGCAGCTTCAGGCCGATTGCGCGATAGATCCGCCGTGCCGCAGCGATCGCCCAGGCCGAGCGTGGCGGCAGGGCGGAGAGGCCGGCCATGGCAGAGGCGTAATAGCGCTCGGCAAGGTCCAACAGATCGAGGGCAGCGGCATGCAGCGCCGCCCGCTGCGCCGGATCCTCCGTATCCACCCGATCGATCCCATGCCGGCTCAAGAGCTCTGCGGGCACGTAGACCCGACCGACCCGCGCATCGTCGATCACGTCTCGGGCGATATTGGTCAACTGGAAGGCAAGGCCGAGATCGCAGGCGCGGTCGAGCGTTTCCTCGTCTCGCACCCCCATGATCATCGCCATCATCACGCCGACGACGCCTGCCACATGATAGCAATAGTCGAGCGTCTCGGAGACGGTTTCGTAGCGTCGCTCGATCACGTCCATCTCGAAGCCGGCGAGCAGCTCCTGCGGATGGCGAGCCGGGATCTGATGACGTGCCACCACGCGGCGAAGCGCCTCGAACACGGGCTCGGGGTGCGGCTCGCCGGAGAGAGCGCGCGCGGTCTCGGTTTGCAACCTGGCGAGGCGCTGTTCCTGCCCGTCGCGATAGCGCGCCTCCTGATCATGTCCCAGCGTCTGCCCGTCGATCACGTCGTCGCAATAGCGGCACCAGGCATAGAGCATGACCGCATCGTCCCGCGTCTCGCGACGGAAAAGCTTCGCCGCGGCGGCAAAGCTCTGCGACCCTTGAGCGATCGCCGTCTCGCTGGACGTGACGACGCTGTCGCTCATGGCCGCGCATCCTCGATCATCAGCTGCGCCGTCGCCTTGGCCGAGCCGACGACGCCCGGAATGCCGGCGCCCGGATGCGTTCCAGCCCCGACGATGTAAAGGTTGGAAAGTTTGTCATCGCGGTTGTGCGGCCGGAACCAGGCGCTCTGGGTCAGAACAGGCTCCACCGAGAAGGCCGAGCCGAGGTGAGCGTTGAGTTCGTCGCGAAAATCGAACGGCGAGAAATGCCGGACGGTGACGAGATCGTCGAGGAGACCCGGAATGTAGCGATCGTTCAGATATCTGAGGATCCTGTCACGATATTTCGGCCCCTCGACCGCCCAGTCGATCTCCGCGGTTCCCAGATGCGGGACGGGCGAGAGCACGTAATAGGCGCTCGATCCGGGCGGGGCGAGGCTGTCATCCGTCACGGAGGGCGCATGGAGGTAAAGGGAGAAATCTTCCGCCAACTGGGCCGTGCCGAAGATTTCGGCGATCAGCTCGCGATACCGCGGCCCGAAGAGCACCATATGGTGCTTGAGCTCCGGATGAAGCCGCTTCAGCCCGAAATAGATGACGAAGAGCGACATGGAAAAGCTCTTCTTCTCGAGCGATCGCCCGTAGCTCTTTCCGCGTGCGGTATCCCTGAGCAGGTGCTTGTAGGTATGTACCACATCGGCGTTGGAGGCGATCTGGCCGAAGGCGTGGCGGCTCCCGTCCTTCAGCACGACGGCCTGCACGCGCCCTTCGTCCGCCTCGATCCGGTCGATTTCGGCATTGAGGACGATCCGGCCGCCGAGATCCTCGAAAAGCCGCGCCATCCCGGCGATCAGGGCGCCGGTGCCACCCTTGGCGAACCAAACGCCGCCATTGCGCTCCAGTGCATGGATGAGGCCGTAGATCGAGGAGGTTCGAAAGGGATTGCCGCCGACCAGCAGCGAATGAAAGCTGAAGGCCTGGCGCAGCTGGTCATCCTTGATGAACTGGCTGACCTTCGAGTAGACGCTGCGATAGCTCTCCAGCCGCACGAGCTGCGGCGCGACCTTGATCATCGAGGCGAAGTCGAGGAACGGCACGGTTCCGAGCTTCTCATAGCCTTCGCGGAACAGATCCTGCGAATAGGCGAGGAAGCGGCGATAGCCTTCCACATCCTCCGGCGACTTCGCAGCGATCTGCCGGTCGATCTCCGCCTGGTCGTCGGCATAATCGAACCGATATCCATCCTCCCAGCACAGTTGATAGAACGGGAAGACCGGCAGAAGCGTGACGTAATCGGCGAGACTGCGCCCCGAGAGAGCCCAGAGCTGTTCGAGACAATCGGGATCGGTGATGACCGTCGGACCGGCATCGAAGGTGAAGCCGGCATCCTCATAGACATAGGCCCGCCCGCCCGGCTTGTCCCGCCGCTCGAAGATGGTGGTCTTGATGCCGGCGCTTTGCAGGCGGATGGCAAGCGCCAGGCCGCCGAAACCGGCCCCGATGACGGCCGCTGATCTGACTTCACTGCTCATGGGGACCCGTTTTTCAAAAGAGGGGCTTCGCGCAGGCAGGCGAGTGCCCGGTGGATAGGGACCGGCGGCTTTCCGGTCAGGATGCGCAGGGCATCGAGCCGCGTCGTCCGCCCCGCATAGAACCGCTCGATCAGCGGGGTCGGCAGACGGTAGAACCGTTCGAGGACGCGGTGGCGCTCGGCGGGCTGGGCGGCGAGGAACAGCATGCGGTTGAGAAGGCGGTAGAAGCGCTGCGCGCCGTGGCGTTCGAGAGCGAAATTCTTGATCACCTGCGCGAGGTCCGCGCTGGACACCGGCCAATGCGCGGCAACGAGCGTTGCCAGCCGCACCGCATCGGGAAGGCTGTAGCCCGTCGTCGGGTGAAACAGCGCAGCCCGCAAGCCCGCCTGCGGGATGGCGCGCGGCGCTTGCGACCAGAAGCGTTGTGCATCATGCGCCAGCGTGATCGGCAGCACTCCCTCCTCGCGGCGCAGCACCTGGCGAATGGCAAAACCTTGGCTCCTCGCATAGGCCTCGATGTCGCGGCCGAGCGCCTGATGATCGAGGTCCGGCCCGTCGGCATAGCGGGTGTCTTCGATCAGCAGCCGGGTCGCAGACAGTGGCAGAAGGTAGAGAAAGCGATAGCCATCCTTCTGGTCGACCGTGGCATCCATGATGACCGGATAGGCGAGACCATGCGGCGCTTCGAGGTCCACCTCGAGACCCAGGAACTTCTGATAGCCGAGGACCAGACTGTCGCTTGGCCGGAAGCCGCGGCAGTCGATGATGCAGGTCGCCGTGATCCGTCGACCATCGGCGAGAAGCACATGGTCCTCGGCTAGCTCGACGGCCGCGGCGCCCGTTTCGACCGTCACGGACGTCCGTCCGCGCAGGGCAGACAGAACCGAAGCAGAGGTCAGAGAGGCATAGCCGGAGGCAAGATGGCGCCGATGGCCGCGGAAGCGAACCTCCTGGCCGGCCCAGCGATGGGCAACGAGCGGCGTGAGCCAGGCCTGCGCCTCCTCCGCCACATCGGCATCGTGAAACGACCAGGTGTGCTCGCCGAAGGGCTGCGCGGTTCCCTCCAGAATCAGAATCGGCACATCCGGAAAGCGGTGGGCGAGCGAGCAGGCAATGAGCGCGCTGGAAAGACCCGCGCCGACCAGAACCAGCGGCCCGGCAGCCGCCCGCCCGGCACTGTGGACAGATGCTCCCGCCGCATCGAAGGGCCTTTCAGTTTCTGCCGGCGGGCGGCGTGGTGGGCGGTCGGTGTCGGTCATCCCCAGACTGGAGCGGCCTCCAGTTTGGCCTTGCGCAGCTCGGCCAGGGTCGAGGATCCCGTGCAGAAGCAAGCGACCCGCAATTGTGCGGCCATGATGCCGAAGTGCTCGGCGATCTGTTCCGGCGAGGTGGTGGCTGATGGCAGCACGGAGGCAGCCTGCCCGACGAGATCCGCGCCGAGACGGATCGCCTTCGCAGCATCCACGCCCGTCCGCACGCCGCCGGACCCGATGATGAAGAGGTCGGGCATGGCGCGGCGCAGGGCGGCGATGGCGAAGGCCGTCGGCTGGCCCCAGTCGCTGAAGGCGGAGGCTATCGCGGCCTCTGCCGGCGTTCGGGCACGCTGCGCTTCGACCGAGGCCCAGCTCGTGCCCCCTGCGCCGGCGACGTCGATGATCCGCACGCCGAGGTCGACCAGCGTCGCGGCCGTGGCTGGCGAAATCGCGGACCCGACCTCCTTGATCACCAGCGGCACAGACAGCGCCTTGCCGAGCGCGCCGATCTTGCCGGCGAGGCCGCGCCAATCGCGATCCCCCTCCGGCTGAACAGCCTCCTGCAGGGGGTTGAGGTGGATGATGAGCGCGTCCGCATCGATCATCTCCACG
Source organism: Rhizobium sp. CC-YZS058 (assembly GCF_034720595.1). Lineage (NCBI taxonomy): Bacteria > Pseudomonadati > Pseudomonadota > Alphaproteobacteria > Hyphomicrobiales > Rhizobiaceae > Rhizobium > Rhizobium sp. CC-YZS058. The sequence goes on along the minus strand of NZ_JAYESJ010000003.1, from coordinate 240,083 downwards.
GCACGGCGGGCCTGGTCGAGGCCGAACCCGGTGTTGAGCTGGGCAGCCCCGATATTGGCAAGGATCGGCACGGAGGGCGCCAGGCGTCGCAGTTCGCGGTTCATGCCCCAATCGGTGGCCGTCTCGATCGCCACGCGCTGGGAGCCGACCCCGAACGGAATTTTCAGCGCCTCGCAGGCGATAGCAATATTGTGATTGATGGCCTGCGCCTTCTCGGCCCCGCCGGTCATCGACGAGACGAGGAAGGGGATGGCGATCCGCCGTCCCAGAAATTCCATTGTCAAATCAATGGCCCCCATGTCGATTTCGGGCAGCGCGACATGCTCGAACCGGACCTCGGCAAAGCCTGCGCCGATGCTCGAAGAGACAGCCTGGCCAGCCAGAACGATGTCCAGGTGCTGTTTTTTTCGATCGGCGAGCATAGGGTCCTTTCATCCACAGTTTGGTGCTACAAATAGAAATGAAAACCGGCAAGCCGGACTGAAGCGACATATAGGTTAGGCCTGCAGAATGTCCTCCATGGTGGACCAAATTTCTCTCAAGCATGACGATACACTAAATGAGAGAAGCCGCATTTCTTGGCTGGACCGGGAGTCTGCCGAAGAAGACAGTCGCCTGACCATAAAAGACTTGACGTTCAGGATCGAGAACCGCCTCCGGGTGCTTCTCGATACCGAGGACTACACGCCGCCGAACCTCGCCGCCGCCATGCGCCATGCCGTGCTCGGGGGTGGCAAGCGTTTCCGTCCGCTGCTCTTCGTCCTGACCGTTCCGCAGCCTGCGCATCTGGATCTGGCGGTGGATGTCGGATGCGCGATCGAGATGGTGCACACGGCCTCGCTGATCCTTGACGATCTGCCCTGCATGGACGACGCGGCGCTGCGGCGCGACAAGCCGACGACGCATGTCGTCTTCGGTCAGGCGACAGCGATCCTGGCCGGCATTTCGCTGCTCACCCGCGGCATGAACATTCTGGCCACCATCGAGGGCCTGCCCGGCGAGGCCCGCGCCCGTCTGGTCGCCTCTCTCAGCCTCGCCGTCGGCGCCACCGGCCTGGCCGCCGGGCAGGAGGTCGATCTGAATGACGGGCAGAGCCCGGATGTCGATGTCGAGCGCAAGAACTTCCTGAAAACCGGGCGCCTCTTTGCCGCCATGGCCGAGATGGCGAGCATTCTCGACCAGCGGCCGCGCGAGCAGTCGGACGCGCTGGCGGAAATGGCCTTCCATGTCGGCTCCGCCTTCCAGGCGCTCGACGACCTCTTGGACGTGCTCGCGCTCACCCAGTCGCTCGGCAAGGACAGCGGCAAGGATATCGGCAAGCGGACCATGATGAGCTATCGTGGCGAAGCCGCCACGCGGCATTCCTATCAGTCGCACCTCAAGGCCGCCAACTCCGCGCTGAGCCGATGCGGGGTCGAGGAAGAGCCGATCCGCTACATGCTCCGCTCCATCCACCGGCTGGTCCCCCCGCAGACGATCGCCGGCTAGGCCGACGTGGTTCGATCCGCAAGGCTTGGATCCGGCGAGCGCAAGACCGCGCCTCGGCCGCCCGCAAGCCGGGCGTCCACGCGGTCTTCGATGAGGCTCGCTGCCTCCTGCAGCCCACCGGCGGCAGTGATCCGCCCGCCAAAGGCCGAGGCCCTCTGCGCGTAGGTTGGATCGGCCAGCAGGCGGGCGAGCGCCTCCGTCACCCGCCCTTGCGTAAGGAAGCGGGGGGAAAGGCGCAGGCCGACACCGTGATGGACGACCCGTGCGCCGACGCCCGGCTGGTCGAAGGCGATCGGCAGCACCAGCATGGGCGTGCCGCAGGAAAGCGCATCCAGGACGGTATTGATGCCGCCATGGGTGACGCAGAGGTCCGCCCGTTCAAGCACCGCGCGCTGCGGAACGAAATCCGTCACCCATGTCGCCCCCAGCGCCTTCTCCTGGCTCTTGCTGAGACCGCCGCAATGGGCGACCAGCAGCTGCGCACCGATCTTCCGACAGGCCGCGGCGACCGTCTTGAAAAGACGGAACCGATGGCCCTGCAGGGTTCCGAGCGACATGAAGACGAAGGGGCGGCCTGGTTCTGGCTCGATCGGCAAGGGCGCGGCGGGCACTGCATCGCGGATCGGCCCAACGCAGTGCAGCAGGCCGGCATTCTCGCGCGGGAAATCGAACTCCGTCGTAATCTGCGCGATCGTCGCAAGGTCTGAACTGCAGGAGAGCAGATCGTCGAAGTCGCCGGCGAGGGCGAACCGCCCAGCCCAGCGCCGGATCAGGCGCCTCTGCTCGCTCAGCAACAGGCGGGACACGCGCTCTCCCCCGGCATTGCGCTTCAGACCCTTTTCGCTCGCGTCATAGGGCCAGGGGAGAAAGGGCAGTGGAATACCACTCCCCCTCTCCATGGGCACCGCGCAGGCGATGCTGATCAGAGGCAGGTTCAGGAACCGCGCGACGAGGCCTGCCGCCGGCTCCGTCTGGTCGGCGACGATTGCATCGACACGGAGCGCGGCAAGCCGCGACGGCGCGGACCGGCAGATCGCCTCGGAAAGCGTCACCCCATCATGAACCGTCCGCAGGATGCCGAGAGGGCCACCCGGCGCGGCGGCGCGGGCGATGATCGCCTCGATCTCGGCGCGGCTGGTTCCCTCGATCGTCGCAACCGGGACGTGCTGGTCGAGAAAGGGCTCGACGCCCGCATTGACCATCAGTGTCACCCGGTGGCCCCGCCGTTCCAGCGCGCCTGCCAGACACTGGAACACGGCGATATGGCTCTTGTAGGGTGGGCAGAAGAGAGCGAGATGCACGAGCCGGACCCTTGGTGTCCTGAAGAGCGAAACCCGTCCAGCCCCGCCCCGCCGTGGGGCATGCCGGCTTACGGTGCGAGCGGGAGCCCGGGCAGCGCCGCCAGAAGCCGCAGGATTCCGGCGAGGATGCTGTCCTGGATCAGGAGGTAAGTGATACCTTCCAGAGCCACGACAAGGGCAAGCGTCAAGGATTTCGGTAGGCGGGAGGAGATCAGGAAGCCGAGGCTGACGGCCAGCGTATCGGAGACCGAGTTGACGATGCTGTCGCCACGATAATCGAGGCTGCTTCCATCATTGGCGAAGAGATCGATGACGAGCGGCAGGTTCTCGACGATCTCCCAGATGGCGCTGCTGGCAACGGCGTATGTCGCGCGCCGCGCAAGCGGCCAGTCCGGGCGGATCGTCGTCAGCCAGAGAAACAGCCCGCAGCCGAAGGCGATGTGCAGGATCGTGTAGGGGTCTGCCAGTTGCTGCGAGTTATGCACGGGATCGAGAGCGCCCTGCCAGACGAGAACATCGCCGCAGGGACAGATCCATGGCCGGCCGAGCAGGAGCAGGACGCCGATCTGGAAGGCCAGGATCACGCCACAGAGCGCGCTCTGGTGAGGCGAAGAGAAGCCAGCGCATCCCATCTCGAAAGCGGAAACACGCGCCCCGCGGCCGCGTGTCCCAGGGCGCTGCGCGGTGCGGGTTTGACGATGCAGGCTGGGTTTCGCCGCCTGGCGTTCCGTGTGCTCGAGGGTCATCGGCCGTGTCCGTGCGTCCAACGGCCGGCGAACGCAGTTGCGATGCCTTCAGCGTCGTTCGCCGATCGTTTCGGACCAGTCCGCAGGCGGCTTGGCGGCGTCAGGGTCAGTGGATGCATCGATCGGAACGTGCCGGTTCTTTCGGCTGCGGTTGGTGGAAGGGGACCTCCAGCAGCAACTCCCCGTCCTCGGATGAGATTTCGAAACAGCCCTCGTCCTCGCCACCCTCGTCCTCGCCCGCCGTGATGACGCGGGCGCCGCGGATCGCTTCGGCGCGGGCGGCCGCCAGATCGGGGAGAACGAGCCCGTCGGCATCCTCTACGACGAGATCATGCAGTCGCACGTGAAAGTAAAATCGCGGCATGCCGGGCCCCTCTTGCTCGCCGGCACAACTATGAGGGCTGGCCCCGGTTCCCGACCTTGCTCGAAAGACTGCGTGAAGCGTGGCCGGTCGGCCACGGCACCACGGGTCAGGGTCTCTGAGCCCTATAGTTTCGCCGCAACCGGCACATAATCGCGGCCGGGATCGATGGCCGCCGGACGGCCCTTGAGGAAGAGTTCGCCGATGCGCGGCGCGCTCCTGGAAATGATCCTGCCGCCCTTGATCACGACGAGCCGGGCCGGCTTCAGCCGAAGGGCCTCCACCACATCGGCCGCCTGCAGCACGATCAGATCCGCCTTGCAGCCGACCGCAAGGCCGTAGCCTTCGAGACCCATGGTTTTTGCCGAATTCACGGTCAGGGCTTCGTAGACTTTCTTCTTGTCCTCGATACCGCTCATCTGCGCGACATGGATCGCCATGTGGCCGACCTCCAGCATGTCGGCGGACCCCATCGAATACCAGGGGTCCATGGTGCAGTCCTGGCCGAAGGAAACGTTAAGACCCGCCGCCATCAGCTCGCGCACCCGCGTCATGCCGCGGCGCTTCGGATAGGTGTCGTGCCGGCCCTGCAGCATGATGTTGATGAGCGGGTTGGGGATCACGTTGATCTCGGCTTCCGCCATCAGCGGGATCAGCTTGGAAACGTAGTAATTGTCCATGGAGTGCATGGACGTCAGGTGCGAGCCGGCAACCCGGCCCTGAAGACCATGGCGAATGGTTTCGGCCGCCAGGGTCTCGATGTGGCGCGAGAGCGGATCGTCGCTTTCGTCGCAATGGATGTCGACCGGCAGCCCGCGCTCGGCGGCGATGCGGCACAGCGCCTCCACGGAGCGCCGTCCGTCATCCATGGTCCGTTCGAAATGCGGAATGCCGCCGACGATATCGAGCCCCATGTCCAGCGCGCGGGCCAGCGAGGCCTCGCCCTCCGCCGCGCGGTAATAGCCATCCTGCGGGAAAGCGACGAGCTGCAGCGTGATGTAGGGCGCAACGCGCTCGCGCACCTCGATCAGCGCCTCGGCGGTCACCAGCCTCGGATCGGAGGTATCGACATGGCTGCGGATGAACAGCAACCCCTGGCTGACGGCGAGATCGCAATAGCGCAGCGCCCGCTCGACCAGCGCCTCCTTGGTCAGCAGCGGCCGCAGCTCGCCCCAGAGCGCAATGCCTTCGAGTAGCGTGCCGGACACGTTCATGCGCGGCAGGCCGAGCGACAGGGTGGCATCCATGTGGAAATGCGGGTCGCAGAAGGGCGGGCTGACGAGCCTGCCATCCGCGGCGATTTCTTCCTTCGCCCCGGCGTCGATGTGCTTCTCGATCGCCGTGATGACACCACCGGCGAGGCCGATATCGAAGCCTTCGCGGCCATCCGGCAGGTTGCCGTTGCGAATGATGAGGTCGAACATGGAAAATCCTCCGTTCAGCGCTCCCCGCGCCGATAGGGTTGCATGAGGGCCTGCGGCACGCGGGCGCGCCGGGCCATGACGGCGAGCGCCGCGATCGACAGGAGATAGGGGACCATCAGGAAGAGCTGATAGGGCACCGCGCCGCCGAGCGTCGTTTGAAGGCGGAGCTGGAAGCCGTCGAAGAAGGCGAACAGCAGGGCGCAGAGCAGCGCACGGCCCGGCCGCCAGGAGGAGAAGACGACGAGCGCGATGCAGATCCAACCGCGGCCCTGCACCATGGTCGGGAAGAAGCTGTTGAAGGCCGAAAGCGTCAGGAAGGCGCCCGCCATGCCCATGAGGGCGCTGCCGGCGATTACCGCACCATAACGGATGACCATCGGGTTGATGCCCTGTGCCTCCGCCGCATGCGGGTTCTCGCCCGTCATGCGGATCGCCAAGCCGAGCGGGGTGCGGAAGAGCATGTAGGCGAGGCAGAGCGCAAGCAGGATTGCGACATAGGTCGGCGGCGTCTGCGCGAAGAAGGCAGGACCCACGAAAGGCAGGTCGCTGAGGCCCGGAATGGCGATCGGCTGAAACGGCGTGATGGTGGGCGGCGTTCCGGCAACCGGCACCACCAGGCGAAAGACATAGTAGCTGAAACTTCCGGCAAAAAGCGTGACGCCCAGCCCCGCCACGTGCTGGGAGAGACCGAGCGTGACGGTCAGTGCGGCATGCAGCAGGCCGAAGATCGCCCCGGCAAGGGCGGCGAGCAGGAACCCGACCCAGAGATCGGCGCCATGATAGACCGCCAGCCAGCCGATCATCGCACCGAAGGTCATGATGCCTTCGATACCGAGATTGAGCACCCCGGACCGTTCGCTGAGCAGCGCGCCGAGCGTCCCGAGGATCAGCGGCGTCGCGATGCGCAGCACGGCGGCCCAGAGCCCGGCAGAGGCGACGATGTCGAGAACGGCGCTCATCGACGGATCCTGTATTGGGTGAAGAAGACGGCGACCAGCATGGAGAGGAGCGAGAGGGCGACGATCACGTCGGCAATATAGCTCGGAATGCCGAGGCTGCGGCTCATGCCGTCGGCGCCGACGAACATGGTGGCGGTGAAGAGGCCGGCGAGAACGACGCCGAGCGGATTGAGATTGGCGAGCATCGCCACCACGATCCCCGAATAGCCGTAGCCGGGCGAGAGATTGGTGGTGACATAGCCCTGCACACCCATGACCTCCACGGCACCGGCGAGGCCGGCCAGGCCGCCGGAGATGCAGGCGACCAGCACCAGTGTCCGTCCGAGGGGCACGCCGGCAAAGGCGGCTGCCTGCGGACTGAGGCCGGCGGCGCGCGACTGCAGGCCGAAAACCGTGCGGGACTGGACGAAGGCGACGGCAAGCGCCAGCACAATGGCGATGACCAGCCCGAGATGGAGGCGCGAGCGCGCCAGCAGTTTCGGCAGCATCGCGGCATCGGACACCGATTGCGACTGCGGCCAGCCGAAGGCCGCCGGGTCCTTGAGGACAGTATCGATCAGCATGGAGACGAACAGCACGGCGACGAAATTGAGCAGCAGGGTCGTTACCACCTCGTCGACCGAGAAGCGTAGCCGAAGCCAGAGCGGGATAAGCAGCAGGATCATCCCGGCGATGGCACCGAAAACGAAGAGCAGAGGGATCTGAAGGATCGACGGCCAGGCGGAGAAGAGCTGCGATCCGGCCCAGGCGGCGGCGATCGCGCCGAGATGGAACTGCCCCTCGCCGCCGATATTCCACAGCCGCGCCCGGAAGGCGACGGCAGCCGCCAGGCCGGTGAGGATCAAAGGAGTGGCGCGGGTCAATGTTTCGGTGGCGGACAGGCGCGAGCCGAAGGCACCGAGAAGAATGCGCCAATAGGCCTCCAGCACCGGCGCGCCGGCAATGGCGATCAGCACACCCGCAATCGCCAGCGCCGCGCCAATGGCGATCAGCGGCGTCAGGAGAACGAGGGCGACGGGGCGGTGCTCGCGCCGTTCAAACTGCATGGGCCGTCTCCTTCGTCCATTCGCCGGCCATCATCAGGCCAAGCCGGCGGGTCGAAGCCTCCTCGGCGCGGATCGGCGGCGACAGCCGGCCGCCGACAATCGCCTGAATACGGTCGGCAAGCGCCATGACCTCGTCCAGATCTTCCGAAATCAGCAGCACGGCGGTACCCTGCCGCTTGGCCTCGAGAAGCCGCTCGTGGACGGCGGCGACGGCCCCTTCGTCCAGCCCGCGCGTCGGCTGGGCCGCGAGCAGGATGCGCGGCCGGTCGATAAGATTGCGGCCCAGGATCAGCTTCTGCATGTTGCCGCCCGAAAGCAGGCGGATCCGGCTTGCCGGCGCACCGCCGCGCACGTCGAAACGATCGATGATCCGCTGCGCGAAGGCCATGGCGCGTGGACGGTCCACCAGACCGCTGCGGGAAAAAGCGGAGAGCCGTTCCAGGATGACGTTCTCCCAGATCGCCATGTCGCCGATGGCGCCTTCCTTGTTGCGATCTTCGGGAACACGGCCGATCCCGGCCGCCACGACATCGCGCACCGACAGGGTCTCGACCGGCGTGCCGAACAGGCGGATATCGCCCGACGTCCTTGCCAGTGTCCCGGAGATGAGCCGTGCCAGCTCCGCTTGGCCGTTGCCCGACACGCCGATGATGCCCAGAACCTCGCCTGCATGGAGCTGGAGATCGATCGCCTTCAGCCGGTCGACGCCGTCCAGGCGAAGCGTGACGCCTGCCGCGCTGAGCGCTAGCGAGCCGGGAACCGAAGGCTCGCGGACCGGGCGGACGACGCTGCGCCCCACCATCAGCTCGGCAAGCTCCGCCTTGCTGGTTTCGGACGCCGCACGCTCGGCAATATGACGACCGCCCCTTAGGACGACGACGCGGTCGGCCGTCGACATGACATCGTCGAGCTTGTGGGAGATGAAGATGAGCGACAGGCCCTGGGCCGCCATGCCCTTCAGGGTCTTGAAGAGATGTTCGGCTTCGATCTGCGTCAGAACTGCCGTCGGCTCATCGAGGATCAGAATGCGGGCCTCGTTATAGAGCGCCTTCACTATTTCGACGCGCTGCTGTTCGCCGACGGAGAGATCGCCGACGCGCGCCTCCGGGTCGATCTTCAGTCCGAACCGCTGCGACAGGGCCAGCAGCTTCGCCCGTGCGCCGGCCTTGTCGGCGCGCAGGGACCAGAGCCGTTGCGTCCCGGTGGTGACGTTTTCGAGCACGGTGAGGTTGGGCGCCAGCGCGAAATGCTGGTGGACCATGCCGACGCCGGCGCGGATCGCGGCGCGCGGCTTGCCGGCGGCCAGCTCCTGGCCGTCGATCAGCACGCGCCCGCTATCGGGCATGTAATGACCGAAGAGGATGTTCATCAGCGTCGTCTTGCCGGCGCCGTTCTCGCCGAGCAGCGCGACGATCTCGCCCTTGGCCAGCGACAGGGAAATGTCGTCATTGGCAAGTGTCGCGCCGAACCGCTTGCTGACATGCTCGATGTGAAGGATCGGCGTGCTCATGCGGCAAGCCCCGCCAGCGGGAAGCGATGCCGCCAGCGTCCCTCGGCCTCGAGCGCCCTCGCGAGCGCGATGAGGTGCAGATCCCGCCCCATCGGGGCCAGGAGCTGAACCGGCAGGGGCAGGCCTTTCTCGTCGGCGCCGAAGGGCAGCGTCAGCGCGGGAACGCCGGAGATATTGGCGAGCGCGGCTAGGGGGGCGAAGGCCGTCATGCGATCGATCTGCAGGTCCGTGTCGTCATGGTCGAAGGGAAAGGCGCCGAGGGGCAGCGGCGCCTGGGCAAGCATGGGGGTCAGCAGGCAATCGACCTCCTCGAACAGATCCCACATCGCCCGCGCGACGCGAACGCTTGCATCGAGCGTGGACCAGAGCTGCGTGCCACTGAGCGAACGACCGCGGGCGATGAAGGCCCGGGTCAGGCGTTGCGCGACGTCGGGGTCCAAGGCGGCGACCTCGACGAACTGCGCGAGATTGACGGCAACGATATCGGCGAAAGCCCGGCCGCTCTGCGCAACTGCCGCCTCGAGCCGGCTCCAGCCGATCGGCGCGATCCTGTGGCCGCGGGCCTCCAGCGCGCGGGCTGCCGCCTCGACGGCACCGGCGCGTTCGGGATCGAGCGGAGTGCGGCTGCCGAAGTCGGTCACGAGACCGATCCGCATGGGGCATTCAGCCGGCTGCTCGACGAGGGGGTCGGCGAAGGGCCCTCGGGACCCGCCCCTGGCACTGTCGAAGATCGTCGCGAGATCCCTGACGGAGCGGCAGATGGCGAGCTCGCTGGCAATGCCGCCGAGATGATTGGAAAACAGCGGACCGGCGGGAAGGGCACCGCGGCTGGCCTTCAGCCCGACCAGCCCGCAGCAGGCGGCCGGCACGCGGATCGAGCCGCCGGCATCCGTGGCATGCGCGATGGCGACGATGCCGGCGCAGACGGCCGCGGCCGCGCCACCGGAGGAGCCGCCCGGCGTCAGCGTCTCGTCCAGGGGGTTGCGACAGGGAGCACCGACCGCCGGTTCGCTGGACAGAGACAGCCCCATTTCCGGAACGGTGGTCAGACCGAAGACGCAAAGCCCCGCCGCGCGCAGGCGGGTCGCGAGATCGGAGTCGGCCGAGGATGGCGCGCGCGCCAGCATCGCCGAGCCCGCCGCGACCGGGAAGCCGGAAAACGGCCCGCCCAGATCCTTGGCGAGGCTCGGAACGCCGGCGAAGGGCGCCGGAGCGGCGGGATCGCCGCGCAGCCGCGCCTCTGCGTCCTCCGCTTCGGCAAGACCACGTGCCGGATCGAGGTAAGCGATGGCCCCAAGGGAGGAGCGGCGCTCGGCGTCCTCGATCGCGGCGCGCATGGCGGCCGACGCGGAAAGGCGACCCTGACGGATCGCCTCAGCCAGTGCGGTTGCGTCGTCGCCCATGATCCGGCTTACTTCGGCTCGTCCATCACGCGCGGCACCTCGAAGGTGCCTGCCTTGATCTCGCTGCGCTTGGCTTCCATGGCGGCTTCCGCATCCGCCGGCGCCACGCCCTTGACGAAGACGATGTCGCTGCCGCCCTCCTTCATCAAGCCATAGCTGGTATAGTCGCGACCGGTCGGCTTGCCGGCGGCGACATCGGCCAGCGCGGCGTTGAGGATCGGGCGGAAGTTCCACAGCGCATTGGCAAACACCGTATCCGGGTAACGCGGCGTGTAGTCGATCAGCGACCCCACCGACTTGATGCCGCGCTCCTTGGCGGCATCAGCGGTGCCGATGCGTTCGCCGAACAGGATATCGGCGCCGGCATCGATCTGGGCAAGACCGGCCTCGCGCGCCTTCGGCGGATCGAAGAAGGTGCCGATGAAGGTGACCAGATGCTTGGCATCCGGGTTCACCGCCTTCACGCCGAGCGCAAAGGCGTTGATCAGCATGTTGACTTCGGGGATTGGCATGGCGCCGACCGAGCCGACGACATTGGTCTTGGTCATCTTGCCGGCCAGCATGCCGGCAAGGTAGGCGCCGTCGAAGTTCCAGGTGCCGAAGACCCCGAAATTCTCGCCGGCCTCCTTGCCGCTTGAGCCCATGACGAAGGCCGTGTCCGGATAGTCCATCGCGACCTCGCGCGCCTGCTTCTCCACCGGAAAGGTTTCGCCGATGACAAGCTTGGCGCCCTGCTCGGCATATTCCCGCATGGCGCGAGGATAATCGGTGCCGGAAACACCTTCGGAGAAGACATACTCGATCGCACCCTCGGAGGCCGCTTCCTGCAGCGCCTTGTGGAGCACGGAGTTCCAAGCATTCTCGACCGGCGAGCCATGGATGCCCGCCACCTTGACCGGTGTGGCGGCGCGAACGGATGGAATGAAAGTGGAAGCGCCGAGCGCGAGGCCGGAGGCCAGAACGGTGCGCCGGGACATCATAAGCTTGCTGGTCATTTGATCTGTTCCCCAGTTTTTACCAACTGGTGAAAATTGTTAGTGGCCGCCTAATTTGAAGTCAAGGATGCGCCGTGCCCACCAAATAAGCGAAGAGCCTTTATAAACATGATCTTCGGCGCAGCCTGCCTGCGCCCGGGCATCAGCCGGTTTTGCGCCGTTTGCCCAGTGCTTCGCTCTCCGGCGGCGCGAAGACACGGAACTGATTTCGCCCGCCGGCCTTGGCGGCGTAGAGCGCCACATCCGCATTCTTGACCAGCCTCTCCGGACCCGAACCATCGCCGAATGCAAGGCCGACCGAAGCGCCGATCTCCACGCTTGCCTCGCCGATTGTGATCGTCCGCCGCAGGTCGTCGACGATCTTCTGCGCCAGGCGTCGGACCGCATGGGCCTCGCTTTTCTGCTCGATGATCACCGCGAATTCGTCGCCGCCGATCCGCGCCACGAGAGACCGGTCCTGAACGAGGCCTTCGAGGCGCTGCGCCGTCTCCTTCAGGCAGTCGTCACCGACCGCATGTCCGAACGTATCGTTCAGCAGCTTGAACCCATCGAGGTCGATCAACAGGAGACAGAGCCCGTCCTCCCGGCGGTCGAGCATGGCGAGCCGCTCCTGAAACGTGGACCTGTTGGCGAGACCCGTCATCACGTCATGGGCGGCGAGATAGCGAATGTGATCGACGGCAATCTTTTCGTCGGTAATGTCCTGCTTTGTTCCGAAGATGCGCCTGACGCTGCCGGCTTCCGTCTCCGCCGTCGCCGTGATGCGGATCCAGCGGTGATCCCCCATGCGCGTGACGATCTCCGCATCGAAGGAAAAGCCCGTGCCCTCGGCGATCGCCGCGCTCCGCAGGCGTTCGAGCTCGATCAGGGACGCCGGCTTGTAGTGGCCGGCGATGTCGTTGCGCTCCAGCCGCGCGCCGCGCGGCAGGCCGAAGATGTCATAGACCCCGTCCGACCATTCGAGCCGGTTTTCAGGCAGGGTGCATTCCCAAACGCCCATGCGCGCCAGCGTCAGGGCGCGGACGAATGTCTGCTTCTGATGACTGAGGACCGATTGCGTCTCGGCGATATCCAAGGTCCGCGCCGAAAGCTCCAGACGCAGGCGGGCGATCTCGGCATGGCAGGCCTCAAGGCTCAGCGTCGCCACCGACTGAGGCCTCGAAAGACAGAATGCGCGGTCACCGCCCTGCGCGTCTTCGCCAGCCTGTGCACCCATGAACCTCGGCCCCTCGATCATCCGGAGGCCCGCACCATGCCTGACGCACGTTAAAACTATGTAATCTCTGACTTTCTAAAACGACCGGTCGTTCCTTGACCGCAGAGGGCGGGCAAGGACCTTGCCGACGGCGGTCGCGCAGAGCGCCAGCGAGACGGCGCCGGCATCGCGATGGCCGAGGCTGCGCGCCGCAATCGGCCGCGCCCGGCCGAGCCTGGGGGTGAGCGATGCAGTCGCCACCGCCGCCGCCTCCGCCGCCTGCGCGGCCTTGGCCCAGGCCTCATCGAGCGGCTGGCCAGCGCTTGCCTCCCGCTCCAGCGTTTCGACAAAGGGCACCAGCGCATCGACCAGCGTCTTGTCGCCTGGCCGCGCGCCGCCCAGACGCATGACGGCCTCCAACGCCTGGCGCGCCCCATCCGCCACGGCTGCCGGCTCCGGCGCCGCCTCGTCCGAAAGCGCGTTGCTCCAGGCGCGCAGCATCAGGCCCCAGAGCGCACCGGAGGTCCCCCCGGCCCGGTCCGCCCAGGCATCGCCCGCCATCGCCAGAACGCTTCTCGCGCCGGCACCGGCCGAAAGCGCGGCGCGCGCGGCGTCGCGGGCCGCAGACGAGCCACGCGCCATGCCCTGCCCATGGTCGCCATCGCCGGCCTGGGCATCGAGGCGACCGAGCGCCTCTTCCGCAACCGAAAGGGCCGCAGCGAGCGCGCCGATGAGTGCGACGATCCGGCGGCCTGCCTGACGACCGGCCTCGCTCGAAGGCGGCAGCGTCAGGTCCGCCTCAGCCTCGTCCACGATCTCGTCCGCGAGGCGATGCCCCTCACGCCGCGTCAGCACGGCCGTTTCGCAGGGCGCGCGCCAGAGCCGTTCCAGTGCCTCGTCGAGCCAGAGCAGGGTCAGGGAGCAGCCCTGCATATCGAGGCTGGTGACATATTCTCCGACCTCGGGAAGCACGACTTCCAGCCCAGCCGATTCAAGCCGCGCGGAGACATGCGTCCAGAGACCGAAGAGCTCTTCATATTTCGTGGCGCCGAGCCCGTTAAGAACGGCCGCAACCTTGCGCGTTCCATCCGGACGCTCCGCCAGCAGCCGATCGACCAGAAGAGCGGCGAGGTCGCGCGCCGGCACCAGCGCCTGCTCGGCAATGCCGGGCTCGCCGTGAATGCCAAGGCCCAGCGCCATCCGGCCCTTCTCGACGGAGAAGAGCGGCCCGGCGGCACCGGGAAGCGTGCAGCCGCCAAAGGCCACCCCGAAGGAGACAGTGCGTCGATTAGCATGCTTGGCCAGGGCTTCCACCGCGTCGAGGTCCCGGCCCTCTTCCGCCGCGGCACCTGCCAGTTTGAAGACGACGAGATCGCCGGCAATGCCGCGGCGACGCAGATGCTCTTCCGGGCTGGCGCTGGCCACATCGTCGGTCACCGGCAGCACCCGCACGTCGATCCCCTCCGCACGCAGCCGTTCCGCCGCCAGCCCGAAATTCAGGACGTCGCCCGCATAATTGCCATAGCCGAGCAGGATGCCGGCCTTGCGCTCCGCCAGCCGGCAGATCCGCGCGACGGCGGCGGTGGAGGGCGAGGCGAACACATCGCCCGCAACCGCCGCATCCGCCATGCCTTCGCCGACATAGCCGGCAAAAGCCGGGTAATGACCGGACCCTCCCCCGACGACGAGCGCCACCTTCCGTGCCGCCCGCGGCGTCGACCGCAGAACCCCACCGGGCACGGCCTTGACATAACGGCCGTAGATCGCGGCATAGCCGCGCAGCGCGTCCTGCGCGAAATGCTCGGGTCTGTCGAAAATCGTCGTCATGGCTCCCTCCCCTGCTGCAAGAAACGAGCCGTAAACCGCGCGCGACGCTCTGTCCACCGGGCAGAGGCGGGTTGGAAAGCGTCGCTGAACCAAGTTGAGCGGCTGAATCGCAGGGCACGAAGCGTGCCTCTTCGCGATCGACAGCTGGCAGAGCTTACGGCTTGATCGCAATCCCCGCTTCATGCGCGGCGGCGATAAAGGCGAGCCGTGCGGTTTCGGCCGAGGCCTTGCCCTTCATCGCCGCTTCCAGCGTCAGAAGGGCCGCATCGAGCGCCTCGCCCTCCTCCAGCGGCCAATCCTCGATCAATGCCCAGGATGCCTCCTGGGTGTTGCGAATGGTGGCAAACCCGCCATCCTCCCCGATCGCCAGCGTCACCGCCTTGTTCCAGTCCCCACTCACACCACACCCTCCGGCCGATCCCTTGGTCACAAGGTCTGGAATAGGGGAAGTTCACCGTCGGGTGCAAGGAGGGAGAAGCCGGTGCAGGCAAGCAGCATGGCGACGTCGCGATCTGATGCGCCCGCTTCCGTGGCTCGTGTTACCCCAGCAAAAACGCCCGGAAGTCGTTGACATTGGTGCCGGTTGGGCCGGGTTCGAACAGGTCGCCGGAGAGGGAGAAGGCGGTCCAGGCGTCGTGGGCGGCGAGGAGGGCGCGGGGTTGGTGACCGTGGGAACGGATCCGCGCCGCGGTCCGGCCGTCGCAGAAGGCACCGGCATTGCTTTCGGATCCGTCGATCCCGTCCGTATCGGCGGAAAGCGCGGTGATGCCGGCGGTACCGTCGAGATCGAGCGCGGCGGAGAGCAGGAACTCGGTGTTTCGACCGCCCTTTCCGGCACCGTTCGCGCCGATCGTCACCGTCGTTTCACCGCCCGAAAGCAGGACCATCGGCGCGTCGCCCGCCCTGCGGCCCGCCTGGAACTCGATCGAGAGCGCCGCATGCATTCGCCCGATGTCGCGCGCCTCTCCCTCGATCCTGTCGGAGAGGATCAACGGCGTGACCCCCGCCTCCCTGCTCGCCGATGCCGCCGCCTGCAGCGAGAGGCGGGCCGAGGCGATGACGTGGGATTCGTGCCCGGCGAAAGTCGGGTCTTCAGGGCGTGGTGTTTCGCTGCGGGCGATGTAGTCGAGAAGGGTCTGCGGAAGGGTAATGCGATAGTCTCGAATGGCGCGCAGCGCCTCCTCGCGCCCGGCGGCATCCGGAATGGTCGGACCGGAGGCCACATAGGCCGGATTGTCGCCCGGCACATCGGAGACGACGAGGCTGACGAGACGCGCCGGGGAAGCCAGCGCGGCGAGCCGGCCGCCCTTGATCATCGAGACATGCTTGCGCACCACATTCATGGCCGAGATCGGCGCGCCGGAGGCAAGCAGGGCCTCGTTGAGCGCCACCTCGTCGGCAAGGCCGAAGCCCGGTGGAGGCGCGGGCAGAAGGGCGGAGCCGCCGCCGGAGATCAGCGCGACCACCAGATCCTCCGGTGTCAGCCCCTGCACGGCCGTCATCAGCGCCTGCGCCGCGCTGAGGCCGGCCTGGTCCGGAACCGGGTGGGCGGATTGCAGCACCCGGATGCGATCGCACGCGGCGATCGGGCCGTGGCGGGCGACCACCACGCCGTCGAGCGGCCCATCCCACAGGCTCTCGAAGGCCTGAGCCATCTGGCTCGCCGCCTTGCCCGCTCCGATCACCACCGTGCGGCCGGCGGGCCGCGCGGGCAAATGGGCGCGGATCGCCTCCAGCGGGTCGGCCGCGCGCACGGCTTGCGTGAAAAGCGCGGCGAGAAAGCCGCGCGGGTTATCGAGCGGCATCACAGCATCACCTTTCTGCGCGCACCGGCCCTCGCTCTGCGTTCACGCGGATGATCCGCCCCGCACATCGGCTCAGCGGACTTCGGAACGGGCGCGCGGACGACGGTCATTGCGTTCCTCGGCAAAGAGTGCGGCGGGCAGAGGATCGAGGCCGCGGATGAGATCGGCGCCCTTCTCGCCGACCATGATGGTGGGAGCATTGGTGTTGCAGGAGGGAACGCGCGGCATGACGGAGGAGTCGCAAACCCGGAGCCCCTGAAGTCCGCGCACCCGCAGGTCGAGCCCGACCACGGCATCGGGGCCTGTGCCCATGCGGCAGGTGCCGACAGGATGGTGATCGGTCTTGGCATTGGCGCAGCCATAGTCGAACAGTTCGGCCTCCGTGCGCACCGCCGGTCCGGGCAGCCGCTCGGCGAGGATATAGGGCTTGAGCGCCGCCTGCTCGAAAATCTCGCGGGCGATCCGCAACCCTTCGAGCGACATGGTCCGATCATGCGGATCCGACCAGTAATTGGGGTCGATGAGCGGAGCGGCGGCCGGGTCGGAGGAGGAAAGCCGGACGGTGCCGCGCGACCGTGGGTGAAGATAGGCCGAGTTCAGGGTCACGCCGGCATTCTTGAGCTTCTCGACGCCCGCTTCGATCCCCGAGCCGAGACCAAGGTGGAACTGGATATCCGGAGAGCGCGCCTGCGGATCGGCATACCAGAAGCCGCCGGTCTCGAAGAGGGACGAGGCGACGGGGCCGGTGCGGAACAACACATATTCGAGCCCGGCCCACAGCGTGCGGTGCAGCTTGGCCACGCCGTCATAGGTGTGGTCGCCGGTGCATTCGGCAATGACGAACAGGTCGAGATGATCCTGCAGATTGCCGCCGACGCCCGGCAGATCGTGCGCCACGGGAACGCCGACGGAGCGAAGATGATCGGCCGGGCCGATGCCGGATTGCAGCAGCAGCTTCGGCGAGCCGATTGCCCCCGAGGTGACCAGCACCTCGCGCGCGCAGCGCAGGATCTCGCTGCCACGGCTGGTGGCGATCTCGACACCGACGGCCGTCGTTCCTTCGAGGATAATGCGCGAGACCCGCGCCCCCATGCGGATCGTCAGGTTCTTCCGCCCCTTGATCGGCGAGAGATAGGCGAGCGATGCGGAGGAGCGGCGCCGGTTGCGCTGCGTCAGCTGGTAGAAGCCGACGCCGGCCTGCTGGCGCCCGTTGAAATCGTGATTGTAGGGAATGCCCAGTTCCTGGCCGGCCCGGATATAGGCGTCGCAGATCGGCAGCGCCGAGACCGGCATGGACACGCCGAGCGGCCCGCCATAGCCGTGATAATCGTCGGCAAAACGCTGATTGTCCTCGGCGCGCTTGAAATAGGGCAGCACCGAGCGATAGTCCCAGCCTTCGCATCCCTCTTCGCGCGCCCAGAGATCGTAATCGGCGGCATTGCCGCGGGTGTAGAGCTGGGCGTTGATGGAGGAGCCGCCGCCCAGAACCTTGGCCTGGGTGTAGCGCAGCACCCGCCCCTTCATGTGCTTCTGCGGCACGGTCTCCCAGCCCCAGCTCGCCACCCCCTTGGTCATCTTGGCAAAACCGGCCGGCATGTGGAACAGCGGATTCCAGTCTCCGCCGCCGGCTTCGAGCAGCAGCACCGTGACGTCGGGATCCTCGCTCAGCCGGTTGGCGAGAACGCAGCCGGCCGGTCCGGCGCCGGTGATGATGTAGTCATAGGTCATGATCGGTCTGTCCTGTCAGAGGCGCGGAATGGAAAGGCCGCCATCGGCATCGATGACGCTGCCGGTCGCAAAGGCGAAGCTGCCGGAGGCGAGCGCGGCACAGATGCCGCCGATATCGCTGGGCTCGCCCCAGCGGCCGACCGGCACGAGGCCACCGGCGATCAGCGCGTCATATTTGTCCGCCACGCCAGCCGTCATGTCGGTGCGGATGATGCCGGGACGAAGCTCGAAGACCGCGATGCCGCTCGTGGCAAGCCGCAGGGCGAGGCCTTGGGAGAAAGAGGACAGCGCCGCCTTGCTGATGCAATAGTCGAGCCGCTCGGGCGAGCTTGCAGCCGCCGAAACCGAGGTGATGGTGATGATCGAGCGCGGCTCTGCGCCGTCCGCCTCCAGCATCGCCCGCACGACCGCCTGGGTGAAGAACACGGTGCCGCGCAGGTTGATCGCCATGATCGCGTCGAAGTTTTCCGGCGTCAGATCGAGGAAATCGCCGCGCACCAGCGCCGAGATGCCGGCATTGTTGACGAGGCAGTCGATCCGGCCGAAGCGGGCGAGAATGGTGGCGAGGCAGCCGGCATGCGTGTCGAGAGCGCCGAGATCCGCCTGCACATAAAGAGCGTCGGCGCCCGTGGCGCGGATCGCTTCCAGCGCCTCGTCGCGGTCCGGCGCCGGGCCGAGCCCGGTCACGGCGATATCGAAACCGCTTCGCGCCAGCGAAAGCGCGATGCCGAGCCCGATCCCGCGCCGGCCGCCGGTGACGATCGCGACCGGGCGCTTGTCCGTCCCGCTCATGCCGCGATCTCCGTGGCGATGATATGATCGGCGACGCGCAGCGCCTGAGCGGCGATGGTCAGCGCGGGGTTCACGGCGGCCGAGGTCGGCAGGAAGCTCGCATCGACGACGAAGAGGTTCGGATGTTCGAAGGCGCGGCAGAACGTGTCGAGCGGTGCCGTCGCCGGATCGGTGCCCATCCGCACCGTGCCGCATTGATGGGAGGGCGTGCGCTTGTCGAAGGGACGGGAGAGCACGAGCGGGAAGCCGGCCGCCTTGAGCACGGCCTTGAGCTTGGAAACGAGCCGGAGATGCGCATCCCAGTTGGTCCGGTGCCATTGCAGCACGATCCGCTCGCCCTCGACCATGATCCGGCTTTCGGGATGGGGAATATCCTCGCTCATCGCGTAGAAATCGATGGCGCGGTCGGTGATCTGCGCCAGCGCCCATTCCGGAATCTTCGGCAGCGTGCCCTTGAGAACCGGAGCCGAAATGCGCCCGAGAAGCTGGACATTGCCGAGCGGCGGCCCACCCTCGCCGTCGGAAAGGTAGAAATCGTTGAAGCCGATGGTCTTCTGATAGATCGAGGTGTTGCGGTAGCGCGGCGCGATGGCAATGACGGCGGACGAGTTGTGGTTCATGAAATTCCGGCCGACCTGGTCGGAGCCGTTGGCAAGCCCGCGCGGTCGGCGGCCATCGGCCGAACGCAGGAGAAGCACCGCCGATTGCACGGCGCCTGCGGCCAGAATGACGAGCTTGGGGGACATGACGGCGGTTGCGCCGTCATGCTCGTAATGGATGCGCTCGATTGCGCCATTGTCGCCGGCTTCCAGGCGAAGCACCCTGGCGCGGGTCTTCAGCGACACATTGGGATGGCGAAGCGCGATCGACAGGGCGGAGGCCTCGGCATCCATCTTGCCGTCATTGGAATTCGGATGCGCATCCCAGGGCGTCTTGGCCTTGGCGAGCCACCGGTCGATGTCCACCGCCAGAGGCAGCGAGAAGGGGTGCAGGCCCTGCGCCTTTAGCCGCGCCCGCACATCGGCAATCGGCGGCTCGTCGGGGATGGGAGGATAGGCATAGTCGGCCGAATGCGGCGGTTCGCTCGGATCCTCGCCCTGCCGTCCGCGCACGTGATACATGTGCTCGGCCCGGCTGTACCAGGGTTCAAGCTCCTCATAGGGAAAGGGCCAGGCCGGCGAAACGCCCTCCAGATGAGCGAGCTCGGCGAAATCCTCGCGCCGGTAGCGCAGCATGACCGCGCCGAAGAACTTCGAATTGCCGCCGACATTGTAGTAATTGCCCGGGTTGAAGCCGGTGCCGTCGCGCTCGTACCAGGTTTCCTTCGGCCGGAAATGGCCGCGCTGGAAGATGGCGCGCGGATCGCGGTTCTCCGGCCGATCGGGCAGATGGTCGCCGGCCTCGAGGATGAGGATGCGGGCGCCGCTGGCCGCCAGCCCGGCCGCGACCGTGGCGCCGCCGATGCCCGATCCGATGATGACGATGTCTGGCGTCTCGCTCATGGGAATGCTCATGTCGATCTCAGGCGATCCGGCTCTGGCTCTTCGGGTCGAAGAACACCGCCTTGTCGAGATTGAAGGCGAGGCGGGCCATCTGGCCGGCCTGGATGCGGGCATCCGCCCGAAGCCGCGCCACGACCTCCTTGCCGCCAAGCTTGGTGACCGCGAAGGTGTCGGACCCGGCAGGCTCGACCACCTCGATCAGGCAATCGCCCTCGGCGATCATGCGGGCAGTGCGGTCGGCGCCGTCCGGATCGGTCAAGGCCTCGGGGCGGATGCCGAAGACGATCTCGCGTCCTGCATGGGCGGCAAGGCCCTCCTGCGTGGCGGCGACCGGCAGGCGGATCGGCGTGCCGCTCGGCCGCGGCAGGCTGATCGCCAGCCCTTCGGAGGACCGTTCGACGGTGGCGGAGAGCAGGTTCATGGCCGGCGAGCCCATGAAGTCGGCCACGAACATGTTGACCGGGTTGTTGTAGATCTCCGCCGGCGTGCCGAACTGCTGCAGGATGCCATCCTTGAGCACCGCGATCTTGGTGGCGAGCGTCATCGCCTCGATCTGGTCATGCGTCACATAGACGATCGTGGTCCTCATGCGCTGGTGCAGGCGCTTGATCTCGGTGCGCATGTCGACCCGCAGCTTGGCATCGAGGTTGGAGAGCGGCTCGTCGAACAGGAAGACCTGCGGATTGCGCACCAGCGCCCGGCCCATGGCAACACGCTGGCGCTGGCCGCCGGAAAGCTGGCTCGGCTTGCGGTCGAGCAGATGGCCGATCTGCAGGATCTCCGAGACCTGCTTGATCGCCTTCTCCCGCTCCTCCTTCGGAACCTTGCGGATTTCCATGCCGAAGGCGATGTTTCCCGCCACCGTCATGTTCGGATAGAGCGCATAGGACTGGAAGACCATGGCGATATCGCGCTGCGAGGGTGGAAGCGAGGCGACATTGCGGCCATTGATCGAAATCTCGCCGGAGGTGATCGGCTCCAGTCCGGCGATCGTGTTCAGAAGCGTGGACTTGCCGCAGCCGGACGGGCCGACCAGCACCAGGAAGCCGCCTTCCTCGATCTCCAGATTGATATCCTTCAGGATCTCGAGCGCGCCATAGGATTTGCGCAAATGGGAGATGGTCAGGAACGACATGGCTTATCCTTTCACGGCGCCCGACATCAGCCCGCGCACGAAGTAGCGACCGGAGACGATGTAGACGATGAGGGTGGGCAGGGCGGCGAGGATCGCGCCGGCGAAATGGACATTGTATTCCTTCACGCCGGTCGAGGAGGAGACGAGGTTGTTGAGCGCCACCGTCATCGGCGTGGAATAGGGGCCGGAGAAGGAGGCCCCGAACAGGAAGTCGTTCCAGATATTGGTGAACTGCCAGATGACCGAGACGACGATGATCGGTCCCGAGGACGGCAGCAGAATGCGGCGGAAAATCTGGAAGAAGCTTGCCCCGTCGATCTGCGCGGCGCGCACCAGCTCGGTCGGGAAGTTCTCGTAATAGTTCCGGAAATAGAGCGTGGTGAAACCGAGGCCGTAGATTACGTGGACGAGGATCAGCCCCCAGATGCTGCCTGCCAGTCCCAGGACGCCGAGGATGCGTGCCATGGGGATCAGCACGATCTGGAACGGGATGAAGCAGGACAATAGCAGCATGCCGAAGAAGACGTTCGAGCCGCGGAACTGCCACTTGGTCAGTACATAGCCGTTCAGCGCACCGACGATGGTCGAGATCGCGACAGCCGGGATGACCATCAGGATCGAGTTCAGGAAGAAGGGCTTGAGCCCGGTCGGCTGCACGCCGATCTGCGCCGTCGACCAGGCCGAGAGCCAGGGGTCGATCGTCCAGACCTGAGGCAGGTTGAGCATGCCGCCCTGGCGGATCTCCTCCAGCGGCTTGAAGGAATTGACCAGCATCACATAGAGCGGCAGCAGATAGTAGATCGCGAACAGGATCAGCGCCGTATAGATCAGCGCGCGCACCAGGATCCCGTGCGAGAGAGCATTTTCGGGCGAAGCTCCGGCGCTCATCAGCGTTTTCCTCCGCGGACTTCGGAATAGAGGTAGGGAATGATGATCGAGAAGATCATGACGAGCATGATGATCGCCGAGGAGGCGCCGATGCCCATGGAATTGCGGGTGAAGGTGTAGGAATACATGAAGGTGGCCGGCAGCTCGGTCGCCTGCCCCGGTCCGCCGCCGGTCAGCGCCACCACCAGGTCGTAGGCCTTGATGGCGAGATGGGCGAGCACGACGAAGGCGGAGAGGAAGACCGGCCGCATCAGGGGAATGATGATCCGGCGATAGATCGTCACCGGCGAGGCGCCGTCGATCTGCGCCGCCTTGATCATCTCGTTGTCGACGCCGCGCAGGCCCGCCAGGAACATGGCCATGACGAAGCCGGAGGACTGCCAGACCGCGGCGATGACGACGCAGTAGATCGCCATCTGGCTGTCCTTGATCCAGGTGAAGCTGAAGCTTTCCCAGCCCCAGAGCCGCATGGTGTTCTGCAGGCCGATGCCGGGATCCAGAAACCACTTCCAGGCCGTGCCGGTGACGATGAAGGACAGCGCCATCGGATAGAGGTAGATCGGCCGGAGAAGACCCTCGCCGCGGATCTTCTGGTCGAGCAGGATGGCGAGCACGAGGCCCAGCACCGAGCAGATGATGATGTAGAGCGAGGCGAAGATCGCCAGATTGGTGATCGCCCGCCACCAGTGCGGCAGCGCCCAGAGCTTGGCGTAGTTGGTTAGCCCGATGACGTTGTAGGAGGGCAGCATCTTGCTGTCGGTCAGCGACAGGAAGCCGGTATAGGCGATGAACCCATAGACGAAAATGACGACGATGACGAAGCTCGGCGCCAGAACGAGCTTTGGCAACAGATCCTGCAGCCGGCTGCGACTTTCCATGAGGGGTCACCAGAATTGACGAGGAACGGAGGGGACGAAACCTTCCGCACCGATGAACGGGCAAAGGCAGGGGCGCCGGGCGGCAAGACCTGTCCGCCGCCCGCCGGCACCCTCCGCAAGGAAGGATGACGGGGACGCGGACCGGAGATCATGCCGTCCGGCTGTGGTCGTTACTGCGCGGCGGCCACGGCGGCGGGCAGTTCCTTTACGGCGTCTTCCGGCGACAGGTCGCCGTTGAAGGCGCGGGTGACGACGTCGTAGATGGCGTTCTTCACCGCGGCCGGGTTGGCATGGCCGTGCGCCATGGAACCGAAGAGCTTGCCGTTCTTGTCGGCATCCGCGAGATCGGCGATCGCCTTCTTGCCGCAATCATCGAAGGCTTCGTTGGAGACGTCGGTGCGGGCCGGCGCCGAACCCTTGACCACGTTGAAGGCCGACTGGAAGGTCGGGCTTTCGATCGCAGCCGCCATTTCACGCTGAGCTGCTTCCTTGTCGGCCGCCACCTTGAACATGACGAACTGGTCGGAGTTGAAGGTGACCGCACCTTGGGTCTCCGGGTAGCGCATGCAGACGAAGTCGGCGCCCGGCTTCTTGCCGGCCTTGATGAACTCGCCCTTCGCCCAGTCCCCCATGAACTGCAGCCCGGCCTTGCCCTCGATCACCATGGCGGAGGCGAGGTTCCAGTCGCGGCCGGAGAAATTGTCGTCCACATAGGTGCGCAGCTTGGCGAGCCGCTCGAAGGCGGTCTTCATCTTGTCGCCGCCGAGTGCCGCCGGATCGAGATCGATAAAGGCCTGCTTGTAGAAATCGGTGCCGAGCGACAGCACGACGGCATCGAACAGCGTCGCATCCTGCCAGGGCTGGCCGCCCGCGGCGATCGGGATGATGCCCTGGGCCTTGAAGTTGTCGAGCAGCGCAACGAGCTCGTCCCAGTTCTGCGGCTCCTTGCCGCCGGCCTTGTCGAGCGCGGCCTTGTTGATCCAGACCCAGTTGGTGGAATGGACATTGACGGGAGCGGCGATCCAGTGGCCGTCATATTTGGAGAACTTCTGCAGGGCGGCGGGGATCACCTTGTCCCAGCCTTCCTTGGAGGCGACGTCGTCGAGATTGCCGAGCGAGCCTTCCTTGGCCCAGTCGAGAATATCGAAGCCGAGCATCTGCACGGCGGTCGGCGCATTGCCGGAGGTGACGCGGGCGCGCAGCACCGTCATGGCTTCCGTACCGCCGCCGCCAGCCACCGGCATGTCGGTCCAGGAAATGTTCTTGGTTTCGAGATCCTTCTTCAGGACATCGAGAGCGGCGGCCTCGCCACCCGAGGTCCACCAGTGCAGGACCTCGACATTTTCGGCCGCCCGCGCCAGGCCCGCGGAGAGCAGGCCGGCGGTCATCGTCACGGCAAGCGCCGTGGTCGTCAGAAACTTGCGCATATGTTCCTCCCATGTTGCAAGTTGCCAAGGCAGGACTGATCCCGCCCCTTTTCAAGCGCCCTCCTCAGGCGCTGTCCCGTGCCGGCCTCCTCAGGCCAGCCTTTCCGTCTGCGGCATCCACCAGCTGGTGCGGCCGCCGATATGCATGTTGAGCGTCTTCGTCTCCGTGTAGTCCTCCACCGCGTGGCGACCGAGCTCGCGGCCCAGACCCGACTGCTTGTAGCCGCCGAAGGGCAGCTCCGAGGCGCCATCCATGAAGGTGTTCATCCAGATGGTGCCGGCCCTGACCCGCCGGCCGATCGTCAGGCAGGTGTCGAAATCGCGGCTCCACACCCCGGCCGAAAGCCCGTAATCGACCGCATTGGCGATCTCGATCGCCTCTGCCGTCGTCTCGAAGGTCAGCACCGAGAGAACCGGGCCGAAAACCTCCTCGCGCGCCACCGGCATGTCCGGCGTCACGCCGGACAGGATGGTGGGAGCCATGAACTGGCCGCGGCCGAGATCAAGTGCGGCCCCGCCATGGGCAATGTCGGCGCCCTTGTCCGCTGCCGCGGACACATAGCCGGTGATCTTGTCGAGATGCTGCGGCGTGATGATCGCGCCGACCTGCGTCTGCGGATCGAGCGGATCGCCGACACGCACCTTTGCCGAGAGAGCGGCGATGCGGCGGACCACCTCGTCGGCGAGGCTCGTGTGCAGGATCAGCCGCGAACCGGCATTGCAGCATTCGCCGGCGTTGAAGTAGGCGCCGAACACGGCCGCGTCGATAAAGCTGTCGAGATCGGCATCGGGAAACACGATCTGCGGGTTCTTGCCGCCGAGCTCCAGCGAGACCTTCTTTAGCGTCTGCGCCGCATTCGCCATGGTCAGCTTGCCGACGCTGGTGGAACCGGTGAAGGACACCATGTCGACGTCGGGATGCGATGTCATCACCGCGCCGACTTCGGCTCCCGTTCCCGTGACGATGTTGACGACGCCGGCGGGCACGCCGGCTTCCTCGAGGATTTCGCCAAGCACCAGGGTCGAGCCGGAGGACAGTTCCGATGGCTTGACGACGGTGGTGCAGCCGGCAGCGAGCGCGAAAGGCAGCTTCTGGCCGACGATCAGGAAGGGGAAGTTCCAAGGCGTGATGATCGACACCACGCCGATCGCCTCACGCAGCACCACGCCCAGCGTGCCGTCGCCGAGCGTATTGTAGCTTTCGCCATGCAGGTCGCGCGCCAGTGCCGCGGCATAGCGCCAGATATCGACCGACCCGGCAATTTCGCCGCGCACCTGGGAGATCGGCTTGCCGGCCTCCACCGCATCGAGGAAAGCGAGGTCCTCGGCGCGGGCGCTGATGAGATCGGCCGCCTTCAGCAGGATGGCCGACCGTTCGGATGCCGTCATGCGCGGCCAGGGGCCTGTGTCGAAGGCCTTGCGGGCGGCCGCGATGGCGCGCTCGGCATCGGCCCGCGTTCCCGCCTGGAACCGGCTGACGACGACGCCGTGTCCGGGCGCGACCCGCTCGATCGGATCGACGGTGCCTTCGCTCCACCGGCCATCGATCAGCATCTTGAAGTCGCGCGGGCGCTGATCCGCCAACGCCTTCGGGTTCACCAGAACCGTCATGACCATTCTCCCTTGAACTGTGCGGGGCGTTTGTCCCGGAATGCGGAAACGCCCTCCTTGAGATCTCCCGTCTTGGCAGCCAGGATCGACCCCAGCGCCTCGACGGCCGTCCCGTTGTCTTCCCCGCTCGCGCTGGCGATCATCAGCTTGACGATTTCGAGCGCTGCGGGCCCGCGCGTTGCGATACGCTGCGCCATCTCCCTGGCCGCGGACACGGCCTCCCCGGTTCCGGCCACCTGGTCGACGAGACCGAGCGCCAGCGCCTCGCGGGCCGTGAAGATTTCGCCGCCGAGCGCCATCCGACGGACGGGCTGTGCGCCGAAGCGCTTGACGAGGCGTTGCGTGCCCGACCAGCCCGGCACCATGCCGAGACCCGTTTCCGGCAGGCCGATCCTGATCTGCTCTTCGGCAATCCGGATGTCGGCAATCCCGGCAAGTTCGAGCCCGCCGCCGAGCGCATGGCCGTTCAGGGCCGCAATCAGCGGCATGCGCAGCGTCGCAAGGCGTTCGAAGACGCGGTGTCCATAGCGCACCCAGCCATGGCCGAACTCTTCCGGGCGCATGCCGCCCCAGGCGGAGATGTCGCCGCCGGCCGAAAAGCCCGGTCCCTCCCCGGTCAGGATCGCGACGCGGATTCGGGCATCCGCCTCGATCCGATCGGCCGCGCCGGCCAGCGCCTTCAGCATGTCGAGATCGAGCGCATTGCGCTTTTCCGGCCTGGACACGGTCAGAACCGCCAGCGCGCCATCGACCTCGATCCGCACCTCTCCGCTAGACATGCGCACCCTCCAGAACCCGCGGCGCCTTGGCCGGAAGCCAAAGGCCCATAAGCGCCTCGTCAAACAGGGCGGCGTCCATCAGCCTGAGATCGGGGGAGACGATGAGCGGGAACTCCGACTGGTCGAGCACCTGCGTCTGCAGGTCGACGCCGGGCGCAATTTCGGTCAGCAGGAGTCCTTCCGGGGTGAGCTTGAGCACGCAGCGCTCGGTGACATAGGTGATGTCCTGCCCCTGCGCGATCGCGCGGGGACCGGAGAAGGTGACATGCTCCACCGCCTCGACCAGCTTCTTCAGCTTGCCTTCCTTCTCGATCACCAGTTTGCCGTTGCTGACCGAAAGTTTGGCGCCGGCGTTGAACATGCCGGAGAAGACGATCTTGCGAGCCCGGGCGGTGATATCGACGAAGCCACCGGCACCGGCGGTCACATGCGGGCGGAAGGACAGGCGGGACACGTTGACCGAACCGTCGCGGCCGATCTCCAGGAAGGACAGCAGCGACGCATCGAAACCGCCGCCCTGGAAATAGGTGAACTGATACGGCGAGGGCATGTAGGCGTCGGCATTGGAGGCACAGCCGAAGGCGAAATCGAGAAGCGGCACACCGCCCACGGCGCCCTGCTCGATCACCCAGGTGACCGCCCCATGCAGCCCTTCCTCAAGAAGGATGCGCGGCACGTTGGCGGAGATGCCGAAGCCGAGATTGACGCAGCTCGCCGCCTGGAGTTCCCTGGCAACCCGCCGCGCGATCACCTTCTGCACGTTGAAGTCCGGCACGGAGAAGCTGTCGAGCGGCCGGAAGATCTCGCCCGAGATCGCCGGGTCATACTCCGTCAGCGTCGTCTGCTTCTGCTCGGGATCGACGATGACGTAATCGACCAGCATGCCGGGAACGCGCACGTCATGCGGCTTCAGCGCCCCCTGCTTGGTGATGCGCTTGACCTGTGCAATGACGATGCCGCCATTGTTGCGCGCCGCAAGCGCCTGGTCGAGCCCGCCGAGCGTCGCGCCCTCGTGCTCATAGGTGAGGTTGCCGTGCTCGTCGGCGGTGGTGGCGCGGATGATCGCGACCTGCGGCACGATGGCCGGGAAGAACAGCCACTCCTCGTTCTCGAACGAGACCCTCTTCACGACAGGCGTTTCGGCGGCCAGCGCGTTCATGGCGCAGCCCTGGCGATCAGGATCGACGAAGGTTTCGAGCCCGACTTTGGTCAGGACGCCGGGCCGCTTCGCCGCCGCCTCACGATGCATGTCGAAGAGAATGCCGGACGGGATGTTGTAGGCGGGAATCTCGTTGCCGGTGATCATCTGCCAGATCAGCGGCGGCTCGGCGGTCGAGGGGCCGGAGGGATAGGATCCGGCGAGGATGCGCTTGAGGAGACCCTTCTTCGCAATATGATCGACGCCCTTGATCCCGCTCATATCGCCGGCGGCGATCGGATGCAGGGTCGTGATCTCGCGCGGGTGACCGGTCTGCGCGAAACGCTCGCCGATGGCTTTGAGCATCAGGTCCGGGCAGCCGAGCCCGCTGGAGGAAGAGACCGAGACGACGGCGCCGTCCGGAATGAGAGCGGCCGCTTCGGCGGGTGTGATATGCTTGCCCATGGTCGCTCTCAAAGCCCTGTTTCAATCGTGACCGCATGGCCCGAACGGGCCGACTGGGCGACGGCAAGCCCGGTTGCCAGCGACCAGATGCCGTCCTCGACGGTGGCGGAGGGCGCACCCCTGCCTGCCATTGCAGCGTGGAAGGCCTCGAGGCCGGCCTCATAGAGATTGCGCGCCTCGAGCGGCAGCGCTTCCTCGCCGGCTGCCGTGCGCAGCATCGCCGTTCCGATCGGTCGCTGTGTCATGACATTGCGGGCGACGAGCGAGCCTTCGGTGCCATGAACCTCGAAGCCGGTTTCGGCGAACTTCGTCGTGAACCCGTCATGGAACTGGGCGATCAGCCCGTCTTCGAACCGCATGACACCCATGACCGCATCTTCGAGCCCGTCCTTGCCGAGGCCGCCGGACTGGGCGAAGGCCGTGACCTCCACAGGGTTTCGGCCGAGCACGAAGCGCAGCGTATCCGTATCGTGCACGGTGATGTCGAGGATGACCCCGCCCCCGGCCTCGGGCTTGTCCAGCCGCCAGCCTTGCAGATGCGGCGGCAGATAGACCGCATGGAACACGCGTGCCGACAGCGGCGTGCCGATGCGGCCCGCGGCCACCGCATCGCGCATCGCAACATGGCTGGCAGCGTTGCGCAGATGGTGGTTGGTGGCAAGCACGACGCCTGCGGCGCGGGCAGCCTGCCGCATGGCGTGCGCGTCATCAAGCGTCAAGGCCAGCGGCTTTTCGCACAGAATGTGCTTGCCGGCCCGCGCCGCGGCAATTGCCTGATCGCGATGCAGCTCGTTCGTGGTCGAGATATAGACGGCATCGAGCTCGGGATCGGCGAGCAGCGTGTCGAGATCCGAGAGGCCGCGGCCGATCCCGTTTTCGGAGGCGTAGCGGGCGGCCCGTTCCCCGCTGCTGCTCATCACGGAAACGACCTCACCGCCCGTTGCCCGGATCGCATCGATCACCCATTCCCGCGCGATCGTGCTTGCGCCGATCAATCCCCAACGGTTCGTCATGCCGAACGCCTTTCCGACTTTGCTCTCGTTTCGCCGCAGCTTTCCCGCACGACCAGTCGCACGGGCGTCACCACGGCTTCCGGCTCCGCCTTGCCGGCATTGATCTGTTTCAAAAGAAGCTGCGCGGCCCGCCGGCCCATGCCCTGCGGATCGACCGCGATGGTTGTCAACGCCGGAACGGACGTGGCCGCCTCGATGACATCGTCGAAGCCGACGATGGCGAAATCGACGCCGGGCTCCAGACGCCGGGCGCGCAGGCCGTCATAGGCGCCGAAGGCGACCGCATCGTTGAAGCAGACGCCGCCGGTCGGCCGATCCTCGACTGCCATGGCCTGCGCCACGGCCCTGGCGCCCTCGGCCCGCGACGGCGCGCAGGGGAAGACAAGGGCGGCATCGAAACCGATCCCCGCCGCAGACAGCCCCTCGCGGTAGCCGGCAAGCCGCTCCTGGAAGATGGCCGTGTCCTCGAACCCGCCGAAGAAGGCGATGCGGCGATGACCGAGCTTGGCGAGATGGGCAACGGCCAGAGAAATCCCGGTGTGATTGTCCGACATCAGGGAGGACATCTTTGCCCCCGGCACCGAGCGGACGACCGCCACAACCGGCAGACCCGCGGACACCACGGCCTTGAAGTCACCGGCGCGCGAGCCCCGGGCGGGCGAGACGACGAGCCCGGAAATCCCGTGCTCACGCATGGAGGCAATGACCTCCGTTTGACGATCGAGACTTTCGCTGGTGTTGGCGAGGAACTGGACGAAGCCCGCGTCCTGCACGACGAGGTCGATCCCGACGGCGAGTTCGGCAAAGAAACTGTTGGTCAGGTCGTTGACGACCACGCCGATGATCCGGGACTTGGCGCTCGACTGACGCAGGTTCGCCGCACCGCGATTATAGACATAGCCCAGCTCGCGCATGACGGCATTGACCTTGGCGCGCGTGCCTTCGTTGACAAGCGGCGAGCCCTGGAGAACGAGCGAGACCGTCGATTTCGACACCCCCGCCTCCCTCGCAATGTCTATGACCGTGACCCGCCCGTTCGCCATGAACTCTCATGCGCCTCCACCTTGCGCTCATCGATATTTGGATCGTTCCAAGATATCAAGCCTTCTTTTTGGTAAGCGGAACTTTTCTACCAATCCGGATCTCGGCAAGAGTGGATACGGGATATGCACCGCATTGCAGCAAAATTCGGACAGTGAGTGCGCGCCGCTTGATCGGCATAAGCAGACCAGATGCGTAAACTGCCGCTTGCAATTTGGATCGATCCAAATTATCCGGTGGACATTTTCTCGGGAGGGTGATCATGACGCAGCGTCTCAATTTGCCAACGGCCGACGGCTCGGTGGAGCCTTACCGCCTTGTGGGAACGCCGATCGCACGACCGGCTACGGTACCGGTGTTCAACCGCATCGCCTATGCGGCGGCGCATGTCGTTTCGGCACCGGAGCGGGACACCGACCCCTGGAACCACCCGGCGATCGATTGGGACACGACGCTTGCCTTCCGCCATCATCTCTGGCGCCTCGGCTTCAAGATCGCCGAAGCCATGGATACCTCGCAGCGCGGCATGGGCCTCGACTGGGCGGGCGCGCAGGAGCTGATTGCCCGCTCGCTCGCCGAAGCGCGCACCGTCGAGGGCGCGGATCTAGCCTGCGGCGCCGGCACGGACCATCTCGACCCGCGCGATGCCCGGACGCTCGACGATGTGATCGCCGCCTACGAAACGCAGCTCGAACACATCGAGAAACATGGCGGCCGCGCGATCCTGATGGCGAGCCGGGCGCTGGCCCGCATCGCCCGCTCGGCCGACGATTACACCACGGTCTATGGCCGCATCCTGTCGCAGACGAAGGACAAGGTGGTTCTGCACTGGCTGGGCGACATGTTCGACCCGCAGCTGCGCGGCTACTGGGGCAGCACGGCGTTCGAACCGGCGCTCGACTGCACCCTGCGGATCATCCGCGAAAACGAGGCCAAGGTCGAAGGCATCAAGATTTCGCTGCTCGAACACGAGAAGGAAATCGCACTGCGCGACCGGCTGCCGGACGGCGTGCTCTGCTTTACCGGGGACGACTTCAACTATGCCGGCCTTATCGAAGGGGACGGCGCGCGCCACAGCCATGCGCTGCTCGGCATCTTCGATGCGGTCGCCCCTGCAGCTTCCAAGGCGTTGGCCGCTCTGGCCGCCGGCGATCGCGCCACGTTCAGGGCCGTGATTGATCCGACCGTGCCTCTCTCCCGCACGATCTTCGAAGCACCGACGCAATATTACAAGGCTGGCGTCGTCTTCCTCGCCTGGTTGAACGGCCACCAGTCCCACTTCATCCTGCCGGGCGGCATGCAATCGGCGCGCGGCATCACCCACTACGCCGAAATCTTCCGCCTGGCCGACCAGGCCAACATCCTCGACCACCCCGACCTCGCCACAACGCGGATGCGCCAGCTTGCTGCCGTCCACGGAATTTCGTGAGGGGGCGGCCGAAGGCGGGGTAGGTGCGGCGCGCTGAGACTGCGCCTCCCCGCATCAGGGATCAAGACGCGGACCGTCGATGCGGTCGGTGAGGGTGGCTGCTGTTTCTGGCATCACCCTTCGGTCGCACAGCGACTTCGAAAACCGATCCACGGCGTCGCGCGAGAGCTTGCAGCAAAGATTTCTCTCGCACCGGCAGAATCTTTAGAAGGAAATTCCTATAAAATTCGTCGAATTTATCATCTTTAGCGCAGCGTGGTTCACGTTCCCCCTCCGCGACAGGATTTCGACATGCCGCTTGACTTTCTCTGGTTCATCCCGTCCTCCGGCGACGGGGCCTATCTCGGGTCCGACGATCTCAGCCGGCCTGTGGATCCCGGCTATTTCCGGGAGATCGCCAAGGCGGCGGACAGGCTTGGCTATTCGGGCGTGCTGATCCCTACCGGCGCCGCCTGCGAGGAATCCTTCATTCTCGCCGCCGATCTCGCCGCCCATACCGAACGGCTCAAGTTCCTGGTGGCGATCCGCCCCGGCGTGGCGTCTCCCGCCTATTACGCGCGCCTCGCCTCGACGCTCGATCGGGTATCGAACGGCCGGTTGCTCCTCAACATCGTCGTGGGCGGCAGCGCGCAGGAACTGGCGGGCGACGGCATCTTCCTGGCGCATGACGAGCGCTACGATCATGCCGAGGAATTCTTTCAGGTCTTCAACACCTTGATTGAAACCGGCAAGGCCAGTCTCGATGGGCGCTACATCAAGGCCATCGACGCCCGGCTCGGCCTGCCGCCGGTGCAGGAGCCGCGTCCGCCGCTCTATTTCGGCGGCTCGTCCGATGCGGCCATCGCCTTTTCCGGCGGCCTGACCGACAAATACCTGACCTGGGGCGAGCCTGCGGCGCAGGTTGCGGAAAAGATCGCCGCCGTGCGCAAGTCTGCTGCTGCGCATGGCAAGGAGGTCACCTTCGGGATCCGCCTGCACTTCATCGTGCGTGAAACGGATGACGAGGCCTGGGCAGCGGCCGACCGCCTGATCTCCAAGCTTTCGGACGAGACGATTGCCGCCGCGCAGCAGGTTTTCGCCAAGAGCTCGGATTCCGTCGGCCAGGCACGCATGGTGGCCCTGCATCAGGGCCGCCGCGACAAGCTCGAGGTGTCGCCCAATCTCTGGGCCGGGATCGGTCTCGTCCGGTCTGGCGCCGGCACGGCGCTGGTCGGCTCGCCGAAGACCGTCGCCGCGCGCCTGCGTGAGTATCAGGATCTCGGTATCGACACCGTGATCGCCTCCGGCTATCCGCATCTGGAAGAGGCCTATCGGGTCTCGGAGCTGCTCTTCCCGGAGCTCGGCCTGCCCGGCCCGCACGGGCAGATCCGGTCCTCCTTCGGCGAACACCAGGTGTTCGGCGGCGGCGGCCATGGCGGCAACGTCAAGACGGCGTCGGCTTCCTGACCAGCCTGTTCGCGACCCGCCGCGCTCGACGCCGGCGGGCCACAGCGGCGAACACCGAACCATCCACTGACAGGCCAAGGAGGTAACGTCGCGAGAGCGTGACGCCCGGCTTCATTTCCCACGAGAACAAACAGGATAAGAACAATGATCAAAACTTCTGGAAACACCTCCGCCTTGCTTCGCCGCTGGTTTCTGGCGGGACTCGCCGCTGCAAGTCTCGCGCCCTTTCTTGCCCCGCAGCCGGGTGTCGCGGCCGACAAGGAGATCAAGGTCGGAATCATGAGCGGGGAGGACGAAGATGTCTGGCGCGCCGTGCAGGAAGAGGGGGCCAAGCGCGGACTGAAGATCGAAACCGTCGTCTTCAACGACTACACCCAGCCCAACGAAGCGCTGGAGCGTGGCGAGATCGATGCCAACGCCTTCCAGCATCAGCCCTATCTCGACAACCAGATCGCCCAGCACGGCTACAAGATCGTCGCCGTCGGCTACACCGGGGTCTGGCCGATCGGCCTTTATTCGAAGAAGGCAAAGTCGGTGGCCGACATCGCGGACGGGGCGACGATCGGCGTGCCGAACGATCCGTCGAACGAGGGGCGGGCGCTGCGCGTGCTGGAGCACGAAGGTCTGATCAAGCTCAAGGACGGCGCCGGCATTCTGGCGACGATTGCCGACATTGCGGAGAACCGGAAGTCGATCGAGATCAAGGAGCTCGACGCCGGCATCGTCGGTCGTTCGATCGACGATCTCGACGCAGCCGTGGTCAATACGGACTGGGCGCTGAAGGCGGGCCTGACGCCGGCCGAACGGATCGCCCAGGAGCCCATCGCCGACAACCCCTACCGCAACTTCATCGCCGTCAGGCAGGGCAGCGAGACGGAAGGCTGGGTGAAGGATTTGGTGGCCTCCTACCAGAACGAGACGGTCAAGGCCGTTTTCGATAGGGTGTACAAGGGAACGGGCCTCGCCGCCTATTGAGCGCCTTTCCATCCTGTTCGCGAGGCGGCCGGTTCACCTGCCGCCTCGTTGCCGTTTTCGGAGTTTTTTCATGCCCCCCTCCTCTTCCCCGCCGGCCGACCGCGCGCGCGGACCGGCCGAAGACCGCGTCATTGCCCTGCAGGATGTCCGTCGCCGCTTCGCAAGCGTCCAGGCACTGGACGGCATTTCGCTCGATGTTCGAAAGGGCGAGGTGCTCGGCATCATCGGCCGCAGCGGCGCGGGCAAATCGACGCTGATCCGCTGCCTCAACGGGCTGGAGCGGCCGGACAGCGGCACGATCCACATCGAAGGGACGGAGATTTCTCAGCTCTCGGAGGCGGCGCTCCAGCCGCTGCGCCGCAGGATCGGGATGATTTTCCAGCATTTCAATCTCCTGTCCGCCAAGACGGTGGAAGAAAATGTCGCGCTGCCGCTGAAGATCGCCGGCGTCGGTCGAGCCGAACGGGTAAAGCGCGCCCAGGCGATGCTCGACCTCGTCGGCCTGACCGACAAGGCGCGGGCATTTCCGGCTGCGCTGTCGGGCGGACAGAAGCAGCGCGTCGGCATTGCCCGGGCGCTGGCTGCCGAACCGGCGCTGCTGCTTTCCGACGAGGCCACCTCCGCGCTCGACCCGGAGACGACGCGCTCGATCCTGGCGCTGCTCAAGGACATCAACCGGACGCTCGGCCTGACCATCGTGCTCATCACCCATGAAATGGATGTCGTGCGGGCGGTGGCCGACCGGGTGGCGGTGATCGATGCCGGGCGTATCGTCGAAGAGGGCGAGGTCTGGCGGGTGTTTTCCGATCCTCAGGCGGCGATCACCCGCAGCCTCCTGCAGGGAAGCCGCCCTCAGCTTCCGGATGCGCTTGCCGATCGTCTCGGCCCACAGGGCTCGGGAACCAGCGCCATCCTCTGCCTCGATGCGGCCGGGCGGCCGGTGGTCGATGCGGTCCAGGCGGCGCTGGCGCAACTGTCGAGCCGGGGGCTTCGCATCCTGCATGGCGGCATCGAACAGATCCAGTCGCAACCGGTCCTCCGCTTCTTCCTCGCTTGTCCCGGCGATCCGACGGTGCTCGACCAGGTCCATTCGCAGTTGAGCGCGCAGGGTGCGCGCCTGGAGGTTCTCGGCCAT
Source organism: Rhizobium sp. CC-YZS058 (assembly GCF_034720595.1). Taxonomy (NCBI): domain Bacteria; kingdom Pseudomonadati; phylum Pseudomonadota; class Alphaproteobacteria; order Hyphomicrobiales; family Rhizobiaceae; genus Rhizobium; species Rhizobium sp. CC-YZS058. The sequence continues at coordinate 204,641 of NZ_JAYESJ010000003.1, read as the reverse complement.
GTCGCCAATCCTGTTTGACCTGCTGCTGAAATCGCTGTGGGAAACCGTCCTGATGACTCTGGCTTCAGGGGCCATCTCCTTCGTGGCGGGCCTGCCGCTGGGGCTTGCGCTCGTGGCCACGGCCAGGGGCGGCATCGCGGAAAACCTGTTGGTCAACCGCGTGCTGGGAGCGGTCGTCAACGGCTTCCGCTCCGTGCCCTTCATCATCCTCCTCGTGGCGCTGATCCCGGTCACGCGGTTGATCGTCGGCACCGCGCTTGGCACCTGGGCGGCCATCGTGCCGCTCGCCATCGCCGCGACGCCCTATTACGCGCGGATCGCGGAGGTCTCGCTGCGCGAGATCGACGACGGCCTGATCGATGCCGTACGCGCCATGGGCGGCAACCGCTGGACGATCCTGCGCGAGGTGCTGGTGCCGGAAGCGCTGCCGGGCCTCGTGGCCGGCTTCACCGTCACGCTCGTCACGCTGATCGGCGCCTCGGCCATGGCGGGCGCGATCGGCGCCGGCGGGCTTGGCGATCTGGCCATCCGCTATGGCTACCAGCGCTTCGAAACCGCGGTCATGGTGGCGGTCGTCGTGGTGTTGATCGTGCTCGTCAGCCTGATCCAGTGGGGCGGAGACTGGCTGGTCGCCAGGCTGGAGCGACGGTAGGCAACGGAGGCGGCCGATCTGTCCGACCGGCCGCCTCGTCCTGGTTTCACAGGATGGAAAACCGCTTTTCCCCGAACGCCGGTTATTTGGAATGAACCGGTCGTCCTGCCTGTCCTTCCTGATGAACTGTATCTCTATATAATTTGTCGATATCATAAGCTTCGGTCATGCGACTAACCCGAGAGGAGAACCCGACATGACCGCACCCACCCGCCGCAGCCTGCTCGCCGCTGGCACCGCCCTTGCTCTCGCGCTCATCGGCACACCGGCCTTCAGCGCCGACGTGACCATCACCATCGGCTACCAGCCGATCGTCGAGCCCTCCCGCGTCCCGCAGGCGGACGGAACCTATGAGGCGGCAACGAAGGCCACGATCGACTGGAAGAAGTTCGACAGCGGCGCGGACGTGATCGCGGCCATTGCTTCGGGTTCGCTGGATATCGGCTATGTCGGCTCCTCCCCGCTCGCCGCCGCCGCCAGTCGTCAGCTGCCGATCGAAACGATCGCCCTTGTCGGGCTGATCAGCGAGGCCGAGGCGCTGGCGGTGCGGGGTATTTCCAAGCCGGAGGACCTGGCCGGCAAGAAAATTGCTACACCCTTCGTCTCCACCGCCCATTACAGCCTCCTGACCGCGCTCAAGCACTGGTCGATCGATCCGAAGTCGGTCGAAATTCTCAATCTCCGCCCGCCGGAAATCGCGGCTGCCTGGTCGCGCGGCGATATTGATGGCGCCTATGTCTGGGATCCGGTGCTCTCGCAGATCAAGACCAGCGGCACCGTGCTCGCCACCTCCGCCGATGTCGCCCAGTGGGGCGGCCCGACCTTCGACGCCTGGATCGTCAGCAAGAGCTTTGCCGAGAAGCATCCCGATCTCGTCGCCACCTTCGTCAAGGTCACCGGCGATGCGACGGCCGCCTACCGCGCCAATCCCGACAGCTGGGGTGCAGGATCGCCGCAGGCCGAAAAGATCGCGCGGCTGACCGGCGCCAAGCCCGAGGAAGTACCGGCGCTGCTGAAGGGCTACATCTTCCCGACGCTTGAGGAACAGGCGGGTGCCGACCTGCTCGGTGGTGGAACGGTGAAGGCCGTCGCGGCCACCTCGGCCTTCCTTAAGGAGCAGGGCAAGATCCCCTCCGTGCTCGACGATTACAGCGCCTATGTCTCGCCGCGCTGGGTCAAGGACGCCGCCAAGCTTTCCTTCTGACGCATAGGACCGGCCCGTCTGCCGAGGCAGGCCGGTCCCGCATTTCCTCCCCAGACCCTGGACGGCCCGATGACGACCCGCCTGACTTTCGACCAGACCAGCCTCTCCTATGCGCTTCCCGGCCAGCCTCCGCATCTGGTGCTGGACCGGATCTCGCTTTCTGTTTCGACCGGCGAATTCGTCGTCATCATCGGGCGGTCCGGCTCCGGCAAGACGAGCCTGCTCAATCTCGCCGCCGGGTTCCAGACGCCGAGCGCCGGATTGGTCAGCGTCGATGGCGTGCCCATCACGGGCCCGGGTGCGGAGCGTGCCGTGGTGTTCCAGGATGATGCGCTCTATCCCTGGCTGACCGCGCGCGACAATATCGCCTTCCCCTTGGCGCTCAAGGGTCGCGGCGTTGCGGAACGGCGGTCGATCGCCGAGGACCTTCTGGCCCGCGTCGGCCTGAAGGAGGCCGGCGACCGGCGCATCTGGGAGCTTTCCGGCGGGATGCGCCAGCGCGTCGGCATCGCACGGGCACTGGCGGCCGATCCACGCTTTCTCCTGCTCGACGAGCCGCTCGGGGCGCTGGACGCCCTGACCCGGTCGAAATTGCAGCTCTTTCTGCTCGATATCTGGCGGACGAGCCAGGCCGGCGCCCTGCTGATCACGCACAGCATCGAGGAAGCGCTGCTGCTGGCCACACGCATCGTCGTCCTCCAGCCGGAGCCCGGCCGGATCGGCACGATCCTGACGACGGGCTTTTCGGCGGAGATCCTGGCGGGAGCCGACCCACGCGCGGTGCGGCGGTCGCCGCAGTTCCGCGCGCTCCATGACGAGCTGACCGGCCTCATCCATGACGATAGCACCGAGGAGATCGCTGCATGAGCGCGCTTGCCGAGATCCCGACCGACCGGCCGGACAACACGGCTGACCTGACACGTTTGAAGGCGGCGGCCAGCCCGCGCCGCGGCGTCCGCGTGCCGATCTGGATCGTCTCGGCCGCGACGGTGAGCGGACTGTTTCTCGCCTGGTTCCTCGCATCGGCCTATGGCGCGGTTTCGCCGGTCTTTCTCCCTTCGCCGCTCGTCGTCGCCCAATCGCTCGGAACGCTCGTCACCACCGGCTTCGTGGATTCCACCCTGCTCGAGCATCTTCTCGCCAGTCTTGGCCGAGTGCTGGGGGCGCTCTTCGTCTCCGTTCTGGTCGGCGTGCCCGCCGGACTGTTGATCGCCACAAGCCGGATCGGGCGCGGCGTGCTCGATCCGATCGTCGAGTTCCTTCGTCCGCTGCCGCCGCTCGCCTATCTGCCCCTGATCATCATCTGGGTGGGGATCGGCGAAGCGTCGAAGGTCACGGTAATCGCGCTGTCCATGCTGCCGCCGATCATCCTGTCCACCAGCGCCGGCGTGCGTGGCGTGCCCAGCGACTTCGTCAATGCCGCGCGCTCCTTCGGCGCGACACGGCGGCAGGTGCTCGGTCGTGTCATCCTGCCTGCCGCTCTTCCCTCGATCCTGACCGGGACGCGCATCGCGCTCGGAACCGGCTGGTCGACGCTGGTCGCGGCCGAGCTCGTCGCCGCCACGCGCGGCCTCGGCTTCATGATCCAGTCGGCGGCACAGTTCCTGGTGACCGATATCGTCATTGCCGGCATCGCGGTCATTGCCATTGTCGCCTTCGCCCTGGAGTGGCTGGCCCGCTGGATCGAGCGCCGCTTTGTTCCCTGGTCCCATCAGAGCCGCGAGCGCTGAGCCGTCGGCAGCTGCCGGCCCCCTATCGAGCCAGAGAGGTTTTGTCATGCCGTCCTCGCGCCCTGCGGTCGAAACGCTTCTTTTGCCGGGCCTGAACGGCTCGCCGGCCGGTCACTGGCAGGCTGTGTGGGCCGAGGAACGGCCGGACGCGCGGATGCTCCTGCAGGACGATTGGGGCTGCCCGACGCTCGAGGACTGGCTGGGTCGCCTGGAAGAAACGCTCGCCTTCTCCGATCCCGTCTGGCTCGTCGCGCACAGCCTTGGCTGTCTCTTGGCAGCCCAGCTTGCGGACCGCCCGCTGGCCCGGATGATCAAGGGCACGCTGCTCGTCGCCCCTTGCGACCTCGCGCGCGTCGAGACGCTGCATCCCTGCGTCGTGCGCTTTGGCGCCATGCCGACGAAGCGCCTGCCCTTTCCAAGCCTGGTCGTCGCCAGCCGTAACGATCCTTACATGCACTTCGACATGGCGGAGCGGATGGCGCGCTGCTGGGGCAGCGATCTCGCTGATCTGGGCGCCGCCGGCCATATCAATATCGCAAGCGGTTTCGGCCGCTGGCCAATCGGGTTTACGCTTCTCGATCGCCTTCAGGACAGGGCGGCGCGTTCAAGGCGAGCGCTCTGCACGCCTCTTTCGCTCACCCCTCCGTCCTCCCGCCACAGCTCCGCCCGTCCGTAAGGATTGGCGGACCAGGTAAAAGCCGTCAGGCCTCGGCGGCAAGCCGCGCGGTTCGTGCTTCCTGGCTTCCTGGGTGGTTTTCGGGGAGATAGTCGCCCTTTCCGAAAAGCTGGTGACGCAACGTGCCACCGCGATAGGCGGTCTTGTAGACGCCCCGTTGCTGGAGTTCCGGCACCACCCGGTCGACGAGGTCGGCATAGCTCTCCGGCACCACGGTGCGGGTCAGGTTGAAGCCGTCGATCCCGCTTTCCTCCACCCAGGCGATCAGCTCCTCAGCCACCCTCGCCCCGTCGCCGACGATCAGCGGATAACGTCCGCCGATGGCGAGCTCCTTCAGGAGCTGGCGCTTGGTCCAGCCTTTCTGGCGCGCCATCTGCGTCACCGACTGGATGGCATTCCCCGCCCCGTACTCGATCGTCTCGTCGAGGTCGAAACGGGACAGGTCCATGCCGCTGCCGGCGGAAAAATGCGCAAGCCCCGCTTCCGGGCTCGCATGGTCGAGATAGTCGGCCAGCTTGTCCTGCGCCTCGGCATGGGTGACGCCGGTCACAACGGTGATGCCGACGAAGATCTTGATGTCCTCGGCCCGGCGCCCGGCCGCCACCGCCTCGTCCCGCAGCGTCTTGACGGTGCGGGCGGCGGAAGCCCGGTCGCTCGCGCCGATGAAGATGCACTCGGCATGGCGGGCGGCGAACTGGCGGCCACGACCCGAGGTGCCCGCCTGATAGAGCACCGGCGTTCGCTGGGCGGAGGGTTCGCTCAGATGATAGCCCTCGCAGCGATAATAGGGGCCGTCATGCTCGATCTTGCGCACCCGCTCCGGCTCCGCGAAGACCCGGCGCGCCTTGTCGCGCGGCACGGCATCGTCGGACCAGCTGGCCTCCCAGAGCTTGTAGAGAACGGCGAGGTAATCGTCCGCCCGGTCGTACCGGTTGTCATGCTCGCCGAGACCGGTCTGGCCGAGCGCACGAGCGGCACTGTCGAGATAGCCGGTGACGATGTTCCAGCCGATGCGCCCCTCGGTCAGGTGATCGAGCGTCGACATGCGGCGCGCGAAGCTATAGGGCGCCTCCACGCTGGTATTGACGGTGACGCCAAAGCCGAGATGGCGCGTTGCCGCCGCCATGGCGGAAATGAGCAGGAGCGGATCGTTGACCGGAAGCTGGATCGACTCCCTGAGCGTCAGATCCACCGAGTTCTGATAGACGTCGTAGACGCCGATGATGTCGGCCAGGAACAGGCCATCGAACAGACCGCGCTCGAGCGTCTGCGCGAGATCGGTCCAGTAGGAGATCTTCGTATAGTCCTGCGACCGATCCCGCGGATGGGTCCACAGACCGTGGTTGATATGGCCGACGCAGTTCATGCTGAAGGCGTTGAGGAGGATCTCTTTTCTCTGCGACATGCTCTGCTTTGACTGCCTGAGGGATATGTATGCGCGAGGGCGATGCCCTCAAAGGGCACCATGGCGCGGCGGGCGGCGATTGTTGAGATAGTATTGGCCGACCGCCTGATATTTCCAGCGGACCGGATCGTGCAATGTGTGGGTTCGCACATTGCGCCAGTGCCGATCGTAATTGTCCTCGTCGACCGTCGAGGAGGTTCCCGACAGCTCGAACAGTTTGGTGGCCGCCAGAAGACCGGCCTTGGTGCTGGCGATCCTTGCTTGCGCGACCGCGATGGAAGCCGCGGCCACCGTGTCCTCGCCCGGTTGGTCCATGGCCAGATCCACCACCGCCCCTGCCCGCCGCAGCAGCGCCTCTGCGGCACGCAGGCGCAAGCGCACCTGTCCGATCTCGCTCAGCGTCAGCGGATCTTCGGCCGCCGTTTCGACTCCGGCATCGATCCAGGGGCGCGAGCGGGTCCTCACGAAATCGAGAAGATCGCGGTACGCGCCTTCGCCGAGACCGAGATCGATGGCGGCGTGGATGATCTGCGCCACCGGGCCGATCGTCGTCGGCGTTTCGAACGACGCCTGATAGGGCAGGATCCACTCCGGCTCGACCGCCACCTGGTCGAACTGCACCGTGCCGCTGCCGGTTACCCGCTGCCCGAAGCCGTCCCAGTCGTCCACCACCGTCACGCCGGGAGCATCGCGGGGAATGAAGACGAGATGCCCTCTGTCCTCGCCGCCCTCGGCCTGAACCGCCAGCGTCGGGATCCAGTGGGCGTAGATCGCTCCCGTGCAGTAGGATTTGGTGCCGTCGACACGCCAGGTGCCGGTCTCCAGCGTCAGCCGCGTGCGGCGCTTGAAGTCGCGGTGCCCGGTCTCCGCCAGAGCATTGCCGGTGCGCTCGCCGGCAAGGACGCGATCGTAGAAGAAACGTTTCTGCGCCTCGCTGCCGCCGACCCGCAGGATTTCCAGCGAGTAATAGTGATTTTGCGGAATCTGGGCGAGCGAGCCATCGCTGGCGGCGATCAGCGCCGTCACCCGGGCGAGCGTTCCCGCTGAAACCCCCGCGCCGCCGAAGGCTTTGGGGACTGTGATACCCCAGAGGCCCGTCGCCACGAAACGGTCGAGCTCCAGCCAGGGAAGCCGCCGTTGCGCGTCGCGCGCGGAGGCGCCAGGTCGGATTTCCTCGGCAAAGGCGGTCGCCACGGCAATGGCCTCCGCATCCGAGGTGATGAGATGCGGGCGGGCCTCAGGGCGCGCAGCGGCGGGGACCGGATACAGATCGGCCATGGGTCAGTTCCATTGATGACGGTTGGGCAGGATGCCGTTCAGCGCATAATTGCCGATCAGATGAATCTTCCATCGCACCGGATCGTGCAGCGTGTGGACCCGGGCGTTGCGCCAGTGGCGATCGAGATTGTGGGCGGCGCGCGTTGCGGCGGAACCGGCGAGATCGAAGAGCCTTTCGCTTGCCTCCAGCGCGATCTCCGTGGTCAGGATCTTCGCTTCTGCAACCGCTACCGAGGCGCGTGCACTGCTTTCCGCCGTTACCGGGGCCGCGGCGATGGCATCGATGGTGCGGCCGGCCTCGTAGAGGATTTCCTGCGCGGCATGCAGGTCGGTCGCCAGAGCGCCGACACTGTGCAGGATGGTCGGGTCGTCGGTCGCCTGGGAAAGACCGGAATCCACCCAGGGACGGGCCCGCTCGCGCACGAAGCCCAAGGCATCCTCGAAGGCGGCGCGGGCGATGCCGGCGTCGATCGCTGCCTGGATCAGCTGGGACACCGGCCCGGCCAGACCCGGCTTGTCCTTGAAGGCATGGACGGGGAAGACGAGCTCCGGCTCGATCGCCACCTGATGGAAGACCACCGTTCCGCTGGCCGTCGTGCGCTGGCCGAAGGCCGCCCAATCGTCGATGATCGTCACGCCCGGCTGCCCGCTGCGCGCCCAGACCTGCACGGCCCGCCCCTCGTCGTCAACCGCCCGGGTCGGGATGTAATGGGCGAAGAGCGCGCCGGTCGAATAGAAGCGCTCACCCGTCAGCCGCAGCCCTCGACTGGTCGCCTCCAGTCGGGTCGTCGAGATCGTCACCAGCTTCGTCTTCCGCTCCGGCCCGGCATTGCCGATGCGATGACCGGCGAGAACATCGGCATAGACGCGCGCCTTCTGCGCCTCGGTTCCAATATCGGCAACCAGCGCCAGAACGCCGAACTGGTTCTGCGGGATCTGGCCGAGCGAGGGGTCGGCGGCGCAGAGGATTTCGAAGACCCTGGCCAGCGTCTCGTAGCCGGCACCGGTGCCGCCATAGGCCTTGGGCACCGTGATCGCGCCCAGCCCGCTTTCGGTGTAGGTCTCGATCTCCTCGAACGGCAGGCGGCGCTGCCGGTCGCGCTCCGAGGCGCCGGTCCGGAAGCGCTCGGCAAGCCGATGCGCGATGTCGACAGCCTCGTCGTCATCGCGAATGCGATAGACGGGACGGGGTTCGCGCGGCCGGCGGAGCAGTGCCTCGGCCGAGCCGGTCTCCGTCTGGCCGGCGGAGCGGGATGAATGGGGTGTCATGGTCGATGTCCGGTTGAAGAAGACGGGAAGATCAGCGCGCGCGCAGGCGGCGCACTGCGGTGTCTCCGGCGAATTGAACGAGGCACACCGTGGCGATCAGCACGACCAGCACGGCGAGCATCACGGTCGTATCGAAGCGCTGGTAGCCATAGCGGATCGCCATGTCGCCGAGCCCGCCCGCGCCCACCGCACCGGCCATGGCCGACGCACCAATCATCGAGACAAGCGTGATCGTGAAGCCGCCGATCAGGCCTGGAAGCGCTTCCGGCAACAGGACGTGGCGGATGATGTGCCAGCGGCGGCAACCGATCGCCTGCGCCGCTTCGATCAGTCCCGGCTCCACCTCACGCAGGCTGACCTCGGCGATGCGGGCGAGAAACGGCGTCGCGCTGATCGACAAGGGGACGATGGCGGCCCAGACGCCGATCGTCGTTCCCGTCACAAGCCGGGTGAAGGGCAGGAGCGCGACCAGAAGGACGATGAAGGGCGCTGCGCGAAAGCCGTTGATGACGGCCCCGAGGATACGGTGGCTGCGCGGCGCGGTGATGAGCCCGCCCGGCGCGGACAGAACCAGGAAGACCGCCAAGGGCACGCCGATCACCAGAGCGATCAGGGCGGAGACGCCCACCATCGTCACCGTATCGAGGAATGCCTGGCACAGGCGATCAATCATCTGCGGGGACATAGCCGAGAATCCTTGCGGCATGGGCCAGATCCTGGCCCGCGATGAGGGTGTCGAGCCGATCGCCGGCCGGCGTCGAGAGAATGAGCCGCCCGGCCAGATGGCCGTCGATCCGATCCAGCTGGCTCTGGACGATCAGCGTGTTCGCGCCGAGAAGCGCCGAGAGGCCGGAAACATCCGGCCTGCGGTCGGCAGCACCCGTATAGACGAATTCGATAAGCGCGCGTGCCGGCCTGCCGTCCCACTGCGGTTGGAGACGGGCGGCGAGATCCTCCGGCAGGCCGCGATCAAGCGGGGCGAGCAGAGCCCGGGTCGCCTCATGCGTCGGCCGGCCGAAAACCTCCCAGACCCGCCCTGTCTCGGCGATCTCCCCCTGATCGAGCACCAGCACATGGTCGCAGATCTCGCGGATCACGCTCATTTCATGGGTGATGAGGATGATGGTGAGGCCCAGGCGGCGATTGATGTCCTTGAGAAGGGAGAGGATCGAAACCGTGGTCTCCGGATCGAGGGCCGAGGTCGCCTCGTCGCAGAGCAGGATCTCCGGACGGCTGACAAGCGCGCGCGCAATGCCGACCCGCTGCTTCTGTCCGCCGGAAAGGCGGGACGGATAGGTTGTCTCCTTGCCGGCGAGCCCGACCAGCGCCAGCACCTCGCTGACCTGCGCAGCGATGTCCGCCGAGGGGACGCCGGCAACCAGCAGCGGCAGGGCGACATTGTCGAACACGGTCTTGGCCGAGAGCAGGTTGAAATGCTGGAAGATCATGCCGACGCGCCGGCGCAGGCGGACCAGATCGTCCTCGCCAAGCGCGGCGATATCGACGCCGTCGACGAGCACGCGGCCGGAGCTTGGGCGTTCCAGCCGGTTGACCATGCGCAGCAGGGTCGACTTGCCGGCACCAGAGCGCCCGATGATGCCGAAGATCGTGCCGGCCGGTACCGCAATGTCGATCCCCTTCAGCGCCTCGACGGAGCCTGCCGGTGATCGATAGCGTTTTTCCACGGCCTCGAAGCGCACGTAGCCGGCGACTGCGGCTTGTTTGCCGGCGTCCGGGTAATCAGCCGGAACGGCAGCGTCGCCTGGACTGGGCTGCGCCCGCTGCGGACCCGGCGGATGGAACCGTTCACCCCGTGCCGCCGCTCGGGCGCTGCCGGCTTCGACCGCAGCCACGCTCATTTCTCCCATGCGATGGTGTAGAGCTTGGGATTGTGCGCGAAGCCTTCATCGATCGCCGCACGAACCACCTTGGAGGACTGGTAGAGCTCGACCACCTTCTTCAGCACCGGATTGTCGGCCTTGGCGGCATTCGCCGCGAAGACGATGGCGAACTGCTTGTCATCGACGCCGGAATAGATCAGGCCCGAACCCGGATCGAAGGTTTTGGCGGCGATGATGAAATGCGGGTACCCCAGCGCCAGATCGACATCGGCGGTGATGCGCGCAAGCTGCGGGCCTTCGACTTCGCGGAAGGTGACATTCTTCGGATTCTCAACGATATCGTCGAGCGTGCCGAGATAGCCGACGCCCTCCTTCAGCTTGATCAGACCGCCCCGTTCGAGCAGCAGCAGCCCGCGCCCCTGGTTCACCGGATCATTGGCGATGGCGACGGTCGCGCCCTCCGGAACGCTGGCGAAATCCCTGTGCTTGAGCGAGTAGATGCCGATGTTGGCGAGCGTGCCGACGCCGATCGGCGTGATCGTGTAGCCCTTCTGCTTGATGGCATTGGTGAGGAAGGGCACATGCTGGAAATAGTTGAGGTCGAGATCGCCTGCCTGAAGTGCTTCGTTCGGCGTCGTCCAGTCGCTGAACTCGATGACCTCAAGGTCGATGCCGGCCGCCTTGGCCTCCGGCACCAGCGCCTCGACGGAATCCCCGTAAACGCCGGGCACAACGCCGATCTTGACGGTCTCGGCCATGGCCGGGCCCGCCATGGCGATCAGGAATGCGGAAAGAACTGTCGTCAACTTCATGGATCACCCTCTCTTGTTGTCGATTAAATTACTAGATTTAACAGACAAGCAGAGTCGGGATCGTTCCGACATTGGCGCTGCGAGGAGAAAAATTTTCCAAATACGCAGGATGCCTTTCGGCGTCTGGTCGGCGCGAAGCGAGGGTTCGGACAAGCGGCGAATAGAATATAAAATTCGTAGACTAAATTGACTTCAGGCTGCGCCGCGCTCACACTGATCTGCATCAACAGGCAGGGAGACCGCCATGCCGATGAGCTTCAGTCTTTTCACTTTCGACTTCCTGGGCGCGCTGCGCCGCGCGAAGCATGAGGGACGCCTGGCAGCGTCGAGCACGGGGATTGAAACGCCCGACGATCGGGACGATCTCTCCCGAGAGCCGAAGCGATGGGCGGACAAAATCAAATTCTGGGGCCTTGAGGGCACGCCCTCTGTCTGACAGGTCCTTGACGCAAGCCTTGGCGATCAAGCCTTCGGCCCTTTCTTTCTCACGAGCAGTTCTTTCATCATGTCGCGCCTGACCGTTGCACCTCACAATCCAACCGTCGCCATCATCGGCGGCGGGTTCACAGGCGCGACGGTTGCCGCCCATCTGGCATCCGGTCCGGCCTTGCCACCTGGCACACGCATCATCGTCGTCGAACCGCGTGCCGCGCTGGGGCAGGGTCTCGCCTATGGCGCGACCGACCCGGCCCACCGCATCAATGTTCCCGCCGGCAAGATGACCATGGACCCGGAGCGGCCGCAGGACTTCGAGGACTATCTTCAGGCAACCGGCGCCGCAGCGCACGACGCCGACCTCATCGGCCGTGATGGTCTGCCCTATCCGCAGCGTGCCGTGTTCGGCGCCTATATGGCGGCGCGGCTGGCGCCGCTTCTGGCAGCCGGTCAGGTGGAGCATTGGCAAACCAGGGTCCGGGCGCTGAAAGCTCTTGCCTCCGGCTATCGGATCGACGGCGAAGACGGACGGGCGCTCACGGCCGATCTGGTGGTGCTGGCAGTCAGCCACCCCGCCCCCGCCTTGCCGCGTGGCTTCGAGGCCCTGCGCGGCGCGCCGAAGCTGATCGCCGACGTGACCTTGCCGGACGCGCTGGCGCCGATCGAGACGGAAGATCGAGTGCTGATCCTCGGCAATGGGCTGACCTCGGCGGATGCGATCGCCTCCCTTGCGCGGCAGGGGCATCGCGGCCCTCTTCTCTCCCTTTCGCGCCGCGGATTGCGGTCACGCGCGCACGGTCCCGCAGGCCAGGCAGCCTATGGCGCCTTCGCCGACGGCCCCCGGACGTCGGCAAGTACCCTGTTGCGCGATATCCGGCAGACGATCCGACAGGCCGAGCGCGAAGGCTTGACCTGGCATGCCGTGATCGACGCCGTTCGGGCGCAGGGCCAGACCATCTGGCCCGGCCTGCCGATGGCCGAACGGCGCCGGATCGTCCGCCACCTCCGCCCGTTCTGGGACGTCCACCGCTTTCGCATCGCGCCCCAGGTGGACGATGTTCTGCGCCGTGCCACCGATGCTGGCCGCCTGCAGCTTCTCGCCGCATCGGTTGCCTCGGTCGACCATCAGGACGGGGTTTATCGGTTGCAGGTGCGGGACCGCCGGTCGAAGACCCTGCGCCAAGTGGAGGCGGATGCGGTGATCGTGACGACCGGTCCGGCCCATGGCGGCATTCTGGAGAGCCAGCCCTTCCTCGCCGACCTCGCACGCGAGGGCCTGCTGCAGCCCTGCCCGACCGGGCTCGGCATCGCCTGCGACCAGGACGGGCACCCGCTTGCCGGCAACGGCAGACCGGTCGAGGAGGTCTTCATTGCCGGGCCGCTTGCCCGCGGCACCGTCGGCGAACTCATGGGCTTGCCGCAAGTCACCGACCATGCCGTCTTCATCGCAGCCCAGCTGCGCGCACGGCTGTTGAAACACCGCGAAAGCTCCGCCGCGTAAGACTTCGAGCGTCTAGACCGTCGTCTTGCGTTTCGCGCCCACGTCCGGCGCGGCGAGCGTTTTTACGGAGCGGCGTTCGATCAGCTCACATTCGAACTTGACCTTGAAGGGGCGCGGCTTTGCCCGCGGCGTGGAGAGGAGTTCGGCGAGATGCTCGACGGCATAGCGCCCCATTTCGCTGTGCGGCAGCTGCAATGTCGTCAGCGGCGGCACCATGTCGGCCGTGTAGGATTCATTGTCGAAGCCGATGATCGACATGTCGTCCGGGATCGTCAGACCGAGTTCGGCGGCGGCCGAATAGACACCCATGGCAGTCCTGTCGCAGAAGCAGCAGGTCGCCGTCGGCGGATCTGGCAGCAGCATCATCTGCTTGAAGGCATCATAGCCGCCCTTGATCGTCCAGCCGCCCTTGAAGATGATCGACGGATCGACGGCGATGTCATGCATCATCAAGGCGCGGCGGTAGCCCTTCAGCCGCTCGCGCGACGCCTCGATCGAGTCCTCACCACCGATATAGCCGATGCGTCGATGGCCGGCCTTGATCAGGGAGAGCGCTGCCGCCTGGCCTGCAACGAGATCGCCCGGCACGACGCTCGATACTGTGCGATCGGCGCTGTAGCAATTGAGAAGCACCGTCGGCAGGTTGGCAAGGCGCGGCGGCAGATGGACCTGTTGCGTGATGAGGCGTGCATAGAGGACACCGGCAACCGGCATGGCGGTGAGATAGTCGAGCGCCGCCTCTTCCGTGTCGCTGTCGCCGGACGTGGGCATCACCGAGACCATCAGGCCGAGTTCGTTGGCCGCCTCGGTCACGCCGTCGATCAGCCCGGCGACATGCGGAGAGCTGGTCACGTCGTTGATCAACATCGCGATCATCGGACGACGCTCGGCTCGCCTGTGGACGGTGGTGTAGCCGATCTCGGCCGCCTTCGCGAGCACGGCTTCCCGCGTCGCCGGCGAAATGCGCGTGCCCGGCGCATTGTTGAGGACCAGTGAAACGGTCGCCTGGGATACCCCGCAGGCGACTGCAATATCGGACATGGTAGGCTTTTTCGGCACCGCTGCGGCCCTCCTGATCCCCTCCGCATAGCACGACCCATCGCGCTTCGACAGCTTGAGCGCTTGATAACTGAAAAAATTTAGTTATAAGAATGGATATATAACTAAACACTTTGGGAGGAGTGGATGGCGGAAGTGACCCTTCAGGGGTATCGAAGCGGTTCGGCGCAGTCCAGGTCATCCACGATGTCTCGCTGAGCATCAGGGACGGCGAGTTCGTCGTCTTCGTCGGCCCGTCGGGCTGCGGCAAGTCGACCCTCCTGCGCATCATTGCCGGCTTTGAGGAGGCGAGCGGTGGCGACGTGTTGATCGGCGGGCGCTCCGTTCGCCACGAGGCAGCCCGCGACCGCGGCGTTGCCATGGTCTTCCAGAACTATGCGCTCTACCCGCATATGACCGCACGCCAGAACATGGCCTTCGGTTTGAAGAACATCGGGACGCCCAAGGCCGAGATCGAGGCGCGCATCGCCAAGGCGGCGGCTATCCTGCAGCTGGAGCCCTATCTGGAGCGGCGGCCGAATGCGCTGTCCGGCGGCCAGCGTCAGCGGGTCGCCATCGGCCGGGCGATCATGCGCGAGCCGGATGTCTTCCTCTTCGACGAGCCCTTGTCCAACCTCGATGCAGCGCTGCGCGTCTCCATGCGCACGGAGATCGCCCGGCTGCATCACCGCCTCGGCGCCACCATGATCTATGTGACGCATGACCAGACGGAAGCCATGACCATGGCCGACCGCATCGTCGTGTTGCGCGCAGGGCGCATCGAACAGGTGGGAACGCCGATCGAGCTCTACGACCGGCCGGCAAACGCCTTCATCGCCGGCTTTCTCGGCGCACCGCGCATCAACCTGATCCCGGCGCGCGTTACGGCCGTCGCCGGCGACCGGCTGACGCTGGAAGGCGCGGGCGGCTTCACGCTCGACGCGCGCGCCCAGCCGGAGTCCGTGGCCGTGGGTGCGACGGTCACGCTCGGTCTCCGGCCGGAAAACCTGACGCCTCGGGACGACGGCGAAATCGCCGGCACCGTCGACGTGGTGGAACAGCTGGGCGCGATGCAGCTCGTCTATGCGACGCTCGCCGATGGAACCAGCATCGTCGCCGAACAGCGCGGCGGTGCTGCGCCTGCCATCGGCGCAACGGTCCGGTTCGCCATCGGCGACGGCATCCGCCATGTGTTCGATGCGGACGAGCTGGCCATCACGGCCCTTGCCGCAACAGGACTCGAAGGGGGCAGCCGGCATGTCCGCCTTTGAAACCCCGGCCCGGCGGAAAGAGGCGGTCGCGGCGGCCTTGTTCCTCTCGCCCTTCCTTGTCGCCTATGGGGTGCTTCTCGTCTATCCTTTCTTCAAGGGGCTCTGGATGAGCCTGCATGACTGGGAGCTGGCGGGGAACTTCCGCGAGTTCGTCGGCCTCTTGAACTATGAAGATCTTTCTGCCGACCCGATCTTCTGGAAGGCAGTCGGCAACACGCTGCAATTCGTGGCGATGACCGTGCCCAGCATGACCCTGCTGGCCCTGCTTCTCGCGCTCGCCGTCAATGGCGGCGGGCGGGTCAGAGGTGTCCTGCGGTCGATCTTCTTCCTGTCCAGCGTCTTTTCGGTGTCCGTCGTCACGCTCATCTGGTCGATGGTGCTGAACGCCGATAACGGCCTGCTGGTCCCGCTCTTCCGCTGGTTCGGCGCCGAACCGATCAACTTCCTCGGCAATGGCGCGCTGGCGATGCCGTCGCTGACCGTCACCACGCTGTGGTGGGGCGTCGGGCTGCCGATGGCGCTGTTCCTGGCCGCCCTCAGCCAGATCCCGCCGGAGCTCTACGAGGCGGCCGAGCTCGACCATGCCGGTCGGCTGACGACGCTGTTCCGCATCACCCTGCCCTCCATCCGCAACACCGTGCTGCTCGTCCTCGTGCTGCAGATCGTCGGCCAGTTCCAGATCTTCGGCCAGGCGCATCTGATGACCCAGGGCGGACCGGCCAACCGGACGAAAATGCTCGTGCAATATATCTACGAGACGAGCTTCCGCGACTGGCAGGTCGGCTTTGCCTCCGCCATGGCCTTCGGCCTCTTCCTGCTGATGCTGGGTTTCGCCATGGCGCAGCTCTGGCTCGGCCGACGGGAGGATGCGTGATGGCCGTCTTGTCTTCGCCTCCTGCTGCCTCGCCCCTTGCCGCCCGCCGATCGCGCAGCCTGCGTCGCGCCACGGACGGAGCGATCCTGGCACTCACGGTCGCCTTCGCCATTCTCTGGCTGCTGCCGATCCTCTGGGTCGTCACCATGTCGCTGAAGCCGAATGCCGAGCTGATGCGCTCGACCGCCGGCTTCATCCCCCTGCCCTTCACGCTCGACAACTACATCAACCTTCTGAAGATGGAGACGGTGCCGCGCTGGCTGATGCACAGCCTCATCGTTGCCGTGACGATGACCGCGCTCGTGCTCATCGTTTCGTCCATGGCAGGCTACGCCTTCGCCCGACTGCGCTTCCCCTTCAAGAAGACGCTGTTTCTGCTGGTGATGGCAGGGCTGATGGTGCCGGAACAATCGATCTTCATTCCGCTTCACACCATGTTTTCCGCATGGGGGCTGCACAACAGCCATGTCGCCCTCGTCATGCCGCGCGTGGCCGTGCCGATCGGCGTCTTCCTGATGATGCAGTTCTTCCGCTCAATCCCGAAGGAGCTGGAAGAGGCGGCCGAGATCGATCACGCCTCGCGGCTCACGGTGTTTTTGAAGATCATGTTGCCGCTCTCCGTGCCGGCGCTGACGACGCTTGGCCTCTTCACCTTCATCTTCGCCTGGAACGACTTTCTCTGGCCGCTCGTCTCGGCCACCCGGGCCGACATGTACACGGTGACGGTCGGTCTCGCGTCCATTCAGAGCAACTTCGCCTTTTCCGAAGGGCTTGGCTCGGTGATGGCGTCGGCCGTCTTCGCCAGTCTGCCGATCATGCTTCTGTTCCTGATCTTCCAGCGCTTCATCGTGGCCGGCGTCGCCATGAACGCCGGCAAATAATCCGTTGGCCGGCGGGAGGCCGGCCAAACGGTTCTGCATCACCAAGGAGGAAACGATGCGTACCTTTGACACCCTGCGGACGATGGCGCTCGCCACGCTGCTGACCACGACGGCCTTTGCCGGTTCGGCCCAGGCAGTGGAGCTTTCGCTTCTGCGCTTCTTCGGCGAGTGCAACACCGAATACGGCGCGGTGACCGACGTCTCCAAGGCGAACGGCGAGTGCGGCATCATCACCGTGCTTACCAACAAGTTCAACGCGGAGAACACGCTGGGCGCCAAGGTGGTGACCCAGACCGTGGAATGGGGCGCCTATTACGACCAGCTGACCGCGACCTACTCGACCGGCAACATCCCCGATATCGCGGTCATGCACGCCTCCGTCCTGCCGAACTTCGCCAACCGCGATCTGCTGACCCCGCTCTCGGGCCCGATGAAGGCGCTCGGCATCGAGACGCAGGACTTCGTGCCGGCA
This sequence comes from Rhizobium sp. CC-YZS058, assembly GCF_034720595.1. Taxonomy (NCBI): domain Bacteria; kingdom Pseudomonadati; phylum Pseudomonadota; class Alphaproteobacteria; order Hyphomicrobiales; family Rhizobiaceae; genus Rhizobium; species Rhizobium sp. CC-YZS058. The sequence continues at coordinate 187,302 of NZ_JAYESJ010000003.1, read as the reverse complement.
GCGCTGAAGAACGCCACCGCCCAGGACGAGATCTACGCGCTGCCCTTCGATCTCCACGCTCTGCTTTTCCATGTGAACATGGACCTGATGAAGCAGGCAGGCATGGTCAATGCCGATGGCTCGCCCATGCTGCCGACGACGGCCGAAGAGCTGATCGCCCAAGGCAAGAAGTTCAAGGAAGCGACGGGCAAGGCGTTCATCGCGTCCGAATCCCAGAGCGCCGAAGGCATGATGGTCCGCTTCTTCGATACGCTGATGTGGCAGCAGGGGGTCGATGTCGTCTCGGCCGACGGCAAGACTGCGAGCATCAACACGCCCGAGGGCCTCAACGCCGCCAAGCTGATCTCGTCGATCTATTCGGAAGGGCTCGCCAACCCGGCGCTCGACTACCCGGGCTCCGAACAGGCGTTCCTGAACGGCGAGGCCGGCATCCTGATCAACGGCACCTGGGGCGTCGACAATTATGACAGTCAGGCCAAGAGCGGCAAGGCAACGCTGAAGAACTACCGCGTTGCCAATGTGCCGCAGCTCTTTGCCAATCAGAAGGTCTGGGCGGACAGCCATATGTGGGTGATTCCGAAGGATGACAGCCGCAGCGAGGAGGAAACCAAGGCCGCCGAAGCCTTCCTCAAATTCCTGAACGACAACAATTTCGAATGGTCGCGCACCGGCCATCTGTCGGTCCGCCAGTCGGTGCTTGATTCCGAGCCGTTCAAGGCGCTGCCGCACCGCAACGAGTTCTCGGCAACCGCTGCCAATGCCACCGCCCTCCCGCAGGTCCAGAACCAGCGGGCGGTTTACAACGCCATGATCACCGACCTGAACGCCATGTGGCTGACGGGCACGGAACCGCAGGCCGCGATCGAGGCCATGCAGGCCGGCGTCGACCGCGTCCTGCGCCGAAACCGCTAGCCGCGCTGCGCCGGGCGCCTGAGCCTCTCTCCCCTCAGGCCGCCCGGCGCCTCCCCATTCCCCTTCTCTTCTCCTTCTTTGAAGGCCGCCGTGCGCGGCTTGGGTATCGCCATGACCTCGTCTTCCCCGACTTCCGCTCCTGCCTCCGCCCGGCGCCGCCTCTCGCTCGATGGCCTCTGGGATTTCTGTCATGACAGCGACGGCGTCTGGCGTGAGGCCCGCGTGCCTGCGCCCTGGCAGGCCTGTTTCGAGGATCTTGCGGTCAGCTTCGGGAGGGCGACCTACCGGCGCCGGGTGGTAATTCCGAAGGACTGGTCGGGCCTGGAGATCGCTCTGCACTTCGGCGCGGTCGGCGAGCGCTGCCAGGTCCGGCTGAACGGTACGCAGATCGGTGAACATGACGGCGGCTACCTGCCGTTCACGCTCGTTCTTCCGCCGGCGCTGGTGCGAGCTGAAAACGAGATCGAGGTGGTGGCCGAGCTCCCGGATGCTCATCGGCGCGGAAATGCGGCGGATTTTGCCGAGATTCCGCATGGCAAGCAGAGCTGGTATGGCCCGCAGGCCGGCATCTGGCAGTCCGTCACGCTGGAAGCCCGCCCCGCCGTCCATATCGAGAACCTGCGTCTCGATCCGTCCTGGCCGGACGGGCGGCTGACGGTCAGCGCCGCTCTTTCGAACCACGCCGATGCCTCCCTTCGGCTGACGATCACCGATCCCGCAGGGCAAATCCTGGCTGAGGAGCGGGTCGAGGCCGCAGCCGGCCGCCTGTCGCATGCGCTCACCCTTCCCGCGCCGCAGGCCTGGTCGCCGGATGCGCCGAACCTTTATCTCGCACGCCTCGAGCTTGTTGACGGGGGTGCCCGGTCCGACGTGATCGCCTCCACCTTCGGCTTCCGCCGGTTCGAGGCCCGCGACGGGGCGCTTTGGCTGAACGGTTCGCCCCTCTATCTGCGCGGCGCGCTCGACCAGGATTACTATCCGGACGGCTTCGGCACGCCGCCCTCGCTGGAAATGCTCGAGGACCAGCTGCGCAAGTCGAAGGCACTCGGCTTGAACTGCCTGCGCTGCCATATCAAGGTGCCGGACCCCCGCTACTACGAGGTTGCCGACCGGCTCGGCATGCTGATCTGGACCGAGATTCCCAATGTCGAGACGTTCTCGCCCTCCTCCGCGAGACGCTTGAAGGAGACGATGGAGGGCATCCTTGCTCGCGATCGCAACCATCCCTCGATCATCATCTGGACGCTGATCAACGAGGACTGGGGCACGCGCCTGCGCGAATCGGCCGAACAGCGGCGCTGGATCTCCGAGATGGTCGATTGGCTGCGTGCGGAAGATCCGCTGCGGCTGGTCGTGGACAATTCGGCCTGCTTCCCGAACTATCACGTCAAGACCGACATCAACGACTACCACTTCTACCGCACGGCGACCGACCGGCGCGCGGAGTGGGACCTGCTTTGCCAGGAATTCGCTGCCAATGCCGACTGGACCTTCTCCAAGGATGCCGAGGCCGTGCGGACCGGCCAAGAGCCGCTGATCCTGTCCGAATTCGGCGTCTGGGGTTTGCCCGACCCTGCGCTGCTGCGCGACGAGCAGGGGCGCGATCCCTGGTGGACCAGCTATGGCGCAACCTGGGCAGACGGCACGGCCCTGCCGCAGGGGATCGAGGCGCGCTACCGCGAGCTTGGCCTCTTCCAGGTGTTCGGCCCCTTTTCCGCCTTTATCGAGCAGGTGCAGTGGCACCAGCATATGAACCTCAAATACGAGATCGAGGTCATCCGCCGCCATCCGCAGATCGGCGGCTATGTGGTGACGGAACTGACCGACGTGCATTGGGAAGGCAACGGCCTGATGGACATGGCGCGCAATCCGCGCGTCTTCGCAAGCGCTTTGCCGGAGGTGAATGCGGATGTGATCATCGCACCCGGTGCGTCCGCCTACGCCGTCGCCTCCGGTGGCACGGCCGAATTTGCCCTTGCCATCGCCACGGGCGGCGCGCGCATTCCTCAGGGAAGCCGGCTCGAATGGTCGCTCGGCAACCAGAGCGGCAGCCTCGCCATGCCGGAGATCGAGCCGATGCAGGTGCATGAGGCGCCGCTCGAGATCGCGATCGGTTCTCAGTCCGAGGCCTCACGCGCCAAGGTAGAGTTCCGGCTCCTGGCGCCCGGTGGAGACGAGATCGCGCGCAACAGCGAAACGCTGTCACTGTATGCGGCGCGCGAGCGCCCCCCCCTCCCCCTCTTTACCAGCGATCAGGACCGCATGGCGGAGCGGCTCGACGCGCTCGGCTACCGGCAGGACGCGTCGGCGCCTGTCTTCGTGACAGACAGGCTGACACCGGCGCTGATCGACGCCATCCATGATGGGCTGCATGTGCTGCAGCTTGTCGACAAGGCGCCGGGACGGCTGCGCGACGACACCCCACCGCGCGACGGGCCGACCTCGATCGAAATCGATGCCGGGGGCGGCGGGCTGATCTCCGGCCCCTACTTCTCCTTTCCTGGCTACAGCCTGGTCGATCGCCACAAATCGCTCTGGCGGGGAGACTGGGTGGGCAACTTTTCATGGCTGCGCCGGGATGGCGCATTCTCGCACATTCCGGGTGGACCGCTGCTCGACCTTTCCTTCGGCGCGGTGGTTCCGCTGCAGGTCATGGCCGGGTTCCGGCCCTGGGAGTTCCATGGCCGCGTCCATGCCGGCGTGGTCATCGGCTGGGTGCACAAGCCGGCCGCTTTCCTCATCGAGAAGCGTCTTGGCCGCGGCAAGCTGGTAGCGACCACCTTCCGCGTCATGGGGCCGGACACGCAGGAGGACCCGGTCGCCAGCGCGCTCCTCGACGGTCTGATGAGGCTGGCGGCGCAAGACTGAGCGCCAGCCGGAAGCAGAGGCTTCCGCGTCAGGCGTCGGGTCCGGGCCGCCTCAGGGGTTGGCGGCCTGGTCGTAGTCGGCAAGCACGCGGTCGACCGCTTCGATGAGCAGGGCTTCGGCCGGCGAGCCATCCGCGGCGGCCTCCGCCATCTGCGGCAGGAACTGATGGAGCAGGGTCGGCGGAATGCGCCGGCCGGCGAGCGCATCGAGGAGGCGGCTGACGGCGGCCTGGGCTTCCGGCCGGGTCCAATAGTAGCGGATCCGGTCGCTGTAGCTGTAATGGCGCTGCAGCCTGAGAGCGGCCTCATCGCCATGGTAGTGTCCCCGCCAGTCCGAGGGGTCGGCGGTCATCAGCGTTTCCATCGTCCGCATCAGCGGGCGATCGCCATAGCCGGGCAGGAGTTCGGTGGCGATCAGGTCGAGCGCATAGAGGGCTTCGCGATAGGCGAAGGTGAGGCCCGGGCCGACTTTCAGGATCGGATAGCCATCGCGAACCAGCGCAGCAAGCGCGGCGGCGGATTGGTAGTCGGTCGAATGCGCCTCGAAGTTCAACGTTGGAAACGCCTCGAGCAAGGCGGAAAGGGCCTGCGCCTTTGCAGGATCATAGGCGATGACCGTATCGCTGCCGAACTCGACGCCCGGCTGGACCACGAACGCGATCGTGCGCGCGAAAGCATCGTCAAGGCCCGCCTGCGCGAAGAGTGTCCGATGGATCTCGATCGTCGTCCGTGCGGCATCCGGATCGGTCGGCTCCACATGGTCGAGCGCGTGATCCGCGCCGCCCGGAACCGGAACCTCCGTGCCCAGAATATAGACGGGCAGAGGAAGCCCCTTCTCCCGCGCCGCCGCCTCGGCCGTGGCGCAGAGCGCGGCCGCCCGGGTTGCGACGGTCGCGTCGTCGAGCGCCGGCGGATCACCGCGGCAGGCCATCGAGGCATCGAGATGAAGCTTGGTGAAACCGGCCTCGACATAGGCGCGCACCATCGCCTGGGCCTTCTCCATGGCCGCGGCAGCCGGCTCCGCCCGCCACGGGTTGGGGCCAAGATGATCGCCGCCGAACAGGATCAGAGACGGGTCGAGCCCCTCCTCCGCCGCGATCGAGCGGGTCAGGGCCACGAAGTCCCGGGGTGTCATGCCCGTATAGCCGCCGAGATGATTGACCTGGTTGCAGGTCGCCTCGATCAGCACCGGGCGCCCATTGCGCCTTGCGCGGCGTAGCGCGGCGCGCAGGACGGTCGGATGGGCCGAGCAGACCGAGGCGATGCCGACCGGCCTGCCGCTGCGTCGGGCCTCGGCGAAGGTCGAGAGCAGCGTGGTCATGCCTGGGCTCCTTGCGCGTCGATGAAGCGGTCGAGCTCCGCCTTGCTGGATGTTCCTTCCATGGGCCCCTGTCGGGTCACGGTGCGCGCGCCCGCGGCATTCGCGTAGCGCAGCGCCGGGAGCGCATCGGTCCCCTGCCGGCGGAGGGTGAGATAGGTTGCGCCGAAGCAGTCTCCGGCCCCGGTCGGGTCGATCTCCTCGACCGTGAAGGCGGCAGCGTCGATCCGGCCCTCGCGCTGCGAGAAGAGCGTCGCGCCCTCGCGCCCGCGCTTGACGACCACTTCGGCGATCCCGCGGGAGAAGAGGCGGTTGACCGCCGCGCCCTCCTGCGTTTCGCCGCTTGCAAGAAAGAGCTCGTCGCCGGAGGGCAGCAGAAGATCGGTCACAGCGATCACGGCCTCGACCTGCCGGCCGAGGTCGCTGCCCATCAGTTCCTTGCGGAGGTTGGGGTCGAAGGAGACGGTGCCGCCCCGGGCCTTCACCACCTCCACCGCTTTCAGGATGAGGCGTGCCATTCCGGGGATCGCGAAGGCGGAGCCCATGACGTGGACATGGCCCGCCCGCGCGATCAGCGCCTCCGCCGCGTCAGTCAGCGTCGTCTGGCCGGCAGCGGAGCGGGCGATGTTGAAAACGAAGTCGCGGGCGCCGTCCTCGCGGTAGCGCACGAAGGCACTCCCCGTCGGCCAATCTGGCAAAACGGCGATGGCCGAGACATCGACGCCGTCCGCCTTCAGCCGGTCGATGTTCAGCCAGCCGAAGTCATCGTCGCCAACCGCCGATACGATGCCGGCGCCGCCGCCGAGCTTGGCCACCTGGTCAATGAAGATCGCCGGCGCGCCGCTTGCAAAGGGGCCGATGAGCGCTTGCGGCGCCTTGAAGCCATGGCCGATGGAGGTGGCCATCAGCTCGACCAGAATCTCCCCGATCGTGATTGTCGGCCCCAGCGCGTCCGGCGCCACTCCCGCGACTTCCACCATTCGAACACTCCGCTTGAAAGACCTGCCGACGACCCCTTTTCTCGGTCCTGTCGATTAGGAGCGGCAGCCAGACCTGTCAATAAGAAATTATCATGCGTAAATCTTGTTCTTGATATCTTTCAAGGCGCGCATCCTCTTCACCTGATCCTGACCGAGCCCGATAACGCAGATGCAGCATGGAATCTGCCGCACCGCACATCGATACGGGGTTCCCCTTCCTCCACGAGCCGCTTGACAAAACCGACCGCACGCCAGATAAAAACTTTACGCATGTCACTTTTATGCGTGTTCAGGGATTGGGAGGGAGAAGCCCATGAGGAAGATTTCACTGTCATTGCTGGCCTCTGTCGTCGGTGCGGGCCTGCTGGCCGGCGCAGCGCAGGCCGAAACGCTCAACATCGCCACCGTCAACAATGGTGACATGATCATCATGCAGAAGCTGTCGCCGATCTGGGAGAAGGAGACGGGCAACACGATCAACTGGATCGTGCTCGAGGAGAACGTCCTGCGCGAACGCCTGACGACGGACATCGCCACCAAGGGCGGCCAGTTCGACATCCTGACCATCGGCGGCTACGAAGCGCCGATCTGGGGCAAGCAGGGCTGGCTGACGCCGGTCGACGATTTCGGCGATGCCTACGACTATGCCGACCTTCTGGAGCCGATCAAGAACGGCCTGACGGTCGACGGCAAGCTCTATGCGGTGCCTTTCTATACCGAGAGCTCCTTCACGCTCTATCGCAAGGACCTGTTCGAGGCGGCCGGGCTCAGCATGCCCGAACAGCCGACCTATGAGCAGATCAAGGAATTCGCCGCCAAGCTGACCGACAAGTCGAAGCAGCAATACGGCATCTGCCTGCGCGGCAAGCCGGGCTGGGGCGAGAACATGGCCTTCATCGGCACGATGGTGAACACCTATGGCGGCCGCTGGTTCGATACGGACTGGAAGCCGCAGATCAATTCCGAGCCGTGGAAGAAGGCTGTCACCGACTATGTCGCGCTGCTGACCAACTACGGCCCTCCGGGTGCGACCGCCAACGGATTCAACGAGAACCAGACGCTGTTTGCGACCGGCCGCTGCGCCATGTGGATCGACGCGACCTCGGCAGCGGGCCGCGTCTTCGACCCCAAGCAGAGCCAGGTGGCCGACAAGATCGCCTTTGCCCGCGCCCCGGTCGCGGTCACGCCGAACGGCGCCAGCTGGTCCTGGTCCTGGGATCTGGCCATCCCTGCCACCTCAACCAAGGTCGATGCGGCAAAGTCATTCCTGAAATGGGCGACGTCTAAGGAGTATGTAAAGCTGGTCGGTGAGTCCGAAGGCTGGGTCGCCGTTCCCCCGGGCACGCGCAAGTCCACCTACGCGCTGCCCGAATATCAGAAGGCTGCCCCTTTCGCCGCGACCGTGCTCGACGCCATCATGTCTGCCGATCCGAGCAAGCCGACCAAGGATCCGGTTCCCTATACCGGCGTCCAGTTCGTGGCCATTCCGGAATTCCAGGCGATCGGCACCTTCGTCGGCCAGCAGATCAGCTCGGCTCTGTCCGGCCAGCAGACGGTGGATGCCGCGCTTGAAGCCTCCCAGGCCCAGGTGGAAGGCGACATGAAGGCCGCCGGCTACGGCAACTGATCCGATCCCGCTCGGTGACGGGCGGGCCTCCCGGAGATGCCCGGCGGTCGCCGCCGGGCATCTTGACGTGCCAGGCGCCGACGTTCTTTCGCGCGCCCCTGGCACAGAGAGCATTTCTTCGAGGATTTCCCATGAAACTGCACAACAAGATCGCGCTGATTACCGGCGGTGCCCGTGGTATCGGGCTGGGCTTTGCGGAAGCCTTCGTGGCCGAGGGCGCACGCGTCATCATCGCCGATATCAACATCGCACGCGCCCGTGAGGCGGCGGCCAAGATCGGCGCGTCCGCCACGGCGGTGGCGCTGGATGTGACCGATCTTGAGAGCATCGACCGTGTGGTTGCCGCGATCGACGCCGAGCATGGCGGGATCGACATCCTCGTCAACAATGCAGCCATCTTCGACATGGCGCCGATCAACGAGATCACGCCCGAAAGCTACGAGCGCGTCTTCTCCGTCAACCTCAAGGGGCCGCTCTTCATGATGAAGGCCGTGTCCAACGTGATGATCGCCCGTGGGCGTGGCGGCAAGATCATCAACATGGCGAGCCAGGCCGGCCGGCGCGGCGAGGCGCTGGTGACGCTTTACTGCGCGTCCAAGGCGGCCATCATCTCCGCCACGCAGTCGGCGGCCCTTGCGCTCGTCAAGCATGGCATCAAGGTCAATGCCATTGCGCCCGGCGTCGTCGATGGCGAGCATTGGGACGTGGTCGATGCGAAATTCGCCGAACACGAGGGTCTCAAGCCCGGCGAGAAGAAGGCCGCCGTCGCCAAGTCCGTTCCGATCGGCCGCTTCGCCACCCCCGACGACATCAAGGGCCTTGCCGTGTTCCTCGCCTCCCCCGACAGCGATTACATCCTCGCCCAGACATACAATGTCGACGGCGGCAACTGGATGAGCTGAGGAGACAGCGATGCAGGCGATCCGTTTCTTCGACAAGGGCGTGGCGCGGCTGGCGGAGATGCCGGTGGCCGATCTCAAGCCGGGCGAGGCGCTGGTCCGCGTCCGCGCCTCCGGCCTCTGCCATACCGATATCGACGTGCTGCATGCGCGCTATGGCACCGGCGCCTTCCCGGTCGTACCAGGGCATGAATTCGCCGGCGAGGTGGTCCGCACCGCCGACACCGCTGGAGGCATTCGCGAAGGCATGCGCGTGGCTGTCGATCCGAACCTGAGCTGCGGCCATTGCCGGGCCTGTCGCCGCGGACTCACCAATCTGTGCAGCGACCTCAAGGCCTATGGCGTCACCCAGGATGGCGGCTTTGCCGACTATGCGGTGGTGCGCGTCGATCATCTGCACGATATCGGCGACATGCCCTATGAACGCGCCGCCCTCGCCGAGCCGCTGGCCTGCGTGCTGAACGGGCTGGAGGCTGCCGAGATCGGACGCAGCGCACGGCTGCCCGAGACCGCCCTGATCTATGGCGCCGGCCCGATCGGCTTGCTTCTGGGGCTTGCGTTGCAGTCTGCCGGCGTCGCGCATGTGGCGGTTGCCGACCTTATCGCCTACCGCTTGCAGTTTGCCGAAGGTCTCGGGTTCGAGGCGGTGGAGGCAGGCTCGTCCGATCTTGCCGCACGGCGCCATGGCTTCGACCTCGTGGCCGATGCGACGGGGGTGCCGAGCGTCGTCGAAGGCATGATCGATCAGGTGGCCGATGACGGCACGGTGATGATCTTCGGCGTCTGCGCGCCGGACGCCCGCATCGCCCTCTCCCCTTTCGAAATCTTCCGCCGCCAGATCCGTGTGTCCGGCTCGCATTCGTTGAACGGCAACATCCCGGATGCGCTTCGTATCCTGGCTCGGGATGGCGAGCGGCTGTCGAAGCTCGTTTCGCACCGGCTGCCGATTGCCGACATGCTGCCCTTCTTCGCGGCCAAATCCCAGGATCCTGCCACGATGAAGGTGCAGTTCGTCGCGGACTGAGGGCGGGAACGCGCGGCACCGGGTTCCTCTGCGTCGCGGCGCTTTTCGAGAGCGCCGCGAGCGACTATGACGATCGGGAACAGGCGGAACGGAGCGACGGGCTTGGCCAAGACGATCAGGACGATGGAGGACTTCTCCGATTTTGTCGGACTGTCTCGGCCAACCGTCTCCAAATATTTCAACGATCCCAGTTCGGTCCGCAAGAAGACCCGAGACGCGATCGAGGAGGCGCTGCGCAAGTCCGGCTTCCGGCCCAACATGTTTGCGGTCAACCTGAACCGGCGGCGCAGCAATATCATCGGCATCGTCATCCCGAACAGCCTCGACCCGTTCTTCATGGGCCTGATCCGGCGGATCGAGATTCTCGCGAGCCAGGCGGGGTTTCTCGTCTTCGTCCTGTCCTGCGATGGCCGGCGCGACATCCAGGAAGAGGCGATCCGCACCTTCCGTTCGATGAATGTCGCCGGCGCGATCATCGCCCCGGTCGGCCAGTCGGAGGGAAGCCCGCTGCTCGAACAGCTCGGTCGCGACATTCCCCTCGTCTATGTCGATACGCCCTTCGATGGCGACGCGGCCTTCGTCGGCACGGACAACCGGCAGAGCTTCGCCTTGATGGTCGACTATCTCTGCCGGTCCGGCGAGCCGCCCTGCTACTTCGCCATGCCCGAGGTCAACGCCAATGCCGGCGAGCGCAAGACGGCCTATATCGAGGCGATGGAAACGCTCCGCCAGGTGCCGCAGCTCATCGCGCTGCGAGAAATCCGCAGCTGGGATTTCGAGCAGTTCGCCTTCGAGGAAACGACCCGCATCCTCGAGCAGAAGATCGGCTTTCCCAGCCGAACGATCGTCTGCGCCAATGATCGGCTCGCCTTCGGCGTCATCGCCGCTGCCTGGCAGCGCGGGCTGAAGATCGGCCATGGGCCGGATTGCGACCTGCGCGTCGCCGGCCATGACGATCATCCGCTGTCGAGATACACCTGCCCGCCCCTGACGACGGTGGCCCAGAACACCAGTGAGATCGGCCGGCTGGCGATCGGCCTGCTTCTGAAAAAGCTCGGCGAAAGCACCGACCCTAACGAGCCGAAGCTGCATCAGGACAGGATCCTCCTGAAGTCGGAGCTGATGCTGCGGCAATCGGCATAGGTTCGACCGATCGGGTCCGACCCTGTTGCGCTTGGCAGAGCCCGCCAGCCTCAAGCTCGCGTTGCGAGACGAAACTGTCGCGGCGTCACGCCGACCCTGTCCTTGAAGACGTCGTAGAAGCGCGACAACGATCCGAACCCGGAATCGAGCGCGATGGCGAGGATCGCCGCGTCGGTTTCGACCAGCTGCTGCATGGCGCGCGCCAAACGGACACGTGCCAGGTAATCCATGACCGACAGGCCGAGCACCTCGCGGAAGGCGCGGTTCGCCGTTGCGGGGTGCACGCCTGCGAATGCGGACAGGGCGGAGAGCGTCAGCGGCTCGCCGAAGCGGGCATTGATGACTTCGGTCAACCGCTGGACATGGCCGACGGCCTGGCTGACCGGCGGCCCCACCCGGTCAGTGGCGATCGACCGATCGGCCTGGTCCAGGATCAGGCGGCGAACGGCGAGCTTGATCTCTTCCTGCACGAGCTGGCGGCGCACCTCGCTGCGGCTTTGCCAGTCCGCGAGCCAGGTCTCGACGAGCCCCAGGCCTGCCGCGCAGCCCTCCCCTCCCCTCAAAAAGGCGCCCTGCATGATCGCCTGGCGGGAGGAGGGGTCGATCGGCAGGGCCAGGAAATCCGTCAGGGGCAGGTAGATGCAGATGAGCGGCGCGACGTCCGTGACCGCGATCGTCTGGTGCGGAATCGCCGCCCAGAACAGCACGAGCCGGCCGGCCTCGACATGCTCCTGCCGTCCGTCGAAGAAATAGGTCATGCCGCCGCCGGTCAGCAGGTTGAGCTCGACATGATCATGCCAATGCGCCGCGGCCATGGGACTGGCCATGTGCTGCTCCACGAAGAGGGTCTTCGACGGCAGAACCCAATCGTTGAACTCGGAAAACTCTTCTCTCATCGTCCCGACGCGCAGATCCAGGAATAATGGGCCGTTTAACAGGAAGAAGTTCCGCGATCAAAGGGGAAGAGTGCCCTGGAGAAACACCTCTGGAGGTCTCCATGCCAAAAATTTGTCTCATCGGTGCGGGCAGCACCGTCTTTGCCCAGAACATCCTGGGCGACGTTCTCTCCACGCCCAGCGAGCATGACTATGTCATCAGCCTGTTCGACATCGATCCCGAGCGCCTGAAGACCTCGGAGATCGTTGCGCGCCGCATCTGCGAGGCGCTGGCACTGACCCGCGTGCGGATCGAGGCGACGCTCGACCGGCGCGAGGCGCTGCGCGGTTCGGATTTCGTCATCCTGATGATGCAGGTCGGCGGCTACAAGCCGGCGACGGTGACGGATTTCGAGGTGCCGAAGCGCTACGGCCTGCGGCAGACGATTGCCGATACCTTGGGGATCGGCGGCATCTTCCGCGGCTTGCGGACCATCCCGGTTCTGGAGGCCATCTGCCGGGACATGGAAGAGGTCTGCCCGAACGCGCTGATGATGCAATATGTGAACCCGATGGCCATCAACTGTTGGGCGATCAAGGAACTGTCGCCATCGCTGCGCACCGTGGGTCTTTGCCACAGCGTGCAGCACACCGCCGGCCATCTCGCGCAGTGCCTTGGCGAAGAGATCGCCGACATCACCTATCGTTCCGCCGGCATCAACCATGTTGCCTTCTTCCTCAACTTCGAAAAGGTCCATCGGGACGGCCGACGCGAAGATCTCTATCCGCGCCTCCAGGCACTGGCGGAGGAAGGGCGCGTGCCGGCGGACGACCGGGTGCGGTTCGACGTGCTGAAACGGCTCGGCCATTTCGTGACGGAATCGAGCGAGCACTTCTCCGAATATACCGCGTGGTACATCAAGGCTCGCCAGCCTGACCTCGTTCAGGCGCTCAACATCCCCCTCGACGAATATATCCGCCGCTGCGAGGTGCAGATTGCCGAATGGCAGGCGCTGCGCAAGGCGCTGGAGGGCGACCGGCCGATCGAGGTCTGCCGCAGCCACGAATATGCGGCCGGGATCATCCATGCTGCCGTCACCGGCGAGCCGGCGCTGATCTATGGCAATGTCCCCAATGCCGGCCTGATCGACAATCTGCCGCCCGAATGCATCGTGGAAGTACCCTGCCATGTCGACCGCAACGGCATCCAGCCGACCCGGATCGGCCGCCTTCCCGCCCAGCTTGCCGCCGTCATGCGGCTGAGCACCTCCGTGCAGGAACTAACCGTGGAAGCGGCGCTGACAAGAAAGCGCGACCGGATCTATCAGGCTGCCCTGCTGGATCCCCATACTGCTGCCGAGCTTTCTCCGGACCAGATCTGGCATCTGGTGGACGATCTGATCGAAGCCCATGGCGATCTTCTGCCGGCTTATCACTGACGTCGGATCAAGCACCCGTGGTCGCTGCTCCCGCGGCGGCCATGGGGACGAGCATTTCCGATCACGTCAAAATAAATCACGAATCTGATTGACTCTGATCGAATGACATGAAAGCTTGCTCTTACTGACGGAGATGCGGGGACGCAGCATGAGCCAGGGCGGTGGACTGAAAACGGATCGGCTGGACGGTATCCGCAGCCATCTCTACGCGCACGGCTTCTCCACCATCCAGGATCTCGCCGATGCGGTCGGAGCGTCGCTTGCCACCGTCCGGCGTGATCTACAGATCCTTGAGGAAAGCGGCGTCATCGACCGCGTTCATGGCGGTGCGCGCATCGCGGAAGGTTCGTCCGTCGAGCTGGCCTTCCAGGAGCGCGAAAAGCGTCAACTCGCCGCGAAGCGGGCGATTGCAGCGGCAGCCTATGAGACGCTGGTACCCCGCACAGCCATCTTTCTTGATGCAGGGACGACGGTGCTGCAGCTGGCACGGCGCATCCGCATCAACCCGATCCCGCTGCGCATCTTCACGAACGGGCTGATCGTGGCGCAGGAGTTCCTGAATGTCCCGACCCTGGACGTGACGCTGCTCGGCGGACAGCTGCGCAGCGAGAATGCGTCGATGGTCGGCCCGCAGGCCGAAGCCATGCTGGAAACGATCTGGTTCGATCAGCTGTTCCTCGGCGCCAGCGCCATCAGCACCGACGGCGCGATCTACAGCGTCGACAGCGCCGAAGCGAGCCTGAACCGCCGCATGCTGACGCGCTCGGCCAATCGCTCCGTCCTCGCCGACAGCACCAAATTCGGAACGACCGCGACCTACAAGGTGGCGCCGCTCAGCGAAGCGCGTCTGATCACCGATGCCGCGCTCGGTGCTGAATGGCGCAGGCAGCTCGAAGACGCCTCCGTCGAGACCCGTTATGTGACGATCGGAGCCCAGGAATGAGCGGCGATCTGATCCTCGGCATCGACGGCGGCGGCAGCAAGACCCTGCTCGCGCTTGCCAACCGGCAAGGACACATCCTCGAAACGGCGCTCGTCGGGGGCGTCAATCCGATGGACAATCCGAACTGGCGCGCCGAGCTCGACCGCGGGCTGGCGCCGTTCCGCAGCCGGGCTCATCTCGCCGCCGTCGCCGCGGCCTTCCCCGTCTTCGGCGAGGTTCGTCATCTCTCGCAAGCACAGCAAGAGGTGATTGCCGAGGCCTTTCCGGCAGCCCGCACACAGGTTCTCAACGACGTCGATGCTGCCCATCGCGGCGCCTTCGCCGGGCAGGCGGGCGTGCTCATCCTGTCCGGCACCGGATCGATGGCCTGGGCGCGCGACACCGAGGGGACGTCCACACGGTCCGGCGGCTGGGGCGATGTGATCGGCGACGAGGGCAGCAGCTACTGGATCGGCCGCCTTGCCTTGAGCCTCGTGAGCCAAAGTCTCGACGGACGCCAGCCGCAGAGCCGGCTTGCGCCGCTTGTCCTGTCCCACCTGCAGATCGACCCGGCCGATGCCATGAACGGACTTGGCGCCTGGGTGACGGATCTCGCCCATCCGCGGCCGGCGATCGCCGCCCTCTCCCGCCTCGTCGATCAGGCGGCACGCGAAGGGGACATGGCTTCCCGCCGGCTGCTCGACCAGGCTGCCGATGAGCTGGCGAAACATTATCGGGCAGTCGCGCCTGACGCCAACGGCGCAGACTGGACGCATGCCGGCGGCACCTTTGCGAGCGGCCTTCTCCTGACCGCGCTGGAACAGCGCATCGGCCGACCGGCCCTCGCCCCGCGGCTGCCGCCGATCGGCGGCGCACTGCTGGTCGCCGCGCAAATGCTCGGCTGGTCGCAGGACCAGGACTGGCTGACGACGACGGCCGCGTCCGCGCGCGCGGCCGTGACTGAGACGATGACTCCACTGCCTCGATAACAACAAAGGATGGGAACATGCGTAGATTCATCTTGTCACTGCTGGCCTCCAGCGCCTTCGCACTTGCCGCACCGGCCTTTGCGCAGGACGGAAAGCCGCTTGCCGGCCAGTCCATCACGGTTCTGATGCCCTCGCCCCAGGGCCCGAACATCGCCGCCGATTTCGAAGCGGAGACCGGCATCCATGTCGACCTCCAGACGCTGTCCTGGGACGATATCCGGCCGAAGCTCGTCACCGCGCTCGTTGCGGGCACCGCCCCCGCCGATGTTACCGAGTTCGACTGGTCCTGGACCGGCCAGTTCGCGGCTGCCGACTGGTACCTGCCGCTTGACGACGTCATCGACGAGGAGACGGTGAAAGACATCGGCGTCTCGAAGATCTTCACCGTCGATGGCAAGCTGCTTGGCATCCCCTACACGAACGACTTCCGCGTGATGCTGGTCAACAAGAAGCACTTCGCCGATGCAGGCATCAGCGAGATGCCCAAAACGCTCGATGCGATGGTGGCGGCGGCCAAGCAGATCAAGGACAAGGGCATCTCCACCTATCCGATCGGCCTGCCGCTCTCGGCAACGGAGGGTGCCTCCACCAGCTGGTACCTTCTGACCAAGGCCTTTGGCGGCGAGTTGTTCGACAAGGACTTCAAGCCGCTGTTCACGACGCCGGACTCGGCCGGCTACAAGGCGCTTGCCTTCGAACTCATGCTGCTGAAGGAAGGCCTCGTCGATCCGGCCTCGACCGGGCTGAAGGACAGCCAGATCAACGAGAGCATGTTCGCCCAGGGCCTGACGAGCATCATGATCTCCGGCGAGCCCGGCCGGCTTGGACAGATGAACGATCCGAAGCAGTCGAAGGTCGCCGGCCAGGCGGAGGCGATCCTTGTTCCGACGGAAAGCGGCGAGACCCGCAGCTTCGGCCTGCCGGAAGCGCTGGCCATCCCGAAGGTCTCGCAAAACCAGGAGGCGGCGATCGCCTTCGTCAAATGGTTCACGAGCCGGGAGTTCCAGAAGAAGAACGTCGTCAATGGTTTCCTGCCGACCCGCACCAGCGCGCTGGCGGAGCTGAACCAGGAAGGCAAGCTCAACAGCGGTGACGCGCTGGTGGCCCAGTCGAAGACGGTGGAAGCGCTGTTCCCGCAGGGGACGCCGCCCTGGTATCCGCAGTTCTCGAGCGGCGTGAACACGGCGATCAACAGCGCGGCCAAGGGCCAGCTGACGGTCGACCAGGCTGTCGAAAGCATCGCCGAAGCGGCCAAGCAGGCGATGGCGGAATGACAACCGCGATCGTTGGACGGCGAACGGGCAGAAAGGGGGTCGGCTTCCGGGCCGACGCCTCGCTCGGTGTCCTCCTCGTCCTCCCCATCCTGCTGACCATGGTGGCGCTGGTCTTCTATCCGATGGCGCGCACGCTGTGGGACAGCCTGCATCGGGTCAACCCGATGCAGGCGGGCACGCCCTTCGTCGGCCTCGACAATTACGCGCGGATGTTCTCCGATGCGCCGCTCGCCTCCACCTGGATGAACACGCTGATCTATGTGGTGCTCGCCGTTCTGGCGGAAACCGTGTTCGGCGTACTGGCGGCAGCACTGATCAACCAGGTGAAGACCGGCAGGCAGTGGATCCTGGCGGCCGTGATCCTGCCCTGGGCGCTGCCCGGCGTCGTCAACTCGGTCATCTGGCTCTGGATCTACCAGCCGGGGGCCGGGCTGCTGAACGGCATCCTCACCGCGTTCGGCCTACCCTTCGAAAACCATGTCTGGTTCAACGACAAGACGAGTGCGATCCTCGCCGTCACCGTGGTCCATGTCTGGCGGATGATGCCGCTGACGATCGTCATCGTGCTCGCCGCCATGCAGAGCATTCCGAGCCATCTCTACGAAGCCGCACGGATCGACGGCGCGACGCGCCCGCAAATGTTCACCCTGGTCACGCTGCCGCTGGTGCGCAGCGCCATCGCCGTGTCGATGACCAATGCGACCGTCAATGCCTTCAACCTGTTCGACGAAGCCTGGGTGCTGGCCGGCAGCAGTCTCGAGACGCGCCCGATCCTTGTGCAGATCTATCTCGAGACGTTCCAGAACCTGCGTTTCTCCTACGGCATGGCGCTCTCGGTCAGCATCACCTTCGTCTCGCTTCTCGTGTCGCTCATCTACATCCTGCGCGTCTATCGCAATACGAGGTTCGACTGATGAAACCCTCCCTCTCCTATCGGCTGCTTGTCTGGTGCGGCCTCGCGCTCCTGCTCCTCTGGTCGCTCGGGCCGATCTACTGGACGATCGCGAGCTCCGTCACGCCGACCGAGGATTTCTCCGCCCGGCCGATCCACTTCTTCCCGCAGCACTTTACGCTCGACCATTATGCACGCCTGTTCGGCATCAACATCGCCCGCATCGGGGGGGTGGAGGTCTGGAAGCAGTTTCGCGCCGCGCTGTTCAACAGCATCGTGACCTCGATCGCCGCCACGCTGCTCTGCGTCGCGATCTCGGCGCTTGGGGCCTATGCCTTCACGCGGATTCGCTTCCCGGCACGCAACCTGCTGTTCGGTGCCGTCGTCGCCACCCTGGCAGTGCCTGCCTATGCGGTTCTGATCCCGCTCTACCAGATCATGATCAAGATGCAGCTGGTCGATACCTATGTCGGCGTCGCGTTGATCTACGTCTCGGCCTATCTGCCGCTGTCGCTCTGGCTGCTGCGCAGCGTCTTCGACGCCCTGCCGCTCGCCTTGGAGGAGGCCGCGCAGCTCGATGGCGCCGGCCGGCTCTACATCTTCTTCAATGTCGTGCTTCCGCTTGCCGGGCCGGGCCTGACTGCGGCAGCCATCCTCACCTTCCTCGGGGCTTGGGGCCAGTATCTGGTGCCGCTCATCTTCTCGCCGCAAGCCACCAAGCCCCTGACGGTGCTGATTCCCGAATTCGTCACCAAGAACTTCATCGACTATGGGCTGATCACCGCCAGCGGATCGATCGCGATCGTGATCCCGGCCCTCGTCGTCATCTTCCTCAACCGATACCTCGTCAGCGGCTTGCTGGCCGGATCGGTCAAATAATCGGAGACAGCATGAACACGACCGAAACGGTGATTGTCGAGCAATTTCCTTATTGGGACAAGGCGCTCGGCGCGAACGGCGCCACGGAGAGAGGCGAGATCCTGGTCTATGTCGGCTGCGGCACCTCCTATTACCTTGCCCAGACGCTGGCGGCCCACGCCAACCATGCCGGCCGGCCGGCGATCGCGGTGCCGGGCGCGGAATGGCTGAACCGCCCGCAGTTCTTCTGGCCGGATTGGACGAAGACACATGTGGTCGCGATCTCGCGCAGCGGCGAGACGAGCGAGACCGTGGCAGCCGCCAGACACAGCCGCGCCCACGGCGCCTTCGTGACTGGCCTGACCGTGGAGCCGGAGAGCGCGCTCGCGAAAAATTCCGACAGCGTGCTTGCCTCACCCACGCACCCGGACGAAGGCATCGTCATGACCGTTTCGGCCAGCCTGATGCTGCTCATGGGCCTTCAGATGATCGGGACCCCCCTCCCCTCCTCCGTCGTCGGCACTGCCGAGCGCCTGGCTAAGGCGCTGAGCGACGCGCTGCCCGAGGCTGTCCTCTCGCGCTCTCACGTCGTCTTCCTCGGCGGCGGCCCTCTCTATGGCATTGCCTCGGAAGGCGCGCTGAAGCTGATGGAGATGAGCCAGGTCATGACCCAGGCCTTCCACCCGCTCGAATATCGCCACGGCCCGATCAGCCTCGTCGATGAGAAAACGGCGGCCGTGATGCTCTACTCGGCCGACCAGAAGGATGCGGAGGCCACCCTGGTTCGCGAGTTGCAGGACAAGGGCGCCTTCGTGATCGGCCTCGGCGGCCCGGGCGATCTGTCGCTGCCGGTCGATGCCAGTCAGGAGACCGCTGGCCTCGTCCTTTTGCCGGCTCTGCAGATCCTCGGCGAACGCGCCGCGCAATCGCGCAACCTCGACACGGTGTCGCCCCGACACCTGACCAAAGTCGTGATGCTGGCATCATGAGCGCGCGCGACACGAACCGGGAGATTGCGCTCGGCAAACTCTTCGCGCCCCGGAACCTGGTCCTGCCGCGCGGCATCACCTCCGTCTGCTCGGCTCATCCGCTGGTCATCGAGGCAGCGTTGCTCAGCGCAGCGCGAGACGGATCCGCCCTCCTCATCGAAGCGACCTGCAACCAGGTGAACCAGGATGGCGGCTATACGGGCATGACGCCGGCGGATTTCCGCCGGTTCGTGGAAAGCTGCGCGGCGCGCGTCGCCTTTCCGGCCGAGCGCATCATCCTCGGCGGAGATCATCTGGGACCCAACCCCTGGCGGCAGCTTCCGGCCGAGGAGGCGATGGCACAAGCCGAGGCCATGATCGTCGCCTATGTGGAGGCCGGCTTCGAGAAGCTCCATCTCGACACCTCCATGGGCTGCGCAGGCGAGCCCGCGGCGCTCAGTGATGAACGGACGGCCGAACGGGCGGCGCGTCTTGCCAAGGTTGCCGAGCAAACGGCTGCGCGGATCGGCAGCACGCCTCCCGTCTATGTGATCGGCACCGAGGTGCCGCCGCCGGGTGGGGCAACGCATGCCCTGGACGGGATCGAGGTGACGCGGCCGGAAGCGGCGCGCAAGACGATGGCGGTGCATGAGGCTGCCTTTCGGGCCGCGGGCGTCGAGCCGGCGCTCGAACGGGTTATCGCCATCGTCGTGCAGCCTGGCGTGGAGTTCGGCAATGCCAATGTCGTTCTCTATCAGCCGGAGAAGGCGACGGGGCTGATCCAGGTGCTGGACGACCTGCCCGGTCTGCTGTTCGAGGCCCACTCGACCGATTATCAGCCGACGGCCGAACTGGCCGGCCTCGTCGATGGCGGCTTCGCCATCCTGAAGGTGGGCCCGGGGCTGACCTTCGCACTCCGGGAAGCGCTCTACGGTTTGGATGCCATTCGCGGCGTTCTTGGAGGCTCCAACGAAACGGAAAGCCTTTCGGCAGTGCTGGAGGCGAGAATGCTCGCCATGCCGCACCACTGGAGCGGCCACTATGGCGGATCGAGCGAAGCGCAACGCCTGCAGCGTCATTTCAGCTATAGCGACCGGATTCGCTATTATTGGCCCGACCCGGCCGTTGCGGGCGCTGTCGACCGGCTCTTCTCGGATTTGCCGGCCGCCATTCCGGAAACGCTGATCAGCCAGTATCTGGCCCGGCTCTATCCCGAGGTTCTCTCCGGTCGGGTTGCCCCCTCCCCGCGCGATCTCTGCCTTGCGGCGATCGATAGCGCCCTCCTCCCCTACTCGCAGGCGACGATGCGCCGCTAGGCCATCATCCGCAGGCACGCCGCCCCTCATTCCCGCCGGAGACGACGATGGCATCTGTCACGATCAACACAGTCCGCAAAAGCTATGGTCACTTCGAGGTCCTGCATGGCGTCAGCATCGATATTCCGGATGGTGAGTTCGTCATCCTCGTCGGCCCCTCTGGCTGCGGAAAATCGACGCTGCTGCGCATGATCGCCGGGCTGGAGGAGATTTCCGGCGGGGAGATGCGGATCGGCGACAGGGTCGTCAACGAGGTCGCGCCGAAGGAGCGCGATATCGCCATGGTGTTTCAATCCTATGCGCTCTACCCGCACCTGACCGTGGGCGCGAATATGGGCTTCTCCCTCAAGCTCGCCAAGGCACCGAAGGCGGAGATCCGCCAGCGGGTCGGTGAAGCGGCGCAGATCCTCGGGCTGGAGCATCTGCTCGATCGCTATCCACGCAACCTTTCGGGCGGGCAGCGCCAGCGTGTGGCCATGGGGCGCGCCATCGTCCGTCAGCCGCAGGTCTTTCTCTTCGACGAGCCGCTGTCGAACCTGGACGCCAAGCTGCGCGTGCAGATGCGCTCGGAGATCAAGCAGCTGCACCAGCGGCTGAAAACAACGACGATCTATGTGACGCATGATCAGATCGAGGCCATGACGATGGCGGACCGGATCGTCGTGATGCGCGACGGCTATGTCGAGCAGATCGGCACGCCGCTGGACCTCTACGACCGACCCGCCAATCTCTTCGTCGCCGGCTTCATCGGCTCGCCCGGCATGAACATTCTTCGCGGGCGGGTCTCGCCGGACGATCCAGCCGTGATGATTGCGGATGGCGGCGTCCGCCTGCCGCTGCCGCAGGGTTTGGCCTTGCCGCCGGGGCACGGGCTGCTCTACGGCGTCCGGCCGGAACATGTCACCGTCAATCGCGGCGGCATCGCTTCGACAGTTTCCTTGATCGAACCCACGGGCGCGGAAACGCAGCTGACCGCCAAGCTCGGCGAAACGCCGATCATCGCGTCCGTCCGCGATCGCTTCGACCTTCACGTGGGCGCCCCTGTCACCCTCGGCTTCGACCTGAGCGCCGTGCATCTTTTCGATGCGGAAACCGAAGCCCGCGTCGGGCTCTGAGACCGTTGCCGACACTCCAAGCTTGATCGACCGACTGCCGCCTCTTGCGTGGTGCTCTCGGTTAGCTTGCGATGTCGGGCAACGCTCGAAACGATCGCGACCGGATCATGGCGCTCAGGCAGGCGTTGACCGGCGCGGTGAGGGCGTGGGCAGAGGCAAGCGTCACGACGGCGCCGTTCAGATAGTCGATCTCGGTCTTGCGGCCCGCCTCCAGATCCTGCGCCATGGAGGGCCGGTGGGATGCGGTTGCGCGGCAGGATCAATGGCTTGAGAAAATCATCGATGAAGGACGCGGCGGTTGCGAACTCGCGAAAGCCGAAGGCCGTGTCGACGACGTCAAGTGCTTCGCCGGCTACCGACAGGACGATTGGCCGGACAACATCGAGGGAGAGCAACGCGCCGTAGGTCAACCCCGTCAAGGCGCTGGCGGCGTTGAGGGTCGTGTTGAGAAGGAATTTTCGCAGGATCGTCGCCTCGATATTCGGCTCCGCGACGAGCGGGATGAGGCTGTCCTGCGAGGCTGCGGCAAGAGGCTTAAGCCAGTCCAGCGAACCGCCGAACAGAGAACCGATCGGAAGAGCGGCCGAGACGCCGTTGACGATGACATGATGAGCCTCGGCGCGGCTGAGCCCGGCGAACACGACGCCGGAATAGACCGGGATCACGGTGGGCACTACGGCGCGGGCCTCTTCGGCCGATCCCCAGCCATTCTGCAACAGGACGATCGCCCGAGGAGTCTTTTCGCCGCGCTCATGCAGCGAAAGGTCCCGCAAGGCCTCGGCTACCTGATAGGTTTTGGTGGCGACGAAAAGCACGCATCCGGCGAGCGCCTCGAGATCGTCCTCGCCAGGAACGAGTGTCCCGACCCTGCCGGTCGGGAGGGTAACCACGCGCCCGTCCGGCATCTCGACCAGAAGACCATTCTTGCGGATCGCCGCCGCCGTCTCCTTGCGGGTCAGCAGGCTGATGGTGAACGGCGTCGCGAGGGCGAGACTGGAAGCAATGGCGAGACCCACTGCTCCGCCACCGAGAATCGCGATGTTCATCACCAAAGCTTCTCCTCGGCAGGTGAAATGTAACGACCGTTTGATTAAGAGGATCCAGGATCAATGTTCGGACTTGCTGTCCTTGTTTGAACACAACAGCCTGTCTTGCTTGAAAGAGGCGCTTCGTTGGTCACCCGATGCTGACCTATACGGCACAAGATGGACTTCGATATTGGCGGCCACGAATAAGGGCCTAAAGAAGCAATGTCAACATGACGGATCTCTGATGTTCCGTGCTTGCTCACGCAGAGTGGAACGGGGTGACGAGCCCTGCAAAGCGCTTCGCGGGTTCAGCTGGATAATCCGAGCTTTTTGCTTTGCCTCATCGCCGCCCCCCTCCCCTCCCGGGAGCCCGCGCAGGGTCGGACCGCCGTTGATGAGGCCTGTCTTGGGTTGCCGGAGGACGAGGGGGCTACACCGCGTCATTAGTCCTCAGCGTCGGTTCGCGGCTTTCGCCACGCGGAGAGACTCGGATGACGGGTCGCTCGGCATTATAGGCAAGCATACTGGACCCGTCATACGCGGGTTGACTCACTGTTGGGAGAGCACGCCCAATCGGGATAGACCTATGGCGGGGGGTGACACTCCCCGTCGAGCGGCTGGGTAGCCGCTAACCACTTCGGGACTGGTCTTCGAACTCCCGCATGAGATCCGGCATCCGGTCGGCCAGCCAGCTTGCGAAACTGTCCTCTGCCTTGGGAATCGTCACGGTCGTTCCGGTCGCTGAACGTTTCATGCGGCCGAAATGTCTCCCAGCATGCGAGAAGTCGACGGTTTCACCTGCTTCGGCGCTTCGCGCTGCAGAACCCGACGCCGCGCTCATCGCCAGCGCGATCCGGCCGACACCATCGGCCTTTCGAAACCCGTCCTCCCTGGTTGCGGCGCGAACCGCTTCGACCTTCGCACTATCCTTCAGAAGATCGGCGAGTGCCGTCCATTTCGGCCGGCCAACGGTCCGGGCGCGTCCGATTGCAAGGATGATGTCGCTCGGGATGGCGGCGGTGACCCGGAAGAGGTGGGACACGGCCGCCTCGGAAAGCCCCAGAACCGGGCAGATGGCGCGGTTGGAGAGGCCGGCGGCCTTCAACTGCACGGCCCACATCGCCTGCTCGATCCAGGTCAGGTTCTGCCGGACACCGTTTTCGACCGCCTGTTCCTCGATGAGTTGGCGGTCGGTGAGATCGCGGACATAGGCCCTGATCTTGACCGTCTCCGGCCGCTCCGCTTCGGCCATGAGGGCCTTCACGGCATTGAGGCGTCGATGACCGTAGGCCAGCTGGTAGGAATCGCGGCGGGTAGGATGCGGGCGGACGAGAACGGGGATCTTCTGCCCCTCGGAGGCGATGGACTGTTTCAGAGCCTCCAGCTCCTCCTCCCCTTCTCCATCCAGATCGAAACGGTCCTGATAAGGAGACCGCTCGACCTTGGAGGGATCGATCGAAACGATCGTGTCCTCGCCGAGATGGGTAAGCGCCTTGCTGACATTCGAAATGACAGGCGAGGAGTGACGCCGCAGAGAGACAGAGGGCTCGTTCGTCTCCGGCTGCGGCACTTCCGTACGGTTCTCCACTTCTTCGGCCATGCGGCGCAGGATGCTCTTCTTCATGCGCTTCGTCCCCAGACCTGATGCGCCAAACCAAGGATTTCGAAATTGACGCGATCGGCACTTTCGACTGCGCGCCTGAGCGCCTCGCGCCCCACCTCTCCCGCTTCGAGCTCGTAGAGGCTCTTCTTCGCCACCGCCGCGCCGGCGATGGCCGTCGATTCCAGAGCCTCGGCAACGAGCACGTCCTCGCCGAACAGACGGCGCATCACGCCCGCCATATATTTCTGCGGTCCGTCATTCGGGTTCACGCGCGTCAGAAGGAACCGGAAGAAATCATGCTCGAAATGGGCACCGAACTGCGCCAGCACCTCCGACAGGTCGGAGATCATGATTAGAAACTGGTTGCAGGACGCGACATCGAGCATGGCCGGATGCACGGTCACGATCAGCGCGGTGGCGGCATAAAGAGCGGCAAGCGTGGAATAGCCGAGCGAAGGCGGCGTATCGATAATGACAAAATCGTAGTTCTCGCCGACGCTGTCGATGGCGATCCGCATGCGCTCGAAGAAGAGACCGAGCTCGTCGCGGGACTTCGATCCGAGATAGGTTGGGGTGTCGAATTCGAAGTCCATCAGCTCGAGATTGCCGGGAACGAGATCGACGCCCGGAAAATAGGTCGAGCGGATGACGTCCGCGAAGGCACGCCGTTCATTGTCATAGCGGATGGCCGCATAGGCGGTTTCGTTTTCGCCGAGATCAAACTCCGGCTGCAGCCCGAACAGCGCTGTCATCGATGCCTGCGGGTCGAGATCGATGCAGAGAACCCTGTAGCCCTGGATACCCAGGAAATGGGCCAGATGGATCGACGTAGTCGTCTTCGAGCTTCCGCCCTTGAAGTTCACCGTTGCGATCACCTGTAGCTTTTCCGAAGCGCGCCGGTTCGGCAGCAGGCGCGCGGCCTCGTCCGGGCGGAGCGAAGCGAGAAACGCCCGCAGCTCCTTCACCTGCTCGACCGAATAGGTGCGGCGGTTGTTCTCGGCGCGCTCCGGCACCGGTCCCTTGCCCTCGATTGTCAGCTGGCGAAGCGTGCTTTCCGGCACGCCAAGCAACCGCGCAAGGTCGATCGTGGAGAAGGTCTTGCCGAAGATCTTGCGGGCTTCGGGCGGGTAGACTGCTTCGCGCATATCGCGCAACTCCGCCGAAAGCCGGGCCGTGTATCCGGCGATCTTCGAGGCGGTGTCCCTGACGTTTTTTCGTGCTTGGTGAGGCATTCACTTCTCTTGACGGTTAAATGCCCGTATTCGAGCTCCATACCGTCACGTTGCCAGAGGCGGCGTGATTTCACAAGACCGGTTCCCGTCTCTTGCAACTCTCGTGACCCGTTCCATTTCGCCCGAGAGGACGAGCCACGGACCCGTCCGGCGAGAGGTTTACAATTGTAAAGCTTGAGGACCGTGGTGCGATCCTCAGCCGGCGCCTTTACAACTGTAAAGCTTCTTCCCGCAGCGCTGGAAGGGCGCCAGCTCTCGACGTCCGGTTCCAGATCTTCGCGTCGCACGCGCGATCGCGAGCGTCAGCTCATCACATTGCCACCGTCTACGTTGTAGCATTGCGCCACGATGTACTCGGCATCCGGCCCCGCCAGAAACGCCGCCATGGCCGCTTGCTCGGACGGTTTTCCGAAGCGACCTGCGGGCACGGCTTCCGCGACGCGACGCTTGACGGCACCGGGAGCCAAGCCCTCGACAGCCCCAAGCTTGGCATCCACCACGTCCCACATCGGCGTATCGACGACGCCGGGCGCGATGGCGTTGACATTGATGCCATGCCGAATGAGATCGAGCGCGCAGCTCTGCGTGATGCTGATGACGGCAGCCTTGGTCGCGCAGTAGGCCACCGAAAGCGGCTCTCCGCGCCGTCCGGCTTGCGACGAGAAATTGATGATGCGGCCACCGCGGCCTTGCTCGACCATCACGCGGGCTGCGGCCTGCGTCATGAAGATCAGACCTTCGACATTGACGGCAAAGACGCGGGATGTGCGTTCGCGGTTCATCTCCAGAATGGGCTGCACCTCGTAGACACCAGCCGCATTGACGAGGATGTCGAGACCGCCCGCCCAGGCGACTGCCTCAGCAACGGCGCGATCGATGCTTTCCTGTCGCGTGACATCCAGTGCGACGCCGAATGCCATGGCCCCCAGTGCCGCAGCAACACCTTCGCAGGCCGCGCGATCGAGATCCGCCACCACGACCTTCGCGCCCTCGTGTATAAATCGCCCGCAGACCGCGCGTCCGATTCCACTCGCCCCACCCGTGACCAGCGCGACCTTGCCCGAAAGATTTTTGCCCGTAGAAGCCTGACTCATGCAGCTTTCCTCCATTATGCGGACAAACTTAGAGCAAACTACAGCCGCCAACGCCAGCGGTGCGTGGAGGATCCGATCAAGACTGAGCCGGAGTGCACGCGAAACCTCGCAACGTTTGGAGGGGCACGCATCCGCCACCACGGTCAGCCGCACAAGAACTGACGGGCGTCGCTGCGGATGTTTCGCCGCGCGGATGCGGAATGGGTTGATCTGCCGACATCGGGGGAGGGCGCCGGTCATGAAAGCCGCCGCCGCGCGCGTCTCCGGCCGACGAGAAAACTCAGGGACTGCGACCAGCGGCGGGGGAAGAATCCTTGGACGTGCCGGTCACATCGACGACCGCGCTTCAGAACGAGGCAACCCTCGCATTCGCCCACGTCCGCAGGATCAAACAGTTCTACGTATATCTGACGCACCATGTAGTGGTGACCACGATGCTGTTCATCGTCAATATCCTGACCAGTACCGCGTATATCTGGGCGGTATGGCGGGCGCTTGGCTGGCGCGGGGGCGTCGTCTCTCAGGCTCTTGCGATCTTCGACAAGGTGCCCTTCCTCACCGCCGACTGAGAAACACATGGTGGAGCGCACGCTCGGTCGGCCGCTTTGATGGCACCGCGCCCGTCCGCTTTTCACTCCGTCTCTCGGGGCGGCGCAGACGCGTCATCCAGTCCAGCGCCACCGGCACGATTATCAGGGCAAGAGACGCGCGGCCCTACCAGTGCGTCGGGACGCATGATTGTAGTAGCGCGACGCCTGCTGAACGGAGCGGTGGCGCGACTGCTCCATCGCCTCGGGCAGGGGCACGCCCCGGTTGGCGGCTTCGGTCAGATAGCCCGAGCGCAGCCCATGGGCGGAAAACTCTCTGGAGTCGAGACCGGCCTGTCTCGCCCGCTGCTTGACCACCTCGTTGATCGATTGCGCATCAAGGGCGCGGTCCGAGACATTGCCCCACCGATCGACCTTGCGGAACACACTGCCATTGCGGATCTTCGCCGCCTGGAGCCAAGCCTGGAGCGCCTCCACCGGCCGACCGGTGAGGTAGACCAGCGCGTCGTGATCGGCGCCGGACGTCTTTGTGCGGCCGAAGTGAATCGACAGCGAGGGCAGGGGAGGGCCATCCTCCCGCTCGATCGGCGGCTCCACGGTCAGCTGGTCGATCCGCAGGGCGGCGACCTCGCTGCGGCGGCGGCCACCGGATGCGAAAGCGACCATCAGGATCGCGCGGTCGCGGAGATCGCGCAGCGTGCCACCCCCGCATGTTGCGAGAAGCTGGGCCAGCACATCGCCCGTCACCGCCTTCGCGCTCTTGCGCTTGCGCGGCCGCGGCGTCGCGCGGACTGCAAGCCGGATCGCCTGCCGGAGGGCAGGGGAGGCGAAAGCCCCGGTCACGCCGCGCCATTTGGTCAGCGTCGACCAGGAGGCCAGCCGGCGGCGCACCGTGTCCGGCGCATGCGGTCCGTCGACCCTCAGCAAACCCTTGTCGCGCAGGAGGCCGCCTATGACGGACGGCATTCCGTGCTCCGAGTCCTTCAGCCGCTGCTCCGGATTCCAGAGATGATGCGCGACGAACTTCAGCAACAGCGCCTCGGGGGCAGGCCAGGGCAGGGGATGGCCGGTGGCAGCCAGGCACCAGGCCTGCAGATAGGCGAGGTCGGATGTCAGCGCCCGCAGCGTGTTTTCGCCCATTCCCTCGTTGACGAGGTGCCGCAGCGTTTCGATGTCCTGGTCCGTGAGCAATTCGGCAAGCTTGTCGCGCCGGTCGATCGGAAGCACGGCGGCGATCGTGTCCAACGTCAGGGCTCGGCGATCGACAGGATTTTGGCCATGACCCGTCATGCCATCGACGACGCGGGATGAAGTTTCAGATCCGTTTGCCCGAAGTCCCGCCCCTTGAACAGCAATGGCGCCTTGGAGACTGCTGCCACAGCATAGGAAAAGCAGTCGCCCATGTTGAGCGCGGCGGAATGACGACCGCGGCCAAATCGCTCGAACGCATCTTCGGCGCAACGATAATGTTTTTCGTCAAAAGCGACAGTCGTGACATTCGGCGTCTCGGCAAGGCGCCCGATCATCTTCGCTGCACTGACAAACCCCTTGCCGGTCAGGACCATCCGCGCCTCGAGCAACGTCGGCCAGCCTATGATGACCGGCTCCCGTCCCACGAGCGGCCTAAATATTTCAGCCTCCGGCTCATCTGCGGCGATCGCGATGATGACCGACGTGTCGATGGCGATCATCTCGGCAAGCCGTTTTCGTCATAGAACTCGTCGTGATTGGACGTGGTGCCGGGTGGAATGTTGCGCCGGTCTTCCGCCGCCAACTCCCACACCGCGTCCATCGGATACCGCGCCTTCTCCTGGCGAAGTTCCTGATCATAGCGTTCGAGTGCCAGTTCGACCAGGCGGTTGATCGGCTGGCCCGTCCGGCGGGCGAGCGCATGCGCGAGATCGCGCGCTTTGCTGCTGCGAATGGAAAGCTGCGGTTCGGACACGACGGGATCTCCAGAGGATTGCATGTGTCCAATATAACGGTCAAGGGCTTTGATGGCAACGAACAGTCATGAGATGGCTAACCCGCGATAAACAGTAGTTATCGATGGCGAAGTCGCTCTTCGTAAGGTGCGCCAACTAGAGAACATCAACATTCCGATAGAGTTCTCTTAACGAATCGTTTACCATGATTACAATGTCTTACAATCTTTCTAGAACCGACGTCACCGCACTGATCCGCCCTGCCTTCGAGGCCGGGGCCGCCCTCACTCGCCTGGACGAGCGCATCGCTCGGTCTCCTGTTGGGAGCGGCTTTCTCGAACGCATGCAGTTCCTCGATGCCTGCGCCTCGCTGTGGATCGACGGCGCGCTCGTGCATCTGGAAGATCTCGTGCTTCACGACAGCTTTCGCGATATCCGCACACCCACGCATGAGCTCACGATCTCCCATGACGTGTTGCACACCCGCAGACGGATCGCGGCCCGAGACCCGAGCTGGGCGCTGTCCGCCGATGGGTTACGGGCGCTCCGGCAAACCTCGGACATGACGTCTGGCGGATCCAAGGGTGAATCAACGGAACGCGCGACCCGGCGCCCCGTCCCGTCAAATGCGGAAGGGGAGGGGGACGATGGGGATAACGCGGGAGCCGCGTTCGGCGTCGATTTCGCCGCCATCGATGCCGTGCTCGCCCGATCTGAGGCGGCCATCGAAGAAGCCGGACGACCCCGCAGCGCCGGCGGCATCAGGTCCGCCGATAAGGATTCACTGGTCTACGATCTCGACTGGGACGAGGACGCCAGGATCGAAGAGTGGCGCGGCGTCCTGCGACAGGGACAGGACCTGCCAGCGGTGCTGCAGGCGATCCTTGCCCTCGATGCCTGGCACGCGCTGTCCGTCCTTCAGCATGCGCCCTGGCTCGGCCGGCTGCTTGCCGCGTCGATTTTGCGCGAGGCCGGCATCACCACCGGCGGGCATCTTGCTGCCGTCAATCTCGGCCTCAGAACCATTCCGGTCGACCGGCGGCGTCATCGCAACCGCGAGACGCGGCTGCTCGCCATCGCCCACGGCCTCGCCGCAGCCGCGGAAATCGGGCTGAAAGACCATGGAAGGTTGACGCTCGCGAAAACGATGATGGACCGCAAGCTGGAAGGGCGGCGGACGTCATCGAAGCTGCCGGAACTGGTCGAGCTGGTCATGGCGAAACCGCTGGTTTCGGCGGGGATGGTGGCGAAGACGCTCGAGATCACGCCGCAGGCCGCGCGGCGGATTGTGTCGGAGCTGGGCTTGAGGGAGATGACGGGGAGGGGAAGGTTTCGGGCGTGGGGCATAATTTGAGAGCTGAGAATCATTGAAGGAACCAACTGTCATTCTCCCGAGCGCGATGGACATCACGAAACAGCGGATGTTTCGACCCCACAATGCCGGGTCGGCGGCTCGGGTCCTTTCAAGACCAAAAAGACGAATGACGGCTCGCAGCGTTTCACCTTCCGGCACGACCTCAAGACATGGTCGCGCGCTAGGACGCCGCGGCTCTCCGGAGGCGTTCTAGAAATATCGATTGCAGCCTGCTCGGCAGCCAGGTCTCGCGCATGGTCATCCCGATCGTGCGCGTGCCCATACGCTCTCGCACATCCTCTGCGATCGGTACACATGTCAGAAGGCCCTCACGCTCCTCAATGGCGATCTGTCGTCGGGAGAGCATGGACAGCCGGTCGCTTTGGAGAATGATCGCACGCGTGAGGACGAGCGAACTCGTTTCGATGCTGGTCCGAGGCGGCACGGTTTGGTTCTCGACAAGAGAGTCGAAAGCGGCGCGAATTGGAGTTCCGGGCCTCTGAGCCACCCATTCCTGTTGTGCAAGATCAGCGAGAGTTGCACCCCTGCCTCGTAACACAAGCGGATGCGCCGGCCGCCCGACGATCGCATAAGGGTCGTCGAAAAGTGCCTCGGTTCTCAGACCCGAAAGATCGCTTCCCGAGCGCAGCGCCCCGATCAGGATGTCGCTCGCCCCTGCGCGAGTTGTTCTCCCCGACAGAATGTTGGGACGGCTTGACGCCCACATCAAGCTGATGTCGCCGATCCTCGCCACATGCGCTGGATTGCAATTGGTGCCGTCCCGTAGCGCGTGAGCGGCTTCGTGGCCCTTGAGTCCCGATCGGTTTGCCGGCCCAACGTCCCCATCGAGAGCGCAAAGCCACGACAGCTGCGCGCTTGAAACCCAGCCGTTCAGAGACCCCCTCGGTCATTGCCGAAGGTTGGCATCGATGCAAGGACGTTCCTCGAGGCGATGTGCGCAGATACGTTCCAGATCGCCACCACCGGCCGCCAGGACCGAATGATGGAAGGACACTGTACTCTCGCCAGAGCCGGTTCGCGATCGGCATGATGTGGCCGGCCACCACCAACCGGCCGAAGGAGCCATCGACGCTTCCTCCCCTGCGAAGGGCAGAGGATGCTGTATGGCGCGGCATAAGGGCGAGGAGACGCAACGGACCTTAGTGGCGCGCCACGGAGATGCGTTCCTGCGTGACCTTGTCGAACAGGTGGAATTTCGACTCGTTGAAGGAAAGTCTTACACTCTCCCCGGAAACGAGGGCAAAGCGGGATCTAAGAACGACGACGAGATCCTGGCCGCCGACACGCACCGCCAGATGCGTCTCCGACCCCGTCGGCTCGACCAGAACGACCTCGGCCGGAATGCCATCACCATCGCTGATCGCAATGTCTTCCGGTCGCACGCCCACGACGACGGGTGTGCCCGGCGCAGTCTGTATCGGACCGGGCAGCGTCACGCGGCCAGCGCCGTCCAGCTCCACGAAGCGGCCCTCCTCCCCGACGATGATGCCATCCAGGAAATTCATTGCGGGCGAGCCGAGGAAGCCGGCGACGAAGATGTTTCTCGGATGATCGTAGAGTTCCAAGGGCGTGCCGATCTGTTCGATGCGGCCGCCCTGCATGACGACGATCTTGTCTGCCATGGTCATGGCTTCGATCTGATCGTGAGTGACGTAGACGATCGTCGTTCCCAGACGCTGGTGCAGGGCCTTGATTTCGGCGCGCATCTTGACGCGCAGCTTCGCATCGAGATTGGAGAGCGGCTCGTCGAACAGGAAGACCTTGGGATCGCGCACGATCGCGCGTCCCATGGCGACGCGCTGGCGCTGGCCGCCGGAGAGCTGGGCCGGCTTGCGGTCGAGCAGCGGTTCCAGGCCGAGAATTCCGGCGGCATGATCGACCTTGCGCTTGATTTCATCCTTGCGCGCACCGGCAAGCTCCAGCGCGAAACCCATGTTCTGCGCGACCGTCATCTGGGGATAGAGCGCGTAGTTCTGGAACACCATGGCGATGTCCCGATCCTTCGGCTCCAGGGCATTCACCACCCGTCCATCGATGCTGATCGTGCCCCCGGTGATGGTCTCGAGCCCCGCGACCATGCGCAACAGCGTCGACTTCCCGCAGCCAGAGGGCCCGACCAGGATGACGAATTCTCCGTCGGCAATGTCGATGTCGACGCCGTGCAGCACGGCATGGGCGCCATAGGACTTGCGGACGTCACGGATTTCGACGGTCGACATGGTCCCCTCCTAGCGCTTCGGCCGGACGCGAATGGCAAGATTGGGCTTGCCCGGAAGTTCCACGGCGAAAGCCGCATCCGGCCGACGCGGACGCAGCGATGCGCCGTGGCGGGTGGGATGGTTGGCGGGTGCATCGACGAGCACGGCCGGCGTGACGGTCATTTCCCAGATATCGATGATGTCGACGTCGTACTCCCCCGCCTGCTGGGGCAGGCCCGGCGCCCAGATCACCGGCTGATGCTCGCCGAGATAGATATAGGTAACCTCGCCATCCGTCGCGCCGGACACCCGGCTCCACGGCCAGTTGCTCTCCCGCGCGATCGGCGTCAGCCCGTTGACCACGTCCTCTTCCAGGAGATCGCGCAGGAAGCCGATCCGTTGCCAGGCTTCGCCGTGCAGAACGCCGCCCTTCGCCCACCAGAGGATGTCGTCCGGATGCATGAAGGTCTCGCCATGCCCGGCATAGCCGCCGCGCAAAAGGGTGATCCAATAGCGGTGGACCAGTTCGCGGGCCGAAATGTTGCCCCAGGAGAGGATGATGTTGCCTTCATATTCCGGCTCATCGTTGACGACTGGCTTGCCATAGGCCTCCCGCCATTCCTGCGTGCGCTTCACGTCCCAGTTCTGGATACAGACATGGCTGACCCAAGGGCGGCGGTGGTCGTAATTTGCGTTCACATCGCCATTGTGGATCGATTTCAGGTGGCGATAGGGATCGTTTTCCTCAATGATCTGGAAGTAGCGATCCCACTGGCCCATCGGCTTTGTGTCGAGCAGGAAGTCATATTCGTTGGCGAGCGACCACCAGACATTGCGATAGGCGGCCAGCCGTGCGGTCAGATAGGCGACATAGCGGTAATCCTGCTCGGCGCTCATGTCGCAATAGCCCCAGCGATCATAGGGGTGAAAGATGATGATGTCCGCCTCGATCCCCAGCTCGCCAAGTGCCTTCACCTGGTTTTCAAAGTGCCGAAAGCTCGCCGGGTTCGGCCGATCGAAGTCGAGTTCGCCCTCGGCATCGCGTTCATAGACGTCGTGCAAAGGCTCGTTGATGTTGAAGGGATAGTCCTTCGGGAAGACGCCCATGCGCATCTTGTTGAAGCGCGTCTGCTTCAGTGTCTCGAGCGTCTTCGCCTGAAGATCGAGCGGCTGATGCGTCCAGGCATAGCAGGTGGTGCCGAAGGCGAGATAGGGCGTGCCATCGGCATAGGCGAAGTGAAACTTGTTGGCGACCTGTACGGGCCCGTGGACGTCGGGTCGCGCCGGACCGGCCTGGAAGGTTCCTGTTTGCCCATCAAGATCGGCGGCCGAGGATCGCGTCACATAGGACCATTCTCCTTCGTTGTCGGGCATGAAGCGGATCTTGTAGACGCCGTCGCCATCATAGAATCCGGGCACACGCACCATCCGGCTCTTCTGGCTGAAGATAGCCTCGATCTCGACGTCGATAAAGGGATTGCCGGCGGTGGGAACGCTGAAGCTGGCTTCGAAAAGGTCCCACTTGGCGATGGTCGTGTCAGTCATTGGCATGTCCTTGCTGTCTGTCTCAGCCCTTCACCGCACCGGAGGTCAGCCCCGATACGAAGTAGCGCTGGAAAATGAGGTAGACGATGGCGGCCGGGAGCACCGTCATGACGATGGCCGCATTGAGCTGCCCGTAGTCCCTGGAAAACTGGCCTTGGAAGGCGGAAAGCCCGAGCGGCAGGGTCCACATGGCACGGTCCTGCAAGAGGACGAGCGCCATGGCGAACTCGTTCCAGGTCGAGACGAAATCGAGGATCAGCAGCGCGGCCAGCACCGGCAGGGATACCGGCAGGAAGATCCGTCGGAAGATCGTGAAATGCGAGGCGCCATCGATGCGCGCGGCTTCGCTCAGCTCTTTAGGGATCGCCCGGAAGAAGCTCTGCAGGATGAAGACCTGATAGGGGATGCCAAAGGCGAGATAAGGCAGGATCACGCCTGGATAGGTGTCGATCAGGTGAAGCCCGTTCACGAGCGTGAAGAGTGGCGCCAGCATCACCTGAAAGGGGATCATCGTTCCGAACAGGATCGCCAGCAGAAGGAGCTTGCGCCCAGAGAACTCGATCTTCGCCAACGCATAGGCCGCCATGGCGGAGATGAAGAGGCCGAGCGGCACCTTGATGGTGGTGATGATCACGCTGTTGAAGAAGGTCGTATTGAACCGGCCGCGATCCCATGCGCCGGAGTAATTGGCGAATTTCGGATCGACCGGCGGCGCGAAGGCGCTGGAGCCCATTACCGCCGCGTTGGACTTCAGCGAGGTGAAGATGATGAAGACAAAGGGCGCGACCCAGATCAGCGCCACCATGGCCAAGGTGACCCAAAGGGCCACCAGAACCCAATCCCGCGGGGGCTTTTCGACCTGCTCGAAGCCCAGAGATGCAGAGTTCATGGTCATTGCTCGTCCTCCTCGGCTTTGCGCGTCCAGCGCAGATAGGGGATGACGACCGACAGCGTGATCAGGAGGAGCACGACGGAGATCGCGCTGCCGCGCCCGAAGTCGAAAATCTGCATGGACTGGGTGAAGGCCCAGAGCGCAAGCATCTGCGTCGATTGAGCAGGACCGCCCCCGGTCAGCCCGTAGATGATGTCGAAGGCCTTCAGCGAGGAGATGATGGCGAGAACCAGCACAATGGTGATCGTCGGGCGCAAGGCCGGCAGGGTCACGTGCTTGAACACCTTCCAGCGATTAGCACCATCGATCCGCGCCGCCTCGATCAGCGTCTTGCTGACGCCCTGCAGGCCGGCCAGGAACAGGACCATGGAAAAGCCGACGGTTTGCCAGAGATAGGCGACGAAGGCAGAGTAGAGAGCGATGTTCCGGTTGCCGAGCCAGTCCTGGATCCAGTTTTGCAGACCGAAGGACGTGAGGATCTGGCCGAAGAGACCGAAAAAGGGATCATACATCCAGCGCCACATGGTCGCGACGGCGATCGGGGCGATGATGACCGGCAGATAGAAGATCGCGCGCAGGCCGTTGCGGCCGAAGATCGGCTGGTTGAGGCCGAGCGCCAGCAGCAGCCCGACCAGTGGCGGGAAGATGGTCGACAGGATCGTCCAGATCACCGTGTTGCGAAACGCACCCCAGAAGACCGGATCCTTGGTGAAGATATCGACATAATTGGCGAGGCCGACGAACTGCTTGTCGGCATCCAGACCGTTCCATCGCTGAAAGCTTAAGAACACGACGTCCACCATCGGGTAGATGGCAAAGACCGCATAGATGACGATCGCCGGAGCGATCAGCATCGCAGCCTGCATGCGCTGGTCTTGGAGGATAGGTCGGGACGTCATCGGACACTCCGGACGGCACAGGCAGACCGTGCCGTTTGCAGGGTGATTGTGGCGAGGCGAATGGGGAGCCGACCCCTTGAAGAGGCCGGCTGCGGCGAGAGCCTAGCGCTTGTTGTCGATAAAGGCCTGAAGCTGGCCGCCGGCATCCGCGGGCGCGAGATTGCCGCTCGCCACCTCGTTGATGACCCGGAAATATTCCGTGGTCACATCGAGCGGGAAGGCCTGGTCGCCGTTCATGTAGACCTGCGTATAGGTGTTGAAGATATCCACCCACTTCTGATCGAGGGGACGCAGGTCTTTATAGGCGACGTTCTTGTTGATCGACGTCGTGCTGAACTGGCCGAGAACGGCCTGCTGCACCGGCGTCGACATGAAATAATCGAGGAACTTGGCGGCCGTATCCGGGCTTTTGCTCTTGCTGCTGATATAGTGATATTCGGCAAAGCCATAGAGCCGGTTCGTTCCCGTGGGGAAGGGGAAGACATCGTAGTCGTCGAGATTGCCGGCTTCCGCCAGCTGCTGCACGAGCCAATCGCCTTCGAGCATCATCGCCGCACGCCCGGCGACGAAGAGATTGAAGGACTGCGCATTGTCGATGCCCATGAAAGGGCTCAGAATGTAGTTCTTGCTCCACTTGTCGAGCTCGCCGAAGGAGGCGGAGGCACAGGGCTCCGTCGTCCAGCTCGCCTTCATGTTCATCAGCGCGTCGTGCTTCTCCGCACCGCACTTCGATTCCAGGATCACGTCCATCAGGCGCATCAGGTGCCAGTTGACGGTGCCGCCGAAGGTGATCGCCGGAATGCCGGCCGTCTTCAGCTTCTCCGCGGCGGCAACCAGATCATCATAGCTTTTCGGCGCCTCGGTGATGCCGGCCTGCGTGAAGAGCGCCTTGTTGTAGTAGAGCGCCTCGCCTTTGAAGGTGAAGGGCACGCCGTGGCGCCCGCCCTCATAGATCTTCGAGAAGGAGGCCGCGGCCGGAACGAGCTCGTCGTCCCACTTGTATTCCGCGTAATATTTGTCGAGCGGAAGGCTGAGCCCGGCCTTGATATATTCGCCGCCGAGCCCGAGGCCCGCCCAGCTGAAGAAGATGTCCGGCCCGCGGTCCGATCCGGCGGCAACGCGCAGCGCCGTCTTGTGATCGTCAACGCCACGCGTGACGATCTCCACATCGACGCCCGGATTGGCCGCCTCGAAGTCGGAGGCGATCTTCTGCATGGCGGCATTCGAGGCTTCGGAGCTGAAATTCAGCGTCCAGAGCGTGATGGTTTCGGCAGAAGCCGCAGCGCTACCAAGCGCCAAGGCCGCTAGCATCGTGCCCGTTCGCAAGGCGGTGGTTTTCAGGCTCATCATTTCCTCCCTTGGTGTTTTTTCTCTTCCTCACCGTCATTTAGACCGGCGGCGTCAAAGTTTGTCAACCTGAATTCTGTCAGCCATGACAAAACTCGAGCGAAAACGGATTTGTGATATGTTCAGTTCTGTCATAGAAGATGGAGTAAAGCTGGTCGTTAGGCTGGCGGTTTTCGTTGCAGACATTTTGTCTGAGGGTTCGGCAGGCACGACGCCTCCGCTTTCCGAGAGCCGCTCCTTGAGGCAAGCTCGGTTCTGTGGAGGGGCTGGACGACATGGCCAATATGATCAGCGGCGGGCTCAGAGGCCTTCTCGACGAACGTCAGGTGGACACGCCCGTGGCACGCGTGGTTCGCGCCTTGAGTGGCCATGGCGCAGTCAGCGCGGCACAGATCGCCCGGACAACGGGTCTTGCCCGCTCGACGGTCTCCACGATCCTCGCCGATCTGAAGCGCTCGAGCCTCGTCGTGGAGGTGGAGACGCGCAGTCCCGGCATCGGGCGGCCGGCGCTCGCCCATTCCCTCAACCCGGAAGCGGGAACCTGTCTGGGTGTCCTTCTCGCTCGAAACGGACTGCGCGTGGTCCTCGCCGATGTGGCGCACAATATCGTCGCCGACGTCGCCGTCCCGCTCGAGCGCGATTACAAGCCCGAACGGGCAACGCGCATGGCCAAACAGGCGATCGACAACATCTACAAAGAGCACAGCCTTCCCTATTCAGGCCTGCTCGGCGTCGGCTTCGCCATCTCCGCGCCGATCGCAGCCAGCGGCCGGATCATGCGCGGCTCGCAGCTGCCAGGCTGGCAGGGTGTCGACCTGCGTGCCACCTTCGAGCCGGTGCTCCAGAAGCCGATCTTCGCCGACAATGAAAGCAATTGCGCCGCGCTCGCGGAAATGATGTGGGGTGCCGCGTCCGGGTTCGAGAATTTCGTCCTGTTCAAACTGGATCTTGGAATCGGCGGAGCAATTGTGGCGAACGGCAAGGTCCTGACTGGAGCTGCGGGGACGGCCGGCGAGTTCGGCCACATGATCCTCGACCCGCGCGGCGACCTTTGCACCTGCGGCAACCGCGGCTGCATGGAGCTGTCCTGCAGCGGCACGGCCATTCTCAGCGTGGCGGAGCGACGCCTCGCGCGCAGCATCGGCATGGCGGAGTTCGTCAAGATGGCTCAGGGAGGAGATGTCGGGTTCCGACGGCTTCTGGAGGATGCGGGCGACGCCGTCGGACGCGGGCTCGCGACGATCGGCACGATCCTCAACCCCGGTCTTTTTGTCATCAGTGGCGGAATGGCGGCGGCGGGCGATATGCTTCTCGCGCCGATCCAGGCCGCCTATTTCCGCCACACGCTCGTCAAGCCCGGCGATGGAGACGGCGCCGATCCTACCTTCACGACCGGCCGCTTCCTCGACAACGACAACTGCATGGGCGCCGTCGGCCTCGTCCTCCGGCATCATGGGCGGCTGGTCTAGGCACATCCGGCACGCTTAGGAATGCCACGCCGATGACGCTGATCGTCGAACGACTTTCTGGGGGTAGGCGATAGGGTCTATGCTCAAGAACGGTCAACGAGGTCCCGTCTTGCCTTCAGCGTCGGCAGCCACAGCGAGCAACACCGGGAGTGTGCTCACACCTGGTATCGATGTTTGCAGTCGGCCCTTATAGCGGCCACACTCCGAGAAAGCTCCCACCTTTCGAACCACCAGGCCTCACATGAAATACGGTACGCGTCGGCGCTACGTGTTTGCGACCTGTAGTTTTGCTTGCTCCAAAGACCAGTACTCCATGTCGAACAGGTCTGCCTCGCAGATGGGGGTGAAGCGGCCATAGGCTTCGGCAGCGTTGATGGCGCGTGTCGCCTGCTCGCAGAGATCGCCGGCGATCATGGCGGCCTTGGCGCTCGCACCCAGCGCATAAACCCCCTTATTCCTGACGAGGACGACGCGCGGGTAGACATCGAGCATCTGCTTCGGCTCGCTGGTGCGCGTGGCATTGCGCGCGAAATAAGCCCTGTAGCGCTCGGCATAGGCGGCAAGCGCAGCATTGATCGCGGCGGCATCGAAATCGGCGTCGATGATCATCGGCCAGGGTTTGATGCGGATAACGTGATCGGGCGTTACCGTGCCGCGAAGGCCGATCTCCTCGACATCAGCCTTGCCCGCATGGTCGCGGATAGCGGCAGTGGAGCGATAGTCCAGGACGACACCGTTGGCGAACGGCGAACCGTCACGGACAAGCGCCGTCTCCAGCCGTGCCCTCAGCGCCATGTCCTCCGCGCCGTCGCTCGGCTGCGGGCCGGTAAGCGTCACGCCCTTCCGCGCAAGCTCCTGCTCGGCCATGGTCACGAATTCGATCATCCGTTCGTAGGAGGCGCGGGCATTGTCGGCGAAGGTAAAGAGGCCGTGGTTCTCGAGCCAAAGACCCTCGCAGTCCGGATGCTCGTGGTAGATGCGATCGGCGATGATGGATAGGTCGAAGCCCGGCATCACATAGGGCACGTAGGCAAGCCGCCCGCCATAGATGTGCCGAACCGTGTCGCGCATATCCGTTTGGTCCGCCAGTGCCAGGATTGCCGTTGCGTGGGTATGATCGACGAAGGCAGCGGGCAGGAAGGCGTGCAGCAAGGCCTCGACGGATGGATTGGGTGCCTCCGCATCGGTGAGGGCTGCGCGCAGCAGCGCCACCATCTCGGGATCGGAGAGTTTCGGACCGTTGCGTGTTTCAAGCAGCGGTTCGAGATGCACAGCCGGCAGACCCGGCGCCTCTATGGTGTCGAGATCCCAGCCGCTGCCCTTGATGTGCATCAGCGCTTGGCCGTTACCGGAGGTGACCTTGACGGAGGTGTTGCCGCCGCCGTGCAGAACGAGATCGGGGTCGCCACCGATGAGGTGGGAGGTGTAGATGCGAAGACCGAGCGCCTCGCTCTGCCCGGCCGCCAGGGCGGCTTCCGCATATCGGGCTGCGTTCTCGTCGTTCCAGCGGCTTTGCATGCGTATCGTCCTGTGGGTTTCGATGGATGCGGCGGGCAGCCTGGGCCGCCCGCCGTTTATGCGTGATCAGAAGTCGAACTTTGAAATGTTGTCCTTGGTGAACACGGTGCGCTCGGGCAACAGGATGATGCCGTTGCCGTCGGCTTCGTAATCATAGCCCTGCACCTTGTTGGCAGAGACTTCGACGGTGCCGACGCCGGGAATTTCCAGCTTGTCGCCGACCTTCATCGGGCCATTCTTCAGGACGTGCTCAGCGACATACACCGAAATCCTGCCCTGCTGCGTCACGTCCCAAAGGCCGAAGCGCTGGATGGTGCCGCGCTCGATATAGGGGCGCATGACGTTTGGCGTGGAGAAGCCGACGATGGTAACGCCCTCGGCGCGCTTCAGGTTCTCGGCTGCCTGTGCCGCTGCCGGCAGGGCGTTGGCGTCGGGAGCAATGATGGCGTCGAGGTCCGGATAGGTCTGCAGGATGCTTTCCGCGGTCTGTAGCGACTTCTGCGCATCGTTATAGCCATACTGGGTGGTAACGATTTCCCAGCCCGGATGCTCCTTGGCGATCTTCGCCTTGGCGGCCTCGGCCCAGGCGTTCTGGTCGGTCACGGTGGGGCTGGAATAGAAGAACGCCACCTTGGCCTTCTCCTTCTTCACGCCCTCAGCCGCCATGTCGACCAGCAGGCCGCCGAGCTGCTCGGGTGTGCCCTGGTTGATGTAGTAGCTGCGGCAGTCCGGGTTGACGTCGCTGTCCCAGGTCATGACCAGCACGCCGCGATCCATGGCTCGCTTCAGCGCCGGGCACAGCCCATCCGGAGAGACGGAGGAAACAATCAGCGCATTGTAGCCTTGGTTGACGAAATTGTTGATGAACTGCACCTGGCCGGAGACGCTCGGCTCGGTTGGGCCGTCATAGGTGACCTTGACGCCGAGGTCCTCGCCCGCCTTTGTCGCACCGGCGCCCCCGGAGGTGAAGAAGCCGACACCCACCAGCTTGGGGATGAAGGCAATCTGGTTCTCGGCGCGGGCCGTACCCGAGGCGAGCATGGTGCCCGAGATAAGGGCGGCGGCAAAAGCGCCGGATTTCAACATGGACTTGATCATTCTCATTCTCCTCCTGAAGTGACTGCCGCCCGTTATTTTCTCTGTTGCCGGGCGACGGCGATGAAATCGGCCAGCACTGCGCTTCCGTGGCGCAATGCGACCGCGACAACCAGCAACCCTCCCGAAAGCGCGCTGGAAATTTGGCTGGGCACACCGGTGGCCTGCAGGCCCTGCTGCAGATAGCCGATGACGAAGGTGGCGATCAGCGTACCGAGGATGGAACCCTGTCCACCGTAGATGGAGGCACCGCCAAGCACGGCGGCCGTGACGGCCGGCAGAAGCGTCGCCGAACCGAGGTCGACGCGGGCGGAGCCGAAATAGGCCGACATGACGAGGCCTGCGATGGCGGCCGAAATGCCGGTGATCACATAGGTGATGGTCTGCACGCGCCCGACCGGGATTCCTGCGAAGCGCGCGGCACTTTCCGACTGGCCGGACAGGAAGACGGCGCGGCCGAAGCGCGTGACATGAAGGAGGACGACCAGCAGCAGCGCAAGCACGAGAAACAGCGCGAGCGGCGCCGGCAGGCCCAGAACCTGGGCATAACCGAAGGCATTGAATGTGTCGGGGAAGTTGCCGATGCCTTCATAACCGCCCGCGCCGACGAGGCCGGAGGCGACCGTCGCGGTGCCCTGGAAGAGATAGAGACTGCCGAGTGTCACGACCAGGGGCTGGATCTTCGACAGGTGGATGACGGTCGCATTGAGCAGCCCACACAGTGCACCCGAGACCAGCGCCAGCGCGATCGAGAGCGGCAGCGGCGCACCGTAGAAGGTGGCGACGCCAAACACGATGGCCGCAAGGCCGATGACCGAGGCGAAGGATACATCAATGCCGCCGGCGATGATGACCAGTGTAAGCGGCAGGGCGACGATGCCGATCTGCACGAAGTCGGATGTGCCGTAGATCAGGTTCGAGGCATGGAGGAAGCGCGGATTGATGATGCCGAAGATTGCAAGTTCGGCGACCAGCATCGCAAGCAGCGCGGTCTCCCAGCGGAAGATCAACCTGTTCATCGGCCCGCCTCCAGGGACTGCGCTTTTATCGTTTCGTCGGATGAAGCGGGGCCACGCTCATGCACGGCGTAACGGCGGGCACGGATACGCCGGTCGATGAGCTGGCGGATGCGGCCGTCGAGCAAAAGCACTGAAAGCAGGATGGCGCCGGCGATGAAATCGTTCCAGTAGGCGGGGATTTTCAGAAACACGAGCGCGCTGTCGATCGATGTGATGAAGATAACGGCGGAAAACACGCCCGCCACCGAGCCGGTGCCGCCGAGCAGGCTGACGCCCCCAAGCACGTTGACCGCGATCGCCTTGAGCTCGACACCGTTGCCGGCCTGATTGGGGATGAAACCGATCTGCGCGGCGAAGACGAGGCCGGCAAGTGCGGCGCAAAGACCCGTCGCGACGAAAGCGGTGAACTGAACGCGCCGGACCGGCACGCCCAGATGGTGCGCGGCAGCACGGTTGTCGCCGACCGCATAGAAGTAGCGACCGAAGCGCGTCTTGCGCAGGAAGACCCAAGCGAGCACGATGAGAGCAAGCACCACGACGGTCAGCGCCGAGAAGCCGAAGCCGAGATTGCCGGCGAGCGCCTTCAGGCCCTGCGGCAGGTCCTCGATCCAGCGGCCTCCCGTCAGTACCAGCATGATGCCGCGATAGAGGCCGAGCGTGCCGAGCGTGGCAACGATGGATGGAATGCCGATATAGGCGACCATCAATCCGTTGAAAGCGCCCGCAGCGGCTCCGGTCATCAGGCAGAAGGCGATGGCCAGCGGCAGGCCAATGCCGGCATTGAGCGTGAGGCCCAGTACGGCGGCGCTGAGCCCCAGCACCGAGCCGCTGGACACATCGATGTTGCGCGTCAGGATGACGATCATCGTGCCGAGCGAGATCAGCATCAGGACGAGGCCGTTGGAGATGACCACGGAGGCCGTGGAACCGGAGAGATAGCCGGGCGCGGCCGCGCCGATGGCAGCATTGGCAACGGCGAGGACGACGATAAGCGTTGCGACGCGGTTGCGCGCAAAAAGATCAAGCATGACGGGCCTCCGAAGCGCCGAAGGCGAGCCGGGCGATGGCATCGACCGAGATATTGTCCGTGAGCTCCCCGCCGGACTGGCCGAAAGCCATGACCGCAACGCGGTCGGCAAGCTGCTCGATCTCGTCGAAATCCGATGAGATGAGGATGATGGCGACGCCATCGGCGGCGAGCTTGCGGATGAGATCGTAGATATCGTTGCGCGCCGCCACATCGACGCCACGGGTCGGCTCGTCGAGGATCAGCACCTTCGGCTGAGCAGACAGGCACTTCGCCAGCAAGACCTTCTGCTGGTTGCCGCCCGAAAGGCCGCGTGCTTCCTGGCCGGGCCCGGTGCACTTGATGCCCATCGAGGACC
Organism: Rhizobium sp. CC-YZS058; assembly: GCF_034720595.1. Classification (NCBI taxonomy): domain Bacteria; kingdom Pseudomonadati; phylum Pseudomonadota; class Alphaproteobacteria; order Hyphomicrobiales; family Rhizobiaceae; genus Rhizobium; species Rhizobium sp. CC-YZS058. The sequence goes on along the minus strand of NZ_JAYESJ010000003.1, from coordinate 143,712 downwards.
GGAATGTTTCAAAGACCTTCCGCTCGGCACCCGGGCGCAGGAAGAAGGGCAGGCGGTGGAGAAGATAGGACGAGACGTTCCAGAAGAGCGGCGCCTCGAGAAAGAGCCCGTGCTGCTGCCTGTCCTCCGGCAGATAGACAAGGCCGCGGTCGATGCAGGCACGCGGCGAGCGTGTCTTCAGTTCCGCGCCGTCCAGGACGACGTTTCCTGCTGACTGGGGACGCAGACCGAAGAGCGTTTCGGCGAACTCCGTGCGGCCCGCACCGACAACGCCGGCAAGGCCGAGAATTTCGCCAGCCCGGACATCGAGACTGATGTTGCGGAAGCCTTCGCCGCTCAGGGCGCGCACGCTGAGGCGCGGTTTGCCGATCTGGGAAACCCTGCGGGCGCTACGGTCCTTGCCGGACACCTCGGTGATCTGCACCCGGCTCATGGCGTCGACGATTTCGCTATCGCTATAGCTTTCGAGCGGGCCGGACAGCACGATGACGCCATCGCGCAGAACGCTGATCGTGCGGCAGATCTCGCGGATTTCCCGCAGCTTGTGCGAAATGAAGAAGATGCCGACGCCCTGGGCCTGCAACTTTCGCACCCGCTCGAACAGCGCATTCGTCTCGAAAGGCGTTAGCGCCGATGTGGGCTCGTCGAGGATGAGAACGCGCGCATCACGCACGAGGCCGCGCAAGATTTCGACGATCTGCCGCTCGGCGATCTCCAGTGCTGCAGCCTGCGCATCGAGATCGAGCGATACCGCAAGCTCGGCCACAAGCTGCGCGACGCGCGGGCGCAGTGCCCGTGGCGAGGCGGTAAGGCCAAGGCAGATGTTCTCCAGAACACTCTGGTTGGGCAGGATATGCGCTTCCTGCGGCACGAGATAAAGGCCGAGACCCTGCGCATGAGCGGGTGAGGCGTGTGTGAGGGTCTGGCCGTTGATTTCGATCGCGCCGGAATTAGCCGGGATGACGCCCGACATGATCTTCATGAGGCTCGACTTGCCCGCACCGTTGCCGCCGAGAAGCGCATGCACCTCCCCCGCCTGCAAAGCGAGCGAAACGCCCTTCAGCACCGGGACGGCGCCATAGGACTTCCAGATATCCGTCAGCTGCGCGACCCTCCCGGTCGCCGCTTGATCCATCATTCTGCACCTGTTCATATGTATTCACGAACAGCAAGTGATCATAGTGGCCGACGATCGTCAATATGTTCGCAGCGCCAGAGATGCCTGCACAAGCCCTCTTTTGCACTGCAAAAACTCCTTTCATGACCAGAATCAATGGATTGATAGCGCAGAGAATCTTTTACCGTCGTGATGCGTTGACGTATCAAAAGTTTTTTTGCTATCCAGATGATCAGATATGACCGAAGGGGGCGGTTGATGGCGACGGATAACGGGGAATGGAGCTATGCCGATACGGACGAGGAAATCCTCACCCGCATCGCCTGGTACTATTACAATGACGGCCTGACGCAGAGCGAGATCGGCGAAAAGCTGAACATGTCGCGCATCAAGGTGTCGCGCATGCTCGAAAGCGGCCGCCGTTCCGGTATCATCCAGGTGCGCATCAACTCGCGTTATCAAGGCTGCCTTACCCTCGAACGGCAGATCAAAGAACGCTACGGCCTGCTTGAGGCCTATGTCGTGCCGCAGCTTCCCGATCAGGAACCGAGCGAACGGCTAGGTCAGGCCGCTGCACAGTTCCTCATGCAACGTCTCCAGACCGATGACCTCCTCGCAGTCGGCTGGGGGGCTACCGTCTCCAACGCCATCCAACGGCTCGGCCATCTCGCCAACGAGCGCAATATCGGCCTTGTCAGCCTCACCGGCGGCGTTGGCACCTATGTCGACGGCATGCGCACGGCCAATTGGGGCAGCAGTGTGCATCTGGTTCCGGCGCCGCTCGTCGTGCGCGACCCGAACGTGGCGCGCAATCTTTCTTCCGAACCGGCCGTCGCGAACCTTCTCGACATGGCGATCAACGCCACCTACCAGCTCGTCGGCATCGGCGAACTTTCCGTCGCCTCGACGGTGGTGCGGGCCGGCTATGTCACCCCCGACGAGGTGGAGCCGCTGCGCCGCAAGGGCGCTGTCGGAGATATCCTCTGCCAGTTCTACAACGAGCGCGGCGAGGCGCTCGACCTGCCCCTCCATGACCGGGTGATCGGCGTGAAGCTCGCGGGGCTCTCTCGCGCCGAAAAGGTCGTTGCGGCGGCCGGCGGCATTCAAAAGGTCCACGCCATCCACGCAGCGCTGCGCGGAAAGCTCGTCGGCATCCTGATCACGGACGAGACGACGGCCGCCGGCCTCCTCCAAATCAAGGACTGAGCGCATGACGACGACATATCTGCTGGCCGTCGATGCCGGCACCGGCAGCGGCAGGGCAGTGATCTTCGACGAAAATGGCAATCAGGTCGCCAGCGCCCAGCAAGAATGGTGGCATAAGACCGATCCGCGCTTTCCCGGCTCGATGGATTTTGATGTAGAAGGCAACTGGTCGCTCCTTTCGCGGGCTATCCGGCAGGCGATCGCCGAGGCCGGCATTGCGGCCGCCGACATCCGCGCCGTCAGCGCCACCAGCATGCGCGAGGCTATCGTCGCCTACGATCGCGGCGGACGGGAAATCTGGGCCTGCGCCAATGTCGACAGCCGCGCCGTCAGCGAAGTGCGCGATCTCAAGCGCGACTTTCCGGGGCTCGAACGCGAGCTTTACTCGCAAAGCGGTCAGACTTTCGCGCTCGGCGCACTGCCACGTCTGCTCTGGCTGAAGCGCAACCTGCCCGACGTCTATGCACGTATCGACCGGATCAGCATGCTGTCCGACTGGGTGCTGGCGCGCCTGTCCGGCGTCATCGCCAGCGATCCGTCCAACGCGGGAACGACTGGCCTCTACAGCCTTGCGAAACGCAATTGGCTGCCGGAAGCCGTGGCCAAGGCGGGCATGCGGGACGATATCTTCCCCGAAAGTGTCGAGCCCGGCACGATCATCGGCCGCGTCACAAAAACGGCGGCTGACGAGACCAACCTTGCGCCCGGCACGCCCGTCGTCATGGGCGGCGGAGACTGCCAGAGCGGGGCCGCGGCCATCGGCGTCGTCAATGAGGGTGACTGCGCCGTGCTCGGCGGCACCTTCTGGCAGCAGGTGGTGAATGTCGGCATCGAAGTCTCGGACCCGTCAATGGACCTGCGCATCAATCCGCACGTCGTGACCGGACTCAATCAGGCCGAAGCCATCAGCTTCTTCGTCGGCGTCGTCATGCGCTGGTTCCGCGACAGTTTCGGCGCCGAGGAAGTGGCGGCCGCCGGCCCTGGCGGCGATGCCTACCGCCTGTTGGAGGAGAAAGCTGCGAAGGTGCCGGTTGGAGCGTACGGTATCATCCCGGTCTTTTCCGACGTCATGCACTACGGCAACTGGTATCACGCAGCCCCCTCGCTGCTGAATCTCTCCATCGATCCGGAAAAATCCGGCAAGGCCGCGATCTTCCGCGCATTGCAGGAGAATGCCGCGATCGTCGCGGCGCGCAATCTCGATGCGATTTTCAAGCTGTCGGGCAGGACACCCGACAAGATCGTCTTTGCCGCCGGCGCATCGAAATCTGCCCGTTGGTCGCAGATTCTGTCGAGCGCCACCGGCCTTCCCGTCGTTACACCCGTCGTAAAGGAAGCGACCGCGCTCGGCTGCGCGGCAGCCGCGGCCATCGGCATTGGCCTGCGTCGAAGTTTCGTAGAAGTGGCGGATGGCTGGGTGCGGTGGGACAGGCAGTTCCAGCCGGATTTCACGCACAAGGCCATCTACGACGATGCAGGTGAGCGCTGGGCACGGGCCTACGCGCTGCAGCGTCAGCTCGTCGACGAGTGCGTCACGACCCCCATGTGGAAAGCGCCGGGCCTTTGACCCTTTCACCCAGGACTTCAACATTTAACAAGGAATAAGACATGCTCATCCAGATGGTCAGCATCAACGTCAAGCCGGGCCATGCCGCGGAGTTCCTCGAGGCGTTCCGCATCAACTACGAGGGTACCCGGCAGGAGCGGGGCAATGTGCGCTTCGACGTGCTCCGCAATCCCGAAGACGAAAACAGCTTCACGATCTACGAAGTGTTCACCTCGCCGGAGGCCGTCGACGAACACCGTAAAACCCCTCACTATCGGGAATGCGTACGCCGCATCGACCCGATCCTTGCAGGCCCACGGACCAAAACCTTTTTCAATGCCGAAATGGCAGATTTTCTCGGCACCTGAATCAGACACGGTGCTCGTTACACTGCCGACTACAGGCTGGCCTGCCCCGAGAGCCGCGGAGCAGGTGTTCCAAAGAGCACCGGAGAAATCAGCATCGCGCCGCAGCACGCGGGATTTCGGGCGTTCTCGACACGGGCCAGGCGGAAAAAGGTCAGCCGCAGGAGCTTCAGCATAGCGGTCCGCAGGAGAAGCGGGACCGACTGACCCCGCCTGGACCGTTCCGTATTCCGGGACAGTAGGAGTGCAAGCGCTGGAGCGCGCCCGATGCCCGTCTGAGGCTCGGCCCTCGTCATTCACCCGGGCCGGACGCTCCGGCAACCAACCTTGAAACGGACAGTGACCATCAGCCTTGAGAGCTGTCGGATATCTCGAACGAAGAATCCATGCTCCATCCCGTCACCGGGCTCTCCTCACCCGACTGTGGCGCGCCGACCTCGAAGCGGAACGCCGGAACCAGCCCTCCACGCAGCAGCTCCAGAAGGGTCCCCATCTGCAGGAATTCGTCTTCAGCATCAGGGAAAGGAACTTCGGATCGAAGTCCGGTCGAAGGCTCCCGGTGCTTCCGGTCTCCGTTCTGTTGGCGAAGGCAACGGCAACGGGATGGAACGGGCTGGGCTTCATGGCGGTAACCGGCAGCGGCATGTCGGTATTGAGGCGCCGGCCCGCCGCCCAACGGCCGATCTCCTGCCCGAGCGAAAGGGCGAGCGCCACGCCACGTCCGGAATAGATGCCGCCGAAGACGAGGCGAGGGGCAAGGCGGTAGAGCCGGGGTCGCCGGTCTGGCACGAAGGCGAAGGTGCCGTGCCAGTACTCCGCCATTTCCGGCGGGCCGTCGAAGGCGGCAAACGCCTTGTCCAGCATGCGTGCCACCTTCGCCCGCCCGCGCGCGGCCTCGCCCATCCAGGCGGTATGGGTGCCGCCGCTGACCAGCTGGTGGTCGATGTCGTAGTGGAAGTAGCGCAGATCGTTCCGCCTGTCGGAAACGGCTGAATCTCCCGCCAGGATTTTCGCCCGCAGCGTCTCGGGCACGACCCTTGGCCGCGGTCACGCTGCCCCGAGCCGTATGGACCCGCCAGCCGCACTCGACTTTCTCCAGGCGCGTGCCACGGCTGTCTTCATAGATCGCCACACCTTCTCTCCAGCGCACCCGCGAGACCGGTCATCATGGCAGAGGGTTGATAGACCTCGAATTGAGCACCTTCCAGCCAGCAGCCCCTGCAACTCCCGGACTCCTGCCGAAAACTCGCTTGACCTCGCTATTTTATTAGTTAAGCTTCCTAACGTTCTACGGGAGATCGTTCTCGGTCGCGCCAATAAAAAAGGGGATCCTCAAATGAATATGTTTTCCGCATTGGCCAGAGGCGCTGTCGCCGCCCTGGCGCTAGCCGGCACATCCGCAGCAGCAGCCGATACCACGCTCGAATACTGGGTCTATTCAGACTTTGCGCAGGGTGATGCTCTTGCCCTGCAAAAGACGTTCATCGCCGAATTCGAGACCGCACATCCGGGCGTCAAGATCAACATCACCGGGAAGGGTGACGACGATCTGACCGCCGGCCAAGTCGCAGGAGCTGCCAGCGGCACGTTGCCAGACGTCTTCATGAACGGCCAGGCCTTCGGCGCACAGCTTGTCAAGGTGGGGGCGATGGCGAACATCCACGACAAGTTCATGGCTCTTCCCGAAAACTACCGCAATCAGTTCGACGCCGAGGCGTTGAAGAGCTGCATGCCGAGCGAGACCGAGCTCTATTGCCTCCCTTATACCGGCTTCGGCTCGCTGCTCTTCCGCAATCTGACCGTGCTCGAGAAGGCCGGCGTCGACACGTCGAAGCCGCCGGCCACCTATGCTGAATGGTTCGAGCAGATGAAGCGTGTGAAGGCCGCCGGCCTCTTCGCCATTCCGGACGAGACGCTGGTCTTCAACTCCATCGCCGAGATCTATGCGACGTCCGGCGACAACACGAGCTGGGGTTTCAACTGGCAGGACAAGACGACGCTGATCAAGCCCGAGATCATGACCAAGGTGCTGCAGAAGTTCGTCGACATGAAGCCTTTGACGAGCGGCACCAGCCGCAACGACCAGGCCACCAAGGACCTCTTCATCTCCAACCAGCTCGCCTTCCACACGGTTGGCCCCTGGGTGAACCCGACCTATGCCGAAGCGGCGAAGACAAGCGGCTTAAAGTACGACTTCGTCTTGATCCCGGGGGACACCGAGGGCAAGACGGGGGGTATCCGCAGCTACGAGATCGTCAGTGTCGCACCCGGCAAGAATGTCGATCTGGCCTTCGAATTCGCCGCCTACATCACCGCGAAGGAGCAGATGACGCGCTGGGCGAAGCTGCTTTCGCGCTATAATGCCAATGCTGCCGCAATGGCGGATCCCGAGGTCGCCAAGCTTCCGCTGATCGAAGCCTCGGTGCGTGCGGCGCATGGCGCGACCGACGTGGCGGCACCCTATTTCAAAGGCACCGTTCCGAGCTGCTACAACTCGACCGTCATCGACCATGCCTCGGCCGTGGCGGACGGAGACGACTCGCCGGCCGACGGCGCCGCGCAGATGATCGAGGATCTCAACGCCTGCCTCGCCGAGTAAATCCTTCGCCATCGATCCGCGCTGTGGCCTTTGCTGGCCACAGCTTTTCCGGAGCCCGCATGTCCTTCAGACGCCACCTCCCGCATTATCTGATGATCGCGCCGTTCATGATCCTGTTCGCCGCCTTCTTCCTCTACCCGATCGTCAGTGGCCTGTTCTACAGCTTCCATGACTGGAACGGCGTGCAGCCGCCGGTCTATGTCGGCCTTGGCAATTACGCGAAGATCCTGCAGTCGCGCGATTTCAATCGGGCGATGATCAATCTCGCGACTTACATCGCCCTGACCGTACCGCTCGGCATCCTCGCTGCGCTCGGGCTGGCGCTGCTCGTCGACAGCTTCACGCCACGCTGGTCGAACGTCTTTCGCAATGCCTTCTTCATGCCGGTCGTGCTCCCCGCCTTCCTTTCGGCCACGATTTGGCGCTGGATCTATGCGCCCAATTTTGGCCTGCTCAACACGATCCTCGGCATGTTCGGCGTCGGGTCGGTCAATTTCCTCAATGATACGGGCACGATGCTTTATGCCCTGATCGCCGTCGACATCTGGGTTTCGGCTGGCTTCAACATGGTGATCATCCTCGCTGGGCTGAAGAACATCCCGACCGAGCTCTACGAGGCAGCGCGGCTCGACGGCGCCTCGAAGTGGCAGCAGACCGTGTTCGTCACCCTTCCCATGCTTGGGCCGGTGCTGTTCTTCGTCTTCACCTACGGCTTCATCTCGGCCATGCAGGTTTTCGACAAGCCCTGGCTGCTGACCGGCTCGTCCTTCGCGAGCTACGGCGGACGGCGCAACGCGCTGCTGTTCCCGGTGATGGACATGATGGGCCGCGCCTTTGGCGGCGTGAAATTCGGCGAGGCCGCCGCCTACGGCTTCCTCCTCACCGTCGCCATCGTCGCCGTGACCGCCCTGATGTTTGCCGTTCGGTCCTGGAGAGAGCGCACATGATCGCCGTCCCACGCCGCAACAACAAGGGCCTCGCCTGGACGGTGTTCCGGTTTGCGTTGGCGCTCTTGATCGCGCTGATCGCCATCTTCCCCATCTGGTGGATGCTCAACGTCGTCTTCGCCCATCCGGGAGAACCGGTCTCGCTCAATCCGCGGCTCTGGCCGACCTCGCTCTCGGCCGGCCTCTCCAAGATTCAGGCCATCCTCGCCGAGACCGGATATCTCCGCGCCTACGGCGTGTCGGTTGCCTATGCGTTGCTGACGATCCTCGGCGTGCTCGCCGTCGCCTCGCTCGCCGCCTTCGAATTCGCGCTTTTCGACTTTCCTGGCCGACGGCTGTTCTTCGCCGTCGTGCTGCTGGCGCTCATGGTGCCGACGGCAGTGACGATCATCCCGACTTATCTCCTCACCTCGCGCCTCGGCTGGCTCAATACGATGCAGGGCCTTGTCGTGCCCGGCCTTGCCTCAGCCTTCGGTCTCTTCATGCTCGTCCAGTTCATGCGCGCCATTCCGAAGGACATGATCGAAGCAGCCAGGCTTGATGGCGCGAGCCACCTGCAGATCTACTGGCACGTGGCTCTGCCGCTCTGCCGAAATGCGCTCGTCACGCTCGCTATCCTCACCTTCATCCAGACCTGGGGCAATTACATGTGGCCGCTGATCATCAGCACCCAGACGGACATGTACACGGTCGGTCAGGTCGTCGGGCTGTACAACTCGCCACTGTCCCACAACACCGTGGATACGGTGATGACCGCCAACCTCCTTGCCGCCCTGCCGCCGCTCATCTTCTTCCTGATCTTCCAGCGCAAGATCGTCGAAGGCGTCGCCATGTCCGGAACCAAAGGCTAATCGGGGCTTCCCATGTCATTCATAGAAATTCGTTCCGTCGGCAAAACTTATGGCTCTGTCCGGGTCCTCGACAATGTCGATCTCACCATCGAGCGCGGCGAATTCGTCGTGTTCGTCGGGCCTTCGGGCTGTGGAAAGTCCACCCTCCTGCGCATGGTATCCGGGCTCGAGACCATTTCAGGCGGCACGATTGCCATCGACGGAGAGGTCGTCAACGACATCGAGCCGGCCGCACGCGGCGTCTCGATGGTCTTCCAGTCCTATGCCCTCTACCCGCACATGACGACCGCTGAAAACGTCTCCTTCGGTCTGCGCATGGCACGCACGCCGAAGCCGGTGATCGCCGAGAGCGTGCGCAAGGTCGCCGATATATTGCGGCTTGGCAGTCTTGTGGATCGTCGTCCGTCGCAGCTTTCCGGCGGCCAGAAGCAGCGCGTGGCGATTGGCCGGGCGATCGTGCGCGAGCCGAGACTGTTTCTCTTCGACGAACCGCTCTCCAATCTCGATGCGGAGCTTCGCGTCCAGATGCGCGCGGAACTCACCGATCTCCACCGCCGGCTTGGCACGACGATGATCTATGTCACCCATGACCAGGTCGAGGCGATGACGCTCGCCGACAAGATGGTGGTGATGAATGGCGGCCGCATCCAGCAGGCGGGCGCGCCGCTGACCCTTTATGACGACCCCGACAATCTTTTCGTGGCCGGTTTCGTCGGGTCGCCGAAAATGAATTTCATCCCGGCCGAAACAAGCTCGGTCACTCCGGCTGGCGTGCATCTCGGGCGCGTCGCCGGTGTCGCGGAGGCTTTCCTGCCGATTGCGGGGCTCGCGGCACCATCGTCCACCGTGACGATCGGCCTGCGGCCGGAACATCTGCGCATCCTCGCCAAGGGGGAGTCCGGATCCGGGCTCGTGCTCGAGGGGCGCGTGACGCTGGTCGAGGAACTCGGCTCGGAAAGCTTCGTCCATATGCAGTTGACCGACGGAACGCGCATCATCGTGCGCTCCGCGCGGCGGGCGGCGGAAGCCCAGGCAACGCTGCGCGTCGAGGCGGATCTCGCCGCAGCGCTGCTCTTTGCCGATGACGGCCTGCGGTTGCGCGGCGGGAGGTCGAACCAATGAGCGTCTCGTCCCCGAGCCCCTCGGCCGGCCTGAGGATCGGCATCGACATCGGCGGCACCAAGACGCATCTCAGAGCAGAGACAAAGGACGGGACGAGCCCTCGCGATTTGATCGTTCCGAGCGCGGAATGGCGGACACGCGACTGGGATGCCGATGCGGCGGCGCTGCTCGCCCTCGTCGCGCGGCTCGCCGGTGGAGCAGCGGTCGCGGCGATCGGTATCGGCGCGCATGGCTGCGACGACGCGCTCGAATGCATGGCGCTCCAGAACGCGCTTGCAGCGCGTGTCGCCACGCCCGTTGCGGTGGTCAATGATGCCGAACTGATGCCGCTCGCGCTCGGCCTTCGCGGCCAGATCGGCGTCGTCGCAGGCACCGGCTCGATTGCCGTCTGCCGTCCGGCGCCGGAGCGGATGATCGTCGCCGGCGGATGGGGCTGGATCATCAGCGACGAAGGCAGCGCAGCGAGCCTCGTGCGCGACGCGGTGCGCGCGGTCGCGCAGCATCTCGACCGCGGCGGGGCGCTGGACGAGCCACTGACCGCCGCGATTCTCGCCGCGCTCGAGGTCGTCTCGGTGCCACGGCTTGGCAGCGTTCTCAACGCGTACCGTTCGGCGGCTGAACTTGGCCGGCATGCGATTGTTGTGTTCGATGCCGCCGAACGCGGCTCGCTACTGGCAGGGAACGTGATCCTGCGCGGCGGGCGGCTGCTTGCCGAACTGCCGGCGATCCTCGATGCGCGCGAGGCTGGCGCCGCACATGTGGTGGCCGGCGGCAGCGTGATCGCTGCCCAACCGCGTCTATGGCAGGCCTTCGTTGAAGGACTCGGCATCGCGGCCCCTCATCTCAAGGCTCATCTCTTCACCGGCAGCCCGGTCCAGGGCGCTTGCTATCTCGCCCAAACACTCACGGAGCAAACCGCCTCCGATACGTCCCGGATGGCCGCGATGCCCTAACCAACGCGCCTGCGATGCTCGTCGCCGGTCAGCATTTTGACGGCGCGCCGCATGGCAAGCTGCGAGGCGCCGAGCACTGTGCCTCGCACCGGCAATTCCGTGGTAATCACCTCGGTCGGCCAGGCGAGCTCTGCGATCAGGTCCTCGATGATCGGCACGAGAATACCGTTTTGCCCGACCCCGCCGCCAAGGACGATCAGTCCAGGATCGCAGATCGCGACGACGGACGCGGCGACGAGCCCGATATCCCGGGCATGGCGCTCGACATGACGGAGTGCAGAAGGCGCGCCCTCGTCCGCGAGACGGAACAGGTCTCGGGCATCGTTCGGCGCCGGCGTTGTCTCCGTCCAGTCGGCTCGGACTCGCTCCATGAGCGAGAGCGAGCTGATGTGATCCTCGAGCCCGCGCCGGCGAGGCCTGGACTTCGGGGCAAAGGGGAAGGGGAGGCGGGTCACTTCCCCCGCTGCGCCGTTCGCGCCGCGCAAAAGGCGACCCTCATGGATCAGGCCAAGGCCGATGTTGACGCCGACCTGCAGGAAAGCGAAGGAGGAGCGGCCCCTGGCCGCACCCAGATCCATCTCGGCGATCGCAGCACAATTCACGTTGTTCTCGAGCACGATCTCGGCGCCGGCACTGTCGCCGATCGAGGCCTTGATCTCGTCCAGCCCGGAGGCAAGTTCCGGGTGATTTTCCGAAACGATGACCGGGACCGCGAGTGAGATCGCTCGCAATGGGCGGCGGGGATTGCTCTCCAGCTGGCGAAGTTCCTGCAGTGCAGTCTGCACGGCCTTGCCAGTGTCGCGGGTCATCCGACCAGCTGGCGGCAAAGGCTGGTCCACCTCGGCGAGGATGGTTCCGTCCAATGTCTGTGCGATCGCGCGCACCTGAGTGACGCCCGCATCGACGCCGATCACATAACCGACCTCATGGCCAAGGCCGTAGAGTGTCGCGGTGCGCCCAGTCGCGCCCTGGGTCGTGCCGGTCGGATGGACGAGGCCAAGATTGCTGAGTTCCAGGATGGCGGCCGACATGGTCGGTTTGGAGAATTCCAGTGCGCTCGACAGCATCGGGCGGGTGGCCTGGCCCACCTCGACGATACGGTGAAAGACCGCCCGGGCGCTCTCGGTCAGGGGCAAGGGGAAATCGACGGGTCGGGTCAAGAAGGCTCGCTGTGGGAAGAGGCAGACGCTGCCATTCTAGTGCTGATTGGCACAGCTTGTCACGCAGAGCGCGCCTCGGCGGTGAGCAGCCATCGACGGATGGTCAGGCCTGCGACGGGGCGCCGTCGCAGGCCACAGGCGGGCTCAGGCGTGATCGGCCAACGGCAGCTTGGTGTCCGTCTGGCGGTAGCGGAACTCGCATTTCGGCAGGCCGACGCCCTCGGCGAGATCCTGCATCATGATCTGCGTGGGAAGGGCTGCATAGATGGCGGCCAGGATCCCGTTTTTCGTGGCCGGAATGCGGATCACGACGAGGTTTTCGCGATCGTCGACCGAAGCGCTTGTCACCAACACAGTCGGTATACCGAAGCCTGAGAGGTCCTCCGCCAGTTGCCGCTCCCGGCCGTCGCCGAAAAGGATGACGCCCGTGTTGGCATCGTTCGGCTCCATCGGGCCATGAAGGTAGTTGAGCGTGTCCCAGTTCTGTGCCGGAACGCGCACGGCCTCGCGCAGCAACAACGCCGCGTAGCCGGCTGTGCCGAGCTGGGCGTTGGCGCCCACACAGTCGATCGACCGCTTGCCGGCAAGAAGCGCGCTCGCCTTCCTGACCGAATCGGCGATCGTCGTGCCGAGCGTCTCGAAATCGTCGGCAAGTGCGTCCCAGTTCGTGTTGGATGGCTGACCTTCTCGATCTGCGATCAGGCCAAGCGCCAGCAGGGAGCCGAGATAGCTCGTCGTGTTCGGGCCGCTGTCGATGCCGCTGCCGGTGCCGATCATCGTGCCGACAGCCGCGGCCAGCGGGCTTTCGGCCGTCTTGGCGATGCCGATGGTCACGGCCTTGTCGCGAAGGCCGGCGGCTTTGGCAGGCTCGACGCTTCGTCCGGAAGCGGAGACGGCGATATAGGCGTCGGCTGCATTGTCGGCAGCGTCATAGAGCTCGCCACCGGCGAAGGCGAAGGCGCGCAGGCCTTGGCGGCGGAACTGAGCCGCGGCAACAAGGCCGGCGTAGAAGCTGGCGCCGATGCCGACGATGGCGATCGTGCCCGCGCGAAGCGCTGCAAGATCGGACGTTTGCAGAGTTCTGCGAAGACTGACGAGTGCTTCTCGCAGGGCTTGAGGTTGTTGCGCGACTGCGTCGCGAAAGGGCAAACGCTCCAAAACGATCTCCTTGATAGGCTGCGGACTGGCGGCCGGGCCGGTGTTGCGGGCATCGACCATCGGATCCGGAGGCGCACCAGGGCCTGCCTGGAAGCCGTCGGTCCCGATACTGGACAGGGCCTATGCGAGTTAGTAATGTAAACTAACTAATCTGTAAATTGCTTTTCTGGAGGAGCGACGCGATGCTCGAGATCGAAACGGTTGGCGAACCCGGAGGCGAGGTCGGCTATGACATGCCCTGCACCGTCGGCGATCGGTTCGACCAGATCGAGACGCCGGCGCTTGTGATCGATCTCGACGCGTTCGAGCGGAACGTCGCCCGGATGCGCGTGGCGAGTGAGCAGATGGGCGTGCGGCTCCGAGCCCACGCGAAAACCCACAAATCGGCAGCGATCGCGCTCTATCAAATGGAGGCAGGCGGCGCATGCGGCGTTTGCTGCCAGAAGGTGGCGGAAGCAGAAGTGCTGGTGCGAGGCGGCGTCGCGGACATTCTCGTCTCCAATGAAGTCATCGGAGAAAAGAAGATCGAGCGCCTGGCGCGTCTTGCCGGGAGGGCGCGGATGGCCGTCTGCGTCGATGATGCGGACAATGTCGCCGATCTCTCGCGGATCATGGCGCGCCATGGCGTCTCACTCGACGTGCTCGTCGAAATCGACTGCGGCGCCGGGCGATGCGGCGTGGAGCCGGGCGCATCGGCCGTGGCGCTGGCGCAAGCGGTCGATGCTGCACCGCATCTCGTTTTTGCCGGCATCCAGGCCTATCACGGGAAGGCGCAGCACATAGCGGATCCCGCCGAGCGACGTGCGGCCATTGCGGCCTCGACGGAGAAGGCTGCCCGGACCGTCTCCATGTTGGCCGACGTCGGCTTGATTTGCCGCATTGTCGGCGGGGCAGGCACCGGGAGCTTCGACCTCGAGGGGACCTCCGGTCTCTATACAGAGCTGCAATGCGGCTCTTATATCTTCATGGACGCGGATTACGCGCGGATCATCGGGCAAGGGGGTGGTCCGCTTGGCGGCTTCGAGCATGCGCTCTTTGTTCTGACATCGGTGATGAGCCGCGCTGCACCCGGCCGCGTCGTCTGCGATGCCGGGCTGAAGGCCCATGCTGTCGATAGCGGCCTGCCAACTGTCTTCGGCCGCCCCGATCTTGCCTTCAGCGGAATATCAGACGAGCATGGCCAGATCGACGACCCGGCAGGTACGCTTCGTCTTGGCGAGCGGCTCAAACTCGTGCCGGGCCATTGTGATCCTACCGTCAATCTCCATGACTGGTATGTCGGCCTGCGCCGCGATCGCGTCGAGACGCTCTGGCCGGTGACGGCACGCGGCAAGATCTGGTAGGGCTCTCAGGGCGAGATCATGCCCTTGAACAGGCATGGTGGACAGCGCCCGAGCCTCGTCGACCGATCCTCCCGTCGCGCGCCAACGACGGGTGCTGTCGAGACGACATTCGGCCGTCACCTCGCCACTCTGCGGATCGCCGATACGCCGAGCAGACGTCGTTGACGGTCCCAAGACTGTCTGGGCGACCGCAACCAGAACCGACATATTTACAGCGCGACGACCATTCAGACCTTCTGCCCTGCAAACGTCACACACCCGAAAGACGCAATCAAAATACCTATAATCTCCATCATATGCTGCGAAAGGTCATTTTTCCCTGGCTGGTGCAATGGGTCATCGCGTCCTTGCGGATCGGCATTGGCCTTTCGCTGATCGGCGCCGTCGTGACAGAGCTGATCGGCTCCTTCGAGAACCATCTCCCGCACGAGCTGTCGGGCGGCATGCGGCAGCGCGTTGCCCTCGGCCGTCTCATGGCCTACGAGCCGCACCTCTATCTGCTTGACGAGCCGTTCGGTGCCTTGGATTCGCAAACCAAAGCCGCCATGGGCCGAGAGCTGCTGCGCGTCTGGTCCCGCCACAAGGCGTCCGTTCTCTTCGTGACTCATGACATCGAAGAGGCTGTCACGCTGTCCGACCGCGTCATCGTGTTCTCCTCCAGACCAGGCCGGATCAAGCTCGACCTTGCGATCGACCTCGAACGCCCGCGCGATCCCGTCGCGCTGCGAAGGAATGCCCGTTTTCGGGATTTGACGGAGCGGGTCTGGGCGTCGCTCGATCATTTCGAGATCTGACACGGCCAAGGTGGCGACAGGGCCGCCGTCCGGTCTCCACCCGCAAGCGTCCCCGCAACGACCGGTCGGTCAGCATACAGCGGCTTCGAACATATTTCTGTTCCTTTTCTGTTCCAGTGCTGCGTCAAGAGTGCGAGCAGTGGTAAGGTGCGTTCGGAACGGAAATGATCGATCAATCGACCTTGAACTTTCTGTCGGAGGCTTCCTGCGATCAGGGAGCCGAGTGGCTCAGCGACAACGAGAGCCGGCTCAAGTCCGCGCGGCGTGACCTGATGGAGTTGACATCGCAGCTGATCGCACGTGCCGGCTTGCTGGATCCTCGCATTATGGAAGCCAACCTTGACCCGCGAAAATGCCTGGCCAGAGCACCGATCGCGAAGGGAATAGGGTCGATTGCCGTGCGGGTATCGCGCTCGAAGAATGCGGCCGCGACCTACTTCATGCGGATTTCACCCGGCTGTTCCTACAGTGGGGGCGGCGCGTTGTTGCCTCCGCCGCGCCTCGCCCGCATTCTCCGGCAAACGATTGCGAGCCATACCGGGAAATGGCGAGGCATCGTCGAGGGTCCGCTGTTCCGAACATATTTCCCGAATGGCCTGACCGGTGGACACGATGCCGATGCCAAAGGCTATGTCAAAAACCATGATGCGCTCGATTTTTTCAACCTGAAGAACTTTGGTGCCTGTCGCAGCGTTTCGGACGAGAGATTGATGTCCACCAGCCTGGTAGAAGAAACCGTCAAATCCTTCGCCGCTGCCCGCGCCCTGGTCGATTACATCAATCGTGCCACGACGAGGCTTCCCGAGGCTGGATAACCGCATGGCGCTTCCCCGCACACTGATCGACCCCACGCTGATCTACATGGAACCGACTGTTCGCGACTATCCTTGCGGTCGCGAGGTCCTTGCCCGGTTTCCCGACGCAAAGCGCGTCGAGGTCGCAAGCCATTGGAACATCCCGCAACTTTCGGATCCAGCGCTCGCCGAGGATTGGCTTAAAGTGAAGCGCGACACGCTGGTCCTGGGTGTCAAGAAGGGTGTTGCCATGCGGCCGAATGGTCGTTCGGCCGACTTCATCGCGCCGTCATCATCCAATGGGTGCGCGATGGCGTGTGCCTATTGCTACGTCGGGCGGCGGAAAGGCTATGCCAATCCGATCAGCATCTTCGTCAACATCGACGATATCACCCGTGCGCTGACCCGCCATGCCAAGAAGCTCGGGCCAAAGACGGAGCCGAACACGATCGATCCGATCGACTGGGTCTATGACCTCGGCGAGAACGGCGATCTCTCGGTCGATGCGTCTCTGTCCGACAATGTCCGCGATCTCGTCGCAGCGTTCCGTTCGATTCCCGGCGCCAAGGGCTCGTTTGCCACCAAATATGTCAACCGCGACCTTCTCAACTACGATCCCCAGGGCCGCACGCGGGTTCGCTTCTCCCTCATGCCCGAAACCATCGCCAAGATCGTCGACATCCGTACCTCGCCCATGAGTGAGCGGATCGCCTCCATCAACGACTTCGTCGCAGCAGGATACGAGGTCCACGTCAACTTCTCGCCGGTCATCGTCCATGAAACCTGGGAGGCGGAATGGAAGGGCCTGTTTTCCGAGCTTAACGACGTTCTTTCGCCGGCAGCGAAAGCGCAGCTCAAATGCGAAATCATCTTTCTCACGCACAATGAAGGGCTGCACGAGGTCAATCTGCAATGGCATCCTCGTGCGGAAGAGTGGCTATGGCGGCCAGACATCCAGGAGCAGAAGTGGAGCCAGTCCGGCATGCGGAACCTGCGCTATAAGGCGGCCTGGAAACGGCAATGGCTCGATCGTTTCATCGGTTGGCTCGGTGACGCCATGCCTTACTGCGAGGTTCGCTACGCGTTCTGAGAGGAGAGGGTTCAATCTTGCTTTGGACCTTCGCCGTTCGACTTTCGCAGACCTTGATCCGATCGATGATGACCAGCACGCCGACATGGCCGGCCTCTTCGGATGGACATCTCTGATCGGTGCGTCGAGATCGGGACCGAAGCGGCGAGGTGATATCGGTCAGCTTCGCCGGCCCGGATCAAGGGAAGGAACGAGATCTGGCAATTGGCGGGATGTATCAAGTCGCCCGGTGCCTAAACGGCAAGCGTGGCAGCCCCAGTCGCGGCGACGGGAAGACTGGTCGTCCAGCGGAAAACCGGGCGCCAGCCGCCTTGCTCTTGAATGAAGGGCCAGAGCCGCTGCAGTCCAGATGTGATGGTAAGGTCGAGTGGTCGAGCCTTCGTCAGGAGAGACCGATCAACAGAACCTGTTCTCCGAGAGGTCGATGAGGAAAACTGGCTCGAAAATTGCGTGCGTTCAGAAAATAGATGAGGGGAACCGAGCGCGTGTCACCTCGAGCCCAGTAGCCTTGGACGTTGGCGTGTCGTGACGAGGCACGAACAACGATGATGATTGCAGATGAGGGGGAGGATGTGATCGCCATACCGTGGAGACGCTGTGCTTCTGGATTCAGGCTGCGTCCTGCGTCCTGCATAGGCATCGCTGTTCTCAAACACGCAACGGCGGCAGGCCTCCGTTGCCGATGACGAAGAAATCCATTGATCTGAGGATCCTGGTCATCGATGAAAACACCATCCGCGCTTCGATCATCGAGGAGGGATTGAAGGAGGCAGGGCATCTGCAGGTCAGTGTGATCCACGAAATGCAGGGGGTGGCACGGCTGATCGAGACGATGGATCCCGACGTGATCATCATCGACATCGAGAA
Source organism: Rhizobium sp. CC-YZS058 (assembly GCF_034720595.1). Taxonomy (NCBI): domain Bacteria; kingdom Pseudomonadati; phylum Pseudomonadota; class Alphaproteobacteria; order Hyphomicrobiales; family Rhizobiaceae; genus Rhizobium; species Rhizobium sp. CC-YZS058. The sequence continues at coordinate 125,800 of NZ_JAYESJ010000003.1, read as the reverse complement.
CCCCAATCGGGACATGATGGAGCACATGTTCCAGCTGACCCGCATGATCTCTCGGCCGATCGCCATGTTCGTCGATCGCTCGGACACGGCGTCCATCGAGGCGGCGGTCGATGCCGGCGTCTCGGCCTATGTCGTCGACGGGCTGAAGAAGGAGAGGATCAAGCCGATCCTCGACATGGCCGTCAGCCGCTTCAACGCTTTCAGCCGCCTCCAGCGCGAGCTGGCCGAAGCGCGGACGGCGCTCGAGGAGCGCAAGGTCATCGAGCGCGCCAAGGGGATCCTGATGAAGATGCGGGGCCTGAGCGAGGAGCAGGCGTTCGCCCTGCTCCGCCAGACCGCGATGAACGAAAAGAAAAAGCTGGCCGACATCGCCCAAAGCGTGGTGACGGCGGCAGGGCTGCTGCTGTGATCGCGGCCTGGAAGGGAGACTGCAGGTGAACGAGAGGATTGCGACCGGCTCGATCGACACGCTCATTCCGGCACCCGTGCGCGGCGCCGGCAGGGAGCAGAAGACGCTGAGGGCAGGCTTTATCCCGCTGATGGACGCTTCGATCCTGATCGTTGCGGCGGAGCAGGGGTTTGCCGAGCGAGAGGGACTGCGCCTCGATCTGGTTCGGGACGTCACCTGGGCCAATGTCCGCGATCGGCTCGCCTTCCGCCAGTTCGACATCGCCCATATGCTCTCGCCGATGCCCGTTGCCGCCATGCTGGGCTTGGGCTCCAATCCCTCTCCCACCATCGCGCCCTTCTCGCTTGGCCGCGGCGGCAATGCGATCACGCTGTCCGTCCGGATCTTCGAGCAAATCAAAGCCCTGACCGGACTTGCCGATGACGCCGATGCGCGTGCGACGGCCAACGCCCTGGCCGCCTTGCTCGCGGACCGACGCGCGCGCGGCGAGGCGGTGCCGACCTTCGGCATGACCTATCCCTTCTCCTCGCACAATTACGAGTTCCGTTACTGGCTTGCCGCCGGGGGCATCGACCCGGATCGGGATGTGAAGCTGGTGGTGGTTCCGCCGCCCCTGACCTCGGATGCGCTCGCCGCAGGCGCGATCGATGGCTTCTGCGTCGGCGCACCGTGGAACATGATCGCATCCGAGCGAGGCACGGGGCGCATCGTGGCGGCCAAGCAGGATATCTGGCCGCTGGCGCCGGAGAAGGTGCTGGGCCTGCGCCCGGATTGGGCCGCGGCCAATGCCGATACGGTCTCCCGCCTCATCGTCGCGCTCGATCGCGCCGCGCGCTGGTGCGACGATCCCGACCATCACACCGAGCTCGCCGAGATCCTGAGCGCGCCCGCCTACCTTGCCGCACCGACGACAATCATCCGGCGCGTGCTCAGCGGCGAGTTCAGTCTCGATGCGCAGGGTACGAAACGGCATATCCCCGACTATTTCCTCTTCCACCGCGGAGCCGCCAACGATCCGCGTCCCGATCAGGCAAGCTGGATCTACAGCCAGATGATCCGCTGGGGACAAACCGGTTTCAGCAGCGAGGGCGAAGCCGGCGCCAGGAGCGCGTTCCGGCCCGACCTTTACCGCGCAGCACTTGGCAATGAGGCCGATCTCGCCGATCCTGCGTCAGAGCGAGGACCGGGGGGCTATGATGGCTTCCTAGACGGCAGGCTCTTCGATCCCGCCGATCTCAACGCCTATGTCGAAGGTTTCCCCGTCCGCACCACCTTGCCCGCGGATGGGGACGCGGGCGAAACCTGATTGATCGGTCTGCACAGAGCGCAGGCATTTGCATCCGATAGGCGACTGCAGATCGTGCAACAGGCCTTTCTGCCCGCGCGATAAGCGCAGCTAACTCCGCGGAACACGAGCCGGTCCTCTGGTTTTTCGCCTAGCATTCATCTGGCATAGGCCTTGCATCGCTCTTTCCGTCCACGATCAACGGCGATCGCAGGACGGATGAGCGCCTCACCCGGCGCAGATAACCATCAGACACCGACGTCGCAGGCTTCCTCGCTGTCCGGCCCTTTCGCCAGGCATCAGCAGGAAAGCACGCGGCGTTTTTTTGTTTTTCCGGATCTCCGTCGAACGCCAGAGGGGCCAAGAACCATGACGAAGAACACAGGACCGAGCATTTCCCGCCGTCAGATCCTCAAGGTAAGCGCCGCTGCGGCTGTCGTCAGCGCTGTGCGCGCGGCCTTCCCCTCGGGCGCCTTTGCCGCGGGACGTGGGCCGGAAGTGCCAGGCATCAAGCTCGGCTATATCGCGCTGACCGATGCGGCACCGCTCATCATCGCCAAGGAGAAGGGACTGTTCGAGAAACATGGCCTGCCGGATGTGGAGCTTTTGAAGCAGGCTTCCTGGGGTGCCACGCGCGACAATCTGGTGCTCGGCGGTGCGGCGAACGGGATCGATGGCGCCCATATCCTCACCCCCATGCCCTACCTCATCTCGACCGGCAAGGTGACGCAGAACAATGTGCCGGTGCCGATGTCGATCGTGGCGCGCCTCAACCTCGACAGCCAGGGCATCTCGGTTGCCAAGGACTATGCCGGCACGGGGGTTCAGCGTGACGCATCGAAGCTGAAGGACGCCTTCGCCGCCAAGAAGGCGGCCGGCGGGGAAATCAAGGTCGCGATGACCTTCCCTGGCGGCACGCACGATCTCTGGATCCGCTACTGGCTCGCAGCCGGCGGCATTCATCCGGACAAGGACGTCTCGACCATCGTCGTGCCGCCGCCGCAGATGGTGGCCAACATGAAGGTCGGCAACATGGACGCCTTCTGCGTCGGCGAGCCATGGAACGAGCAGCTCGTGAACCAGGGCATCGGCTTCACCGCCTGCACCACTGGCGAGCTTTGGAAAGGCCATCCGGAAAAGGCGCTCGGACTGCGCAGCGATTGGATCGAGACGAACCCGAACGCCGCGAAGGCGCTGATGATGGCCGTGATGGAGGCTCAGATCTGGGCCGACAGCATGGACAACAAGGAAGAAATGTCGGTCATCCTCGGCAAGCGCCAGTGGTTCAACGTGCCGCCGAAGGACGTCGCAGGGCGGCTGAAGGGCACGATCAACTACGGCAACGGACGCGTCGTCGAAGGGTCCGGGCTGGAAATGAAGTTCTGGAAGGACCACGCCTCCTATCCCTTCAAGAGCCATGATCGCTGGTTTCTGACCGAGAACATCCGCTGGGGCAAGTTCGCGCCGGATACGGACATCAAGGGGCTGGTGGACAAGGTCAATCGCGAGGACATCTGGCGGGCGGCGGCCGCCGATCTCGGCATTACCGACATCCCGGCCTCGACCTCCCGCGGCCCCGAGACCTTCTTCGACGGCAAGGTCTTCGACCCGGAACACCCTGAGGCTTACCTCGATAGCCTGACGATCAAGGCGAGCGCGTGACCGCACCGCGCCTGGCTTCACCACGGGCGAGGCGCAACCCCGCGCACACCGACCAACACCTGCCAAGGGAAATGAGACCATGACCGCACCAGCCCGCACAGCCGAGACGCGCGCGAGAGCGTCATTGAACACTGGGACAGGCACCGTCGTCGTGATGACGCCACGGCCTGCCCGCAAGTTCGATGGGATGCGACCGCTTCTCCTCGTCTGTCGCAACGTCCTGCCGCCCGTGGCGGTGCTCGTCGCGCTGCTTGCCATCTGGCAGGCCGCCTGCGCGCAACCGGGCGCAAGCCTGCCTCCACCCTCGCAGGTCTGGAGCGATAGCTACGATCTCATCGCCTATCCCTTCTTCGACTACGGCTCGCAGGATATCGGCCTCGCCTGGCGCGTCCTAGTGTCGCTCGAGCGGGTGGCGATGGGCTTCGGCCTGGCTGCCGTCGTCGGCGTTCTCCTCGGCGCCATCGTCGGCCAGTCGGTCTGGGCGATGCGCGGGCTGGACCCGATCTTCCAGATTCTCCGCACGGTGCCGCCGCTCGCCTGGCTGCCGCTGTCTCTGGCCGCCTTCCAGAACTCCAACCCTTCGGCCGTCTTCGTCATCTTCATCACGTCCATCTGGCCGGTCATCATCAACACCGCCGTCGGCGTCCGCAACATTCCGGACGACTATCGCAACATCGCCCGCGTGCTGAGGCTGAACCCGCTGGAGTTCTTCGTTCGCATCATGGTGCCGGCCGCCGCCCCCTACATCTTCACCGGGCTTCGCATCGGCATCGGCCTGTCCTGGCTCGCGATCGTCGCGGCCGAGATGCTGACCGGAGGCGTCGGCATCGGGTTCTTCATCTGGGATGCCTGGAACTCCTCGCGTCTCTCCGACATCATCGTGGCGCTCGCCTATATCGGCGTGACCGGCTTCGTCCTCGACAAGCTCGTCGCCCTTCTCGGCGCCGTCATCACACGCGGCACAGCCAAGAGCTGAGGAGAGCGATCATGAATGCCTATCTCAAACTCGACCATATCGGCAAAAGCTTCGAGCGCTCCGGCACACGGACCGATGTCTTGAAGGACGTGACGCTCACCATCGGCAGAGGCGAGTTCGTGTCGATCATCGGTCATTCCGGCTGCGGCAAGTCCACGCTCCTGAACCTGATCGCGGGACTGACCGAGGTGTCGTCCGGCGCCATCCTGCTCGAAAACCAGGAGGTCAACGCGCCGGGGCCGGATCGGGCGGTGGTCTTTCAGAACCACTCCCTGCTGCCGTGGCTGACGGTTTACGAGAACGTCAACCTGGCCGTCTCCAAGGTCTTTGCCGGCCGCAAATCCAGGAGCGAAAAGCACGATTGGGTGATGCGCAACCTCGATCTCGTGCAGATGGCCCATGCCAAGGACAAGCGGCCCGCGGAGATCTCCGGCGGCATGAAGCAGCGTGTCGGCATTGCCCGCGCTCTCTCTATGGAACCGAAGATCCTGCTTCTCGACGAGCCCTTCGGCGCCCTCGACGCGCTGACCCGCGCCCATCTCCAGGATGCCGTGATGGACATTCATACCCGGCTCGGCAACACGATCATCATGATCACCCATGACGTGGACGAAGCCGTGCTGCTTTCGGACCGGATCGTCATGATGACCAACGGGCCCGCCGCCCGCATCGGAGAAGTCCTCGACATCCCCATCCCGCGCCCGCGGGACCGGATCGCGCTTGCCGCCGACCGCACCTACCTCAAATCCCGCGAAGCCGTGCTGCGTTTCCTCTACGAACGCCATCGCTTCGTCGAAGCTGCGGAGTAAGAGCCATGGCCCGCAAACTCGTCATCATCGGCAACGGCATGGCGCCTGGCCGCATGCTGGAACACCTGTTCGAACAGGCCCCCGGCCAGTACGACGTCACGATCTTCAACGCCGAGCCGCGCGTCAATTATGACCGCATCATGCTCTCGCCGGTTCTCTCGGGTGAGAAGACCTTCGAGGACATCATCATCCATGGCGATGGCTGGTACGTCCAGAACAACGTGACGCTCTACAAGGGCCATCGGATCGTTGCCATCGACCGTGCGGCGCGCACCGTCACCTCCGATCACGGCGTGACGGAACGCTACGACCGGCTGGTGATCGCCACCGGCTCCGTGCCCTTCATGATCCCCGTGCCCGGCGCGGACCTGCCGGGCGTCATCACCTATCGCGATCTCGACGATGTCGACGCCATGCTACTGGCTGCGCAATCGCGCGAAAAGGCGATTGTCATCGGCGGCGGTCTTCTCGGGTTGGAGGCGGCGGCCGGCCTTGCGCAGCGCGGGATGGATGTGACCGTGCTCCATGTCATGCCGACGCTGATGGAACGCCAGCTCGATCCCGCTGCCGGCTACCTGCTGCAAAGGGCGGTGGAGGAGCGCGGCATCAAGGTCATCACCAAGGCCAACACACGCCGCATTCTCGGAACCGATCGCGTCGAGGGCATCGAGCTCGATACCGGCGCAATCATCCCTGCCACGCTGGTCGTCATGGCGGTCGGGATCAGGCCAAATACGGGTCTGGCAAAGGAGGCCGGCCTGGCGGTCAATCGCGGCATCGTCGTGGATGCCGGAATGCAGACCTCGGATGGCGCCATTATGGCGATCGGCGAATGCGCCGAAGTCGGCGGCATGGTCTACGGCCTTGTCGCGCCTCTCTACGAGATGGCCCGCATCGCTGCCGCGCATCTCGCCGGCGACACGTCGCCGTCCTTCGTCCACTCCGATACGCCGACCAAGCTGAAGGTGACGGGGATCAATCTCTATTCGCTCGGCGATTTCGCCGATGGCGACGACCGCGAGGAGATCGTGCTGCGGGACGCGGCTGCCGGCATCTACAAACGGGTCGTCCTGAAGGACAACCGCATCATCGGCACGGTCCTCTACGGCGAAACCTCCGACGGCGCCTGGTTTAACGAACTGAAGAAGAAGGGCACCGATATTTCCGCCATGCGGGAGACGCTGATCTTCGGCCAGTCGTTCCAGGGCGGTGCGCCGCTGGACCCTATGGCGGCCGTTGCAGCCTTGTCGGATGATGCGGAAATCTGCGGCTGCAACGGCGTATGCAAGGGCAAGATCACCAGTGCGATCACTTCTCATGGCCTTACGACGCTGGACGGCGTGCGCGCCCATACCAAGGCGTCCGCCTCCTGCGGCAGCTGTACCGGCTTGGTCGAGCAACTGATGTCGCTGACGCTGGGCGACGCCTATCATCCGGCCGCTGTCACGCCCATGTGCACCTGCACGGATCTCAGCCATGACGACGTGCGTCGACTGATCAAGGCCAAGGGGCTGAAGACCATTCCTGCCGTCATGCAGGAGCTGGAATGGAAGACCTCCTGCGGCTGTGCCAAATGCCGACCGGCGCTCAACTACTATCTCGTCTGCGATTGGCCGGGCGACTATGCCGACGACTACCAGTCGCGCTTCATCAATGAGCGCGTGCACGCCAATATCCAGAAGGACGGCACCTATTCGGTCGTGCCGCGCATGTGGGGGGGTGTCACCAATTCCGCCGAGCTCCGCGCCATTGCCGATGTAGTGGACAAATTCGAGATCCCGATGGTCAAGGTCACGGGCGGCCAGCGCATCGACCTGCTCGGCATCGAGAAGGAAGACCTGCCCGCCGTCTGGGCCGATCTCGGCAAGGCCGGTTTCATCTCCGGCCAGGCCTATGCCAAGGGGCTGCGGACGGTGAAGACCTGTGTCGGATCGGACTGGTGCCGCTTCGGCACGCAGGATTCGACCGGGCTTGGAATCCGCATCGAGAAATTCATGTGGGGCTCCTGGACGCCGGCCAAGCTCAAGCTCGCCGTGTCCGGCTGTCCCCGCAACTGCGCGGAGGCCACCTGCAAGGATATCGGCGTCATCTGCGTCGACTCCGGCTTCGAGATCCATTTCGCCGGCGCTGCCGGGCTCGACATCAAGGGAACCGATGTTCTGGGGCTGGTGAAGACCGAGGACGAGGCGCTGGAGCATATCGTGGCGCTGACACAGATGTATCGCGAGCAAGCCCGCTATCTCGAGCGCATCTACAAATGGGCCAAGCGCATCGGCCATGACGAGATTCGCCGGCAGATCATGGAGGATGCCGCAAAGCGCCGGGCCTATTTCGAGCGCTTTGTCTTTTCGCAAAAGTTTGCCCAGGTCGACCCGTGGTCGGAGCGTGTGTCGGGCAAGGACAAGCACGAGTTCAAGCCCCTGGCGACGCTCGGTTTCCCTCAGGCAGCGGAGTAGGATCATGACCACGACCTGGATCGCGATCGGCCATCTCGACGACATACCGCTGCGCGGCGCGCGCTGCATCCGCACACCCGCCGGCAGGATCGCCGTGTTCCGCACGGCAGCCGATGAGGTCTTCGCCATCGAGGACCGATGCCCGCACAAGGGCGGTCCGCTGAGCCAGGGCATCGTCCACGGCAAGGCCGTGACCTGCCCCCTGCACAATGTCGTCATCTCGCTGGAAGACGGAAAGGCCTTGGGGGCCGACGAAGGCGAGGTGAAGACGATCCCCTTGCGGAACCTCAATGGACATCTGTCGATCGCGCTGGAGACGACAGCCCTGGTTGCGGCGGAATGAGCGCGATGGCGATCCCTCCTTTCCCGTTCGCCGCCGTGCCTGAGAACATCCCGCCTGGACGCGATCCAGCGAAGGGCGGGAGAGTCGAGCCGAGGGTGGCGCCTGAACGGCACATCCTCGCGGGAAGGCGCATTCGCATGCAGGGGCTCCGGTCAGCCTTGCGGAGCGATGCCCGTGTCCACTGAAACCCGCACCACCTGCCCCTATTGCGGTGTCGGCTGCGGCGTCATCGCCCGCTTCGAGGACGATGGCGCGATCCGCATCAAGGGGGATCCCGATCATCCCGCCAATTTCGGCCGGCTTTGCTCCAAGGGCTCGGCGCTGGCCGACACGCTCGGCCTCGACGGTCGTGTGCTCTTCCCGCAGGTCCATGGCGCCCGCACGAGCTGGGACGAGGCGCTGACGCTCGTCGCACGACGCTTCGGCGAGACGATTGCCGACCATGGCGCTGGCTCGGTCGCCTTCTATCTGTCCGGACAGTTGCTGACCGAAGACTATTATGTCGCCAACAAACTGATGAAGGGCTTCATCGGCTCGGCCAATATCGATACCAATTCCAGGCTCTGCATGGCCTCGTCCGTCGCCGGACACAGGCGAGCCTTCGGTGCGGACACCGTGCCGGGTTGCTACGAGGACCTGGAGCTGGCCGATCTGGTGGTGCTGACCGGGTCCAACATGGCCTGGTGCCACCCGGTCCTCTACCAGCGCCTTGCCGCAGCCAAGGCGGCTCGCCCGGACATGACGATCGTCGTGATCGATCCGCGACGCACTGCCACCTGCGATCTTGCCGATCTGCATCTCGCTGTCCGCGCCGATGGCGACGTGGCCCTGTTCAACGGGCTTTTTCAGCATCTCGTCGACAGCGGACAGGTCAACGGACCGTTCGTCCGGGACCATACGTCCGGTTTCGAGGAGACGCTGACGGCAGCCGCGCGGCTCGATGTCGAGGCGCTCTGCGAGGCGACAGGCCTGTCCGGCATGATGCTGCGCGCCTTCTTCCGCCTCTTCGCCGAAACGGAGAAGGTCGTCACCTGCTACAGCCAGGGCGTCAACCAGTCGGCGTCCGGCACCGACAAGGTCAACGCCATTCTTAACTGCCACCTGGCGACCGGCCGGATCGGCCGGCCCGGCATGGGGCCCTTTTCGCTGACCGGGCAGCCAAACGCCATGGGCGGGCGCGAGGTCGGCGGTCTTGCCAATATGCTCGCCGCCCATATGGACATCGAGAACCCCGTGCACAGAGACCGCGTGCAGCGGTTCTGGAACGCGCCCGTCATGGCGGACCGCCCCGGATTGAAGGCCGTCGAGATGTTCGAGGCCGTGGCGGACGGACGGATCAAGGCGATCTGGATCATGTCGACCAATCCGGTGGTCTCGATGCCGGACGCAGACGCCGTCAAGGCTGCGCTCGAGCTCTGCCCCTTCGTGGTGGTCTCGGATATCCAGTTGGAAACGGATACGACCCGACTTGCCCATGTGCTCCTTCCCGCCACGGGCTGGGGCGAGAAATCCGGCACCGTCACCAATTCCGAGCGGCGCATCTCCCGGCAGAGACCGTTTCTCCCGCCCCCGGGAGAAGCGAGACCCGACTGGTGGCAGCTTGCCGAAGTCGGTAAGCGCATGGGGTTCACCGCCCAATTCAACTATGCCGGCCCCGCCCGGATCTATGCGGAACATGCCGCCCTGTCCGCCTTCGAGAATGATGGCGCGCGTGACTTCGACATCGGCGGCCATGCCGCGATCGATGCCGCCGCTTATGATGCGCTCGCCCCGTTCCAATGGCCGCTTCTTGCCGATGGATCGACCCGGTCGCGCTTCTTCGCGGACGGCCGGTTTTTCACCGCAGACGGGCGGGCGCGGCTCGTCCCCGTCGCATCACCGCGGCCGGATATCGGCAGCGAGCGCTACCCCTTCGTGCTGAACACCGGCCGCATCCGCGACCACTGGCACACGATGACGCGCACGGGCCGGAGCGCACGGCTGTCTGCGCACATCGCCGAACCCTTTTGCGAAATTCATCCGGCGGATGCGGGCCGTCTGGAGATCGGCGACGCCGATCTGGTGCGGGTCGAAGGCGTGAATGGCAGGTCGATCCTCGTTCGGGCTTTGCTGACCGATCGACAGAAACGGGGATCGCTCTTCGTCCCCATGCATTGGACCGGAGAAACGGCGCCGAGCGCGCGGGTCGATCGGCTGGTCTCCGCCTGCACCGATCCGCTCTCCGGCCAGCCGGCCTTGAAAAGCGCGTGCGCTTCGCTCTCCCGTTACAAGGCCGAGATGCATGGCTTCCTGGTGACGGCCCGGCGGCCGCGCGCGCTCCCCTTTGCCTATTGGGCCATCGCCCGGACCGACGGCGGCTACCGTGTCGAGCTCGCCGGCGATGCCCCGCAACGCGGCTGGGAGCGGTGGATGAGGCACAATCTGGCGCTCGAGGGCCACCACGAACTTTTGAGCTACGTCGATCGCCGGGCCGGCGATCATCGTCTGCTGGCCTTCGAGGGCGAGAGCCTTCTCGCCGCGTTGTTCGTCTCATCGCAACCGGTGCAGGTGTCGCGCCAGTGGGCTGTCGAGCAGCTCAGGGCTTCTCATCGGGAGCGCGGTGCCCGGTCCCGCCTTCTGGCGAGCCGGCCGGCTCAAGGCATGCCGGACAAGGGCGCGATCGTCTGCGCGTGCTTTTCCGTCGGCGCGAACGAGATCGATCGCGCCGTGCAGAGCGGCTGTCGCTCGGTCGAGGCTATTGGCGTCGCGGTGAGTGCCGGAACGAATTGCGGCTCCTGCCGTCCCGAAATCAGGAGGATCCTCGATGCCACGCAGCCCCTTGCAGCAGAGTGACGACCACCACCGCATCGCCGCGCTGGCAAAGCTCCCGGTCTTCCTGGACCTTTCGGGCAAGCGGGTTGTGCTCGCAGGCGGATCGGACGCGGCCGCCTGGAAGGCGGAGCTGCTGCTGGCCTGCGGCGCCGAGGTCGATCTCTATTGCGAAGCCGGATCGATGAGCGATGCCTTGGCAGCGCTCGGCGGGCACCCGCAGCTCCGCCACCATGTCCATCCCTGGCATTGCGGCATTTTCCCCGGCGCGTCGCTGGCGCTGGCCGACTGCGAGACGGATGACGAAGCGCAGGCCTTCTTCTGTGCCGCGCGCGCGGCCGGCGTGCCCGTCAATGTGATCGACAAGCCGGCCTTCTGCCAGTTCCAGTTCGGTTCCATCGTCAACCGTTCGCCGGTCATCGTGTCGATCTCGACCAGCGGCGCGGCGCCGATCCTGGCCCAGGCGATCCGCCAGCGGATCGAGACCTTGCTGCCGCCTGCCTTGAAGCACTGGGCGAGCCTCGCGCAGACGCTGAGAGACGCGGTCAATCAGCGCCTTCCGCAGGGGCCTGCCAGACGGGTGTTCTGGGAGCGCTTCGTCGACCGCAGCTTCGCAACGAACGCGCCGCCGGCAGGGGAGACGGCGACGGCGTTGCTGAACACGGCACAGGAGATCGCGTCCGCACCACGGGTCGGCTCGGTGACGCTGGTCGGCGCGGGGCCGGGCGACCCCGAGCTTCTGACGCTGAAGGCCATGCGGGCGCTGCAGGCCGCCGATGTCATTCTCTTCGACGATCTCGTGTCGTCCGAAGTTCTCGAACTGGCCCGGCGCGAGGCCAAGCGCTTCCTTGTCGGCAAGAGGGGCGGACGCGAAAGTTGCCGCCAGGAGGACATCAACGACATGATGGTGCGCTTCGCCAAGGCTGGGAAACGTGTGGTGCGGCTCAAATCCGGGGATCCGATGATCTTCGGCCGGGCAGGGGAGGAGATCGCCCGGCTGGAGAGCGAAGGGATCGCCGTTGCAGTCGTGCCGGGGATCACGGCCGCATCAGCGATGGCAGCCTCGCTGAAGACCTCGCTCACCAACCGGCATCACGCCCAGCAGGTCCGCTTCGTGACCGGTCACTCCAAGGATGGCGACGTCCCGGGAACCGTCGACTGGGCCTCGCTCGCCGGGCCGAACCAGACCTCCATCTTCTACATGGGCGGGCGCATGGCGCAGCGGATCGAACAGCGCCTGAGAGACAACGGCATGTCCCCCGAAACCCCCGTCGCCATCCTCTCCTCCGTCAGCCGCCCCCAGGAACGCCGCTGGTCCGGCCCCTTGAGGAACCTGCCCGACGCAATGCAGGCAATCGGCTATGACCAACCGGTCCTGATCGGGATCGGCTCAGTCTTCGGCGAACTCGACCAGGACGGCCAGCGCATGCCAGGCCAGGTATGCCGAGACGCACGGGCCTACGCGGTCTGAGCTGGCGTCCCCTGCAGCGAATTTTCTTCTGGTCGAGCAGGGACGAAGACCGGCGCACGCTCCGCTTACTTGGTCAACCGCACGGCCAGTTGCGATGCGTCGCGTCCGATGGAGGCGAAGGCGCGCACGAGCGAGTCCGCATCTTCGGCCGCGAAGAAGTGAGCATCCGAGGTGGCGCAATATTTCAGCAGGTTCTTGCCCTTTGACGGGGCCAGGAAGGCGACGGTGTAGACGACGACCTTTTCCGCCTTCGCCGTGTCGCAGGTCTTCTTCGTATTGTCATCGGCCGCCTTCGTCGTGTTGTCGCCGTCGGTCATGAACACGATGAACTTTTTCGGCACCAGGCCGCTCTTGTCCCTGTGAACCTGATCCTCCGTCCCGTCGGTCAGCGACGTGTAGGCCTTGGACATCGCCTTGCTCGAGTCGGTGCTGCCGGATGCCGGGAGCGCGTTGACATAGGCGAGCGTCGTCGTCTCGTCCCAGGTGATGGGGCTTGGGTCTTTCATCGACCCTTCATAGGCAACGGCTCCGGTGCGCACATAGGTATTGCTGGGATCCGCTTCGGTCAGCTGCGTCAGCAAGGCTGCGACCGCCTGTTTCAAGACCTGCATCTTCGTCAGACTATTCTTCTTGGCGCTGTCGCCCATCGAGCCGGAACGGTCGAGCACAAGGAACATCGAGAGTGCGCTCTCCGTTGCCGTCGAACCCAGCGACTGGCTGCTCGCCGTGATCGTCACATCGCCGAGACCGAGCATCTTCGAAAGCGGCGTCGTCCTCTGGCGGAACGAAGCCGCCACGGTGATCGTGTATTTCTTGCCCGAGCCGACACCGTTCGAACTCGTATCGATCGTGATCTGCGCTGCCTTCGCAACGTCGTCGGCATCCTTGGCTTCATCGATCGTCATGCCGGATCGCTTGGCATTGGCCATGGAGATGGTCAGATGGTTGCGCGCTGCGGCTTTGGCCTGGTCCGGCGTCATCACCTCGTTCGCCAGGCCGGACGAGGCCGCCAGGGCCGCGACATCCACGGCGTCCTGCAGTTCGGTCTTGGCGAGAACGAGGCGGGTTACATCAAGGCCGACCCCCGCAGCACCGATCAGCATCGGCATGAGGAGCGCGCCCATCATCGCAAAGTTGCCACCGCGCTCTTCAGCAAGAGCCATGACCCATCGCAGCAGCTGGATCCGGTGTACCATCATTCACTCCATCAGCTTTTATTTGTAAGCTTATACTGACGGATAATGGATGCCTTTCCGTTCACGAACGGTCTTAAGATTCACTGAATCTGCGTTATCAGCCCTCGCTACTTGACACATACAGGCTAGAAGAAAGCACAAGGATCAGCCGCTCTCCCCTTCGACCAGCGTCATCGGCCAGAGACGCCGGCGTGCGGCATCCGGATAGTGAAGGGCGTAGGCCGGCATCGTCGAGAGCAGCGTTTCGGCGAGCGCGATGCCGAGATCGCGCAACGACACTTCGAAGCAGGTGAGACGCGGCGAGAGATAGCGCGCCTGCGGATTGTGCAGGCCGATCACCGCAATATCTGTGCCGACGGTCAGGCCGGCAGCGTCGAGGCCGTGATAGAGGCCGGTGACCGTGCCATCGTTGAGGACCACGACGGCGCTCGGCCGCTCAGCCATTGCTGCGATGATCTGCGCCGCGCGATAGCCACCTGCTTCGCTCGGCAAGGCCCTGATGACCAGCTCGTCGGGAAGCGTAAGGCCGCAATCCGCAAGTGTCTTCCGGCATGTGTCCAGAAAGACGTGGCCGAGATTGAGGTCATCCACCGGCCTGAGCAGGGCGATGCGCCGATGACCGCGTTCCACCAGGCGACGCATGCTGATTTCCGCCATGCCCTCAAAATCGAGATCGATCCAGGGCTGGCCGACATCCGTCTGGCTGCGGCCGAGCGTGACGAAGGGGATCTTGCGCCGGTCGAGAAGTTCGAAGCGCTGATCGATCCGCCGTGTCGCGGACAGCATCATGCCGTCGGCAAAGCCGCGCGCAACGACGCGCTTGAGATAGGCGTCCGGGTCCTCATCGGAGGAGCAGAGCAGGGCGACGAGGTCGAGGCCGTGGCGGGCGAAGACCGTCTGCACCCCGTCGAAGACGCTCATGAAAAAGGTGTCGCCATGGCCGGTGATCTCGTGGCCGGTCTGCATCATGAAGCCGATGACGCCGGTCGAGCCCTTGCGCAGCGCCCGGCCCGACTGGTTGGCGACATAGCCGAGCTGCTCGGCCGCATCGAGCACCCGGCGCCGTGTTTCCTCGTTGACATCCTTCTTGCCGTTCAGCGCGCGCGACACCGTGCCGATCGAAATGTCCAGATGCTCGGCCAGCTGCCTTATGCCCTTCACGACGCTCATGTTTTCCGTGCCTGCTCAATTCGCTCTTAAACTATTGACATGTCCGACCATCTGTAAATAGGATCGTAAACGTTTACGGGGCCGGGTTGAGGAGCTTTTGCCCCGTTGAGGAGGATTCATTCGTGGCATATCGAGCCGTTTTATGCGGGTGCGGAGCTATGGCCAGAGGCTGGCTTAATGCGCTGCTGGAGAAGCCGGAGCTGAAGGGCCGGGTCGAGATCGTCGGCCTCGTCGATCTCGATGCATCCGCTGCCCGCGCCCGCGCCGAGGAGTTCGGCCTGACCCAGGCGGCAATCGGTACGGATCTCGGTGAGATGATCGAGCGTACCGGCGCCGAGCTCGTCTTCGACATCGTGGTGCCGGCCGCGCGCCGGGCCGTCGTCTCGCTGGCGCTGTCGCGCGGCTGCCATGTGCTCAGCGAAAAGCCGATGGCGGCTTCGCTCGAAGAGGCCCGCGCGCTGCTGGCGCTTGCGGAGAAAGCCGGGCGCATCCATGCGGTCGTCCAGAACCGCCGCTATATCGATGGCGTCCGGCGCATGCGCCGCTTTGTCGAAAGCGGTGCCATCGGCACGCTGACCGGCCTTCATTGCGATTTCTTCCTGGCCCCGCATTTCGGCGGCTTCCGCGAGCAGATGGACAATGTGCTGTTGCTCGACATGGCGATCCACACCTTCGACGCCGCACGCTTCGTCTCGGGCAGGGTTCCTGAAACGGTCTATTGCGTCGAGACCAATCCGGAAGGCTCTTGGTACGCCCATGGCGCGGCGGCCAGTGCCATCTTCACGCTCTCGGGCGGCGCTGTCTTCACCTATCGCGGCTCCTGGTGCGCGGAAGGCGAGCGGACGAGCTGGGAGAGCGCCTGGCGCCTGGTCGGCTCCAAGGGGATGCTGACATGGGACGGTGCCGATCGCTTCGAGGCCTCGATTGCCGGCAGCGAGACGGGACTTCTGCGCGGCGCGCAGCCGGTCGAGGTTCCGCCGGCCGAGGACGAGACGAAGACGCACGGACACGCCAGCGTGCTGATCGACTTCCTGCGCGCGATCGAAACGGGCGAGGGGCCCGAAACGGTCGGCCACGACAATATTCACAGTCTCGCGATGGTGTTCGGCGCCATTAAGAGCGCCCGCACCGGCCAGCCGGTTTCCCTGACAGCATAAGGACGACCCAGCGTGAGCACCTCCACCGCCTCCATCCGTATCGGCACCATGATCAGCGCCAGCGCCGGCAAGGCGGCCGAACGGATCGGCCAGATCGCCGACATGGGCTTCGAAAGCTTCGAGCCCTTTTTCTGGCAGACGACCAACGGCCAGGATCTCGCCGATCTCGGCAAGCGTTGCCTCGAGGCGATCGGGGAGCGGGACATCACCATCTCGACGCTCGGCATGTTCGGCAATCCGCTGGAGGGCGAGGATCTCGATCTCCAGACCCTGCAGGGCTGGAAGGACTGCATCGACAACGCCCACCACTTCGGCGCGACCTGCGTCGCCGGCTTCACCGGCCGGGTTCGGGGCAAGCCACTCCCGGACAGCCTGCCGCGCTACAGGGAGATCTGGAGCGAGCTTGGCAAGCGGGCGGCCGACAAGGGCATCAAGATCGCCTTTGAAAATTGCGCCATGGATGGCAACTGGAAGACCGGCGACTGGAACATCGCCCATAACCCGGATGCCTGGGAGCTGATCTTCAACGAGACGCCGGACGATCATATCGGGCTCGAATGGGAGCCCTGCCACCAGATGGTCTATCTGATCGACCCGCTGCCGCAGATCCGCAAATGGGCGCCGAAGATCTTCCACGTGCATGGCAAGGACGCGACCATCCGCTGGGACGTCATTCGCGAGCACGGCATTTTCGGCAAGCTTCCCTTCGTCTTCATGCGCACCCCGGGCTTCGGCGACAGCAACTGGACCGACATCATCTCGGAGCTGCGTCTCGCCGGCTGGTCCGGCTCGATCGACATCGAAGGCTGGCACGACCCGGTCTATCGGGACGCCCTGGAAATGACCGGTCAGGTCCACGGCCTCGAATACCTCAAGCGGTGCCGGGGCGGCAGCTTCGTTACCGATCCGAGCTGAGCGCGCTCTCGCGCGTCTCGAGACTGCCGGCCGCCATCGGGAGGATGGCGGGCGGATCGACGGAGACCATCAAAGGAGGAGAACATGATGATGAGGACATGGCTTGCCGCCGGCGCCCTGGCGCTGGCAACCGTTTCGAGCTTCGGCCTTTCGGCCCGGGCCGAGGACGTCAAGATCACCGTCTGGTCGCTCGACCGCGCCATTCAGCCGGCCCCCAATCTGATCAAGGACTTCAACGCGATGGAGACCGGCATCACGGTCGAATATCGCGAAATCCAGTTCGACGACGTGGTGAGCGAGGCGATGCGCGCCTTCTCCACCGGCCAGGCGCCGGACATCATCGCCGTCGACAATCCCGAGCATGCACTCTTCTCGTCGCGCGGCGCCTTTCTCGACCTGACCGACATGATCAAGGGCTCGAGCGAGATCAAGACCGAAAACTACTATCCCGGTCCGCTCGCCTCCGTCATGTGGGACGGCAAGTATTTTGGCGTTCCGAAAGCCACCAACACGATCGCGCTCTACTACAACAAGGACATGTTCAAGGCGAAGGGCCTGGACCCGAACAAGCCGCCGCAGACCTGGGCCGAACTGCTCGATGCGGCGCGCAAGCTGAACGACCCGGCCAAGAACGTCTATGGCCTCGCCTTCTCCGCCAAGGCCAGCGAAGAAGGCACCTTCCAGTTCCTGCCCTGGGCGCAGATGGGCGGCGGCTCCTATCAGGCGATCAATTCTCCGGGCGCGGTCAAGGCGCTGGAGACCTGGAAGGCGATCATGGACGAGAAGCTTGCCTCGCCCGATACGCTGACCCGTGGCCAATGGGATTCGACCGGCACCTTCAATTCCGGCAATGCCGCCATGGCGATCTCCGGTCCCTGGGAGCTCGACCGGATGAGCGATGAGGCCAAGTTCGACTGGGCGGTGGCGCTCCTTCCGGTGCCGGAGGCCGGCGCCGAACGGTCTTCCGCCATGGGCGACTTCAACTGGGCGATCTTCTCCAACACCGAACACCCGCAGGAAGCCTTCAAGGTGCTCGAATATTTCGCCTCGCAGGACAAGCGGATGTTCAAGGATTTCGGCCAGCTGCCGGCCCGCTCGGACATCGCCATTCCGGCGACCGGAAACGAGAAGAAGGACGCCGCGCTGAAGGTCTTCGAGGAGCAGCTGAAATATGCCAAGCCCCGCGGCCCGCATCCCGAATGGCCGAAGATTTCCAAGGCGATCCAGGGTGCCATCCAGGCAGCGCTGACCGGCCAGATGAGCGCCCAGGAAGCGCTGGATCAGGCCGCCGAGAAGATCAAGGCCGTGCTGGGCTAGCCGCCCCGTCTGCGCGGACGACAAAGCTTTCCTCCCAGGAAGCGAACCTGGGGCGGGTATCGGGCGGCTGAGCGCCGAACCGGTGCCCGCCTGCAGGGTCGGGCAGGGGAGGCGGCGCGACCGCATTCGACAGCGCCCTTCGACCGAGAGACCCGCTGCCCCCCAGAAGGCAGGCAGCCACCGAGAACACGGGATCGATCCATGAAACGTGTCATCGCCAGCATTGCGGACGGAAAGGGGTTCGATCTCGTCCTGATCACCATCCCCTTCGCCTATCTGCTCGTCCTGTCGGGCCTGCCGCTTGCCTACAACGTGTTGATGAGCTTCCAGGAGGTCGACATGTTCAGTCTCGGAACGCTTTTGCGCCCCTTCGTCGGCTTCAAGAATTACGTGACGCTCTTCTCGCAACCCGAGACCTGGCCGATCCTCAAGAACACGGCGATCTTCGTCGCCGCCTCGATCGCCGGGCAATTCATCATCGGCTTCTCGCTCGCTTTGTTCTTCTGGACCAATTTTCCGGGCGCCTCCTGGCTGCGCGGGCTGTTCCTTGTCTCCTGGGTCATGCCGGGGCTGGTGGTGGGTGCGATCTGGAACTGGATCCTGTCCGGCGATTTCGGCATCCTCAACTTCCTCCTCAACAGCCTCGGCCTGATCGACGGCAATATCTTCTGGCGCTCGGACCCGAACTATTCGCTCTTCGCCGTCATCATCGCCAATATCTGGCTCGGCACCTCCTTCAACATGATCCTGCTCTCCGTAGGCCTGTCGGCGATCCCCAAAGATCTCTACGAGGCCGCCGAACTGGATGGTGCCAACGCCCTGCAGCGGTTCTGGACCATTACCCTGCCGATGATGCGCTCGACCATCGGCGCCATCATCTCTCTCGGGCTGATCTTCACCCTGCAGCAGTTCGACCTCTTCGCCGCCATCACATCCGGCGGGCCGAACAATTCCTCCAATGTCACGCAATATTGGGCCTGGGATCTCTCCTTCCGCCAATATGATTTCGCGGCCGGCGCCACCATTTCCGTGGTCATGATCATCTTCGTCATGATCGCCTCGGTGATCTATGTCCGCTCGACCCGGCATGAGGTGCGCGGATGAGCGAGGCCACCCGTCACCGGCTGATGTTCGCGATCGCGCTGGCGCTCGCCGCCCTCTATCTCTTTCCGCTCTACTGGATGTACGTCACGGCGCTCAAAACCGGCTCCGCCATGTTCGTGACACCGCCCGAGCTTTTCCCGAGCGAGCCGCAATGGGGCGTCTATGCCTTCGTCTGGGAAAGCCGCAACATGGGCCGCTATCTCTGGAACTCGCTGCTCATCGCCGTTGGTGCGGTGACGCTGGTCACCCTTCTCGGCACCGGCTGCGCCTATGTGCTGGCCCGCTACCGCAATCGCTGGGTGGATGCCGGGCTGTTCCTCATTCTGATGCTGCAGGTGCTGCCGGCGTCGCTGATGATCACGCCGATTTTCGTCGGCTTCTCGCAGGTGGGGCTGATCGGCAGTCCGCGGCTTGCCGTCATCATCGCCATTGCGGCCAAGTCCATGCCCTTCTTCGTCGTCCTGGTGCGAGCCACCTTCATGAGCGTGCCGATGGAGCTCGAGGAGGCGGCGCTCGTCGACGGCAATTCGCGCATCGGCGCCTTCTTCAACATCGTCCTGCCGCTCGCCCGCAACGGCATTCTCGTCAGTGCGATCCTGATCTTCATGCAGGCCTTCGGCGAGTTCGTCTATTCCAAATCGATGATCCAGAGCGTCGACCTGCAGCCGGCGAGCGTCGGGCTCAACACGTTCATGGGGCCGAACACCAATGAGTGGAACAACATCATGGCCTTCGCCACGATCTATGTGACGCCGATCCTCGCTCTTTTCGTCCTCCTCCAGCGCCGCATCGTCTCCGGCCTCACCTCAGGAGCCCTCAAGTGATGAACCAGATCGAGCTTACGGGCGTGAACAAGCACTACGGCGCCTATCACGCGCTGAAGAACATCGACCTCAAGATCCGCAAGGGAAGCTTCGTCGCGCTGGTCGGCCCGTCGGGCTGCGGCAAGTCCACCCTGCTGCGCTCGATGGCCGGGCTTGAACGGATCACCAGCGGCGACCTGCTGATTGCCGGCGAGAGGATGACCAACGTGCCGCCCCGCCGGCGCGACCTTGCCATGGTCTTCCAGTCCTATGCGCTCTATCCGCATATGACGGTGGAAGAGAACCTGACCTACAGCCTGCGCATCCGCGGCGTGCCGAAGGCCGAGTGCCGCAAGGCAGCCGAGGAGGTGGCGGCGACCACCGGCCTCACGCCCTTGCTCAAGCGCTATCCGCGCGAACTCTCCGGCGGCCAGCGCCAGCGCGTCGCCATGAGCCGGGCGATCATCCGCCATCCCAAGGCCTTCCTGTTCGACGAGCCGCTTTCCAACCTCGATGCGGCGCTGCGCGTCCACATGCGCAAGGAAATCCGCGCTCTGCACGATCGGCTGGGTGCCACCTCCGTCTATGTGACGCATGACCAGATCGAGGCCATGACCATGGCCGACCATGTGGTCGTGATGCGCCAGGGGATCATCGAGCAGCAGGGCGCGCCGCTCGATCTCTACGACCGGCCGGTCAACCGTTTCGTCGCGGGTTTCATCGGCTCGCCGGCCATGAATTTCGTGCCGGCCATGGCGGGTCCCGACGGGCGGTCCCTGGTGCTCAATCTCGGCACGCCGCAGACCATCGCCCTCGACCGCGCCGTGCCGCCAGGCCGGCCTCTGATCGCCGGCCTGCGCCCGGAGCACCTCTCGGTCGTTGAGGAAAGGCCGGGAACGATCCGCTGCCGGGTGGCCACCGTCGAGAGCACGGGCTCGAACAGCTACATCGCGACCGACACGAAACCGGAGCTCGTCCTCGTCACCAACGGCCGCAGCCCGGCTTCCCGCGGCGACCCCATCTCGATCTCCATCGCTCCGGCGGACGTGCATGTCTTCGACGCGGAGAGCGACATGCGGATCGACCGGGTCGATTGAGGCAAGAGCCTGGACCCTTGCCGGCCAAGCGGAGCCTGCGGCGAGGCCGTTCTCGATCGCATGGAGGGGGAAGGGCTGCCCGGCGCCTGGGACCGCTGATCCCCCGTTAGTCGCAGACGGCTTCCGCCTCGATTTCCACGAGGTAATCCCCGATCAGGTTTCCGGCCTCGATCAGCGTGTTGGCGGGCAGGATGGTCGAGAAGGCGCGGCCGTGGGCGCGGGAGACGGGTTCCCACTGGCTGGCGTCGCGCAGATAGATCCGCGTGCGGACCACGTCGTCCATGCGGCCGCCGAGTGCGCAGATCGATGCGGCGATCTTGTCGAGGATGTAGGTCGCCTGCGCGCCGGGATCGTTCGGTGCGACGCAGCGGTCGGCGCCATGGGTGGCGGTGGTGCCGGAGACGAAGATTCGGTTCCCGATCCTCACCGCACGGCTGTAACCGGCGATCGGCTCCCAGATGCTGCCGGAGGAGACGCGCGAGCGGTCGGGACGGCCGGGCACCGGGACGGCCGTGTAGATCGACGGGATCGCGTCCAGATGGTGGCTGAGATCGCCGGATGCGGTCAGGAAGGGGGGCTTTCGATATTCGTCGCCGCAATCGCCCGGAATGGGCTGTGTCGCAGCGAAGGCCGCATCGAGCGCTTCATGGTCCTCGCCGTCGAGCGCGAAGGAGAAGACCTTCAGATTGTCGCCGCGATGCTCGCTTTCGCCGATCCGCGCGCCGACGATGGTGGCGGCAACAGCGGGATGTTCGAGGACCCAGCGGCTCGCGACGTTCGAGATCGAAACCTTGTGCTTGGCCGCAATGCGGGCGGCGGCACGCAAAATCTCTTGGAACGCGTCCCAGCCCCCGGCCGTGTCGATGAAGCGCTTGTATTTGGAGCGGCTCCAGTCGGCGATGGTCGTCGGTTCCGACCGGCCGAGCCACCTCTCCGAGAGAAAGCCGCCGCAGAGCGTGCCATAGGCGAGCAGCTTGACGCCGCGCTCGGCGCACAGCTGCGAGAGGGCGCCGGCCGCCCGGCGATCGACGAGCGAGAAGGAGACCTGGTTGGTGGCGATCTCGACGCCGTCGGCGAGCGCCAGCGCCAGATGGCCGGCGTCGAAATTGGTCAGTCCGAGCGCGCCGATCAGGCCGTCTTCGCGCAGGCGCTGCAGTTCGTGCAGGGCGTCCAGCCAGCCGGGATGCTCGAAGCTCCACCAATGAAACTGCAGCAGGTCGACGGTGTCCACGCCGAGCCGCGTCAGCCGCTCCTCGACACCGCGGCGCACCACGTCGGCCGTCATCGGGCCGGGTTCGGGACACCATTTGGTGAAGGCGACCGGTCGGTTGCCGTCGCCGTAGCGCGCAAGCAACCGGCCGGTGATCAGCTCGGCGGAGCCGTAGTGATCGGCCATGTCGAACGTATCGAACCCATCGCGGGCATAGGCCTGCAGGGCATCGGCGCCGCTTTCGGGATCGATGGTCGTGCCGCTCTTCTCGATATCCGCCACCTGCCAGAGGCCGCAGACGATGCGGCTGATGGACAGGGTTTCGGTCAGCGCGATGCGGTCGGGCAGAGGCGGCATGGGATCAGTCCTTGGCTTTCGGTGTGCGCTTCAGCGCGCGCAGTCCCGGTGCGGTGGACGCGCCGAGAATGCCGCGTGGGCGCAGGAGAAGGATCAGGCACAGGCCGACCCCGATCATGACGATTTGCAGCGACGCCGCGCGGGCCTGCTGATCCGGCGGCACGAAGGCCGAAACGGCGGCCGCCGACAAGGCCCACAGCCCCCAGACAAGCACGGCACCGAGGATCGCGCCGCGATTGCTGCCGGAGCCGCCGACGATCAGCATCGCCCAGACCTGGAAGGTGAGGATCGGCAGGTAGTTGTCGGGTGCGATGAAGCCGATGAAATGGCCTTGCGCCGCACCGGCCAATCCCATGATGGCGCCGCCGATCGTGAAGGCCTGCAGCCGGAACCGGATCGACCGCTTGCCGAGCGCCTGCGCCGCCGTCTCGTCTTCGCGAATGGCCCGAAGCACGCGTCCCCACGGACTTCTGGCGAGATGCTGGAGCGCGAGGTAAAGCGCGAGCACGACCGCCGCCATCAGGGCAAGGTTGGACAGCGCGAAGGCGAGCGGATCGCCGGCGAGGCTGCCGAACGGGCGAGGAATGAAGCCGATGCCGAAGGCGCCGCCCGTCAGCGGCTGCAGGTTGAGCACGCAGAGCTGCACGGTGACGGCGACGCCGAAGGTCGCAATGGCGAGATAATCCGACCGGAGCCGGATGGTCAAAGCGCCGACGAGCCAGGCGGCGAGGCCGGCCGCCACAGCGCCGCCCAGCCAGCCAAACACGATCGGCAGATCGAAACCGCCGACCCGCTCGGCCGCGTCGGGTGTCGTCAAAAGCGCCGAGACATAGGCGCCGATCGCGACGAAGGCGGCGATGCCGACGTTGAAGAGGCCGGTCTGGCCCCATTGAACGTTCAGGCCGAGGCACATGATCGCATAGGTCAGCGCCATGGTCAGGAAGAAGGCCGCATAGGCGATCAGATCGAGGCTCATGTCGCCCTCCCGAACAGGCCGCGCGGACGCAGGAGAAGGACGGCGACAAGAATGACGAAGGAGACGGCGGCGCGCCATTCCGCACCGACGACCTGCACGGCGGCGGCCTCCGACAGGCCGACGATCAGCCCGGCGATCATCGCGCCCGGCACGCTGCCGATGCCGCCGAGGATCGCGGCGGCAAAAAGCGGCAGGAGCAGATCATGCCCGAGATAGGGGCGGATCTGCACCAAAAGGCCGGTCATGATGCCGGCGATGCAGGCGAGCGCCGCGCCGACGAACCACACGACCCGGATGACCCGGCGCACATCGACGCCGGCGATGCCAGCCAGCGCCGGGTTCTCGCTGACGGCGCGCATGGAGCGGCCGATATCGGTCCGCGTCAGCAGGAGGTGCATGGCGATGACGGCGGCAAGCGCGACGCCGAGCGACAGGAGCTGATCCGGTGTCGCGCGCAGCCCGCCACCCACCGGCACGGCGATCTGCAGCGCCTTGGTGTAATAGGCAGGCTTGGAGGTGAAGAGGAATTCGAGCAGGCTGCGGAGCGCCAGCGAAGCGCCGAAACTCGCCATGACCAGAATGATGACGGCGCTCCCGCGGGCCCGCAGGCGACCGAACAGCACGGCATCGACGGCAAGCGCCAGCACGCCGGTCAGAAGGATGGCGACGATCGTGGCGAGCGGCAGCGACCAGCCGAAGGAGAAGGGACCGATCGGCATCGTCAACCGTGTCGACAGGAGGCCGAGACCGCCGCCGACGGCGAGCGCCAGATAGGCGCCCCAGGAAAGCAGTTCGCCATGAGCGAAATTGGCGAACCGCAGGATCGAGTAGGTCAGCGTCACGCCGATGGCGCCGAGGCCGATCATGGCGCCGGCAATCAGGCCGTCCATCACGAATTGCGGGTTCATGGCTGCGGCGCCTTTTGCGGCTGTGACGTGCCGAGATAGAGTTTTGCGATGATCGGATCGTCCAGCAGGGACGAAGCCGCGCCTTCATGGCGGATCTGTCCTTCGACCAGAATGACGGCGCGGCTGGCAATGGCCAGCGCCGCCTTCACATTCTGCTCCACCAGAACGACCGTCACGCCGCCGGCATTGATCTCTTCCAGCATCGCGAACACCTCCGCCACGATCTTGGGCGACAGGCCGGCCGATGGCTCGTCGAGAATGAGCACGGGTGGATCGACGATCAGCGCACGGGCGACCGCAAGCATCTGGCGCTGGCCACCCGAAAGCGCGCCCGCGAGGCGGGACGGTTTCGCCGCAAGATCGGGAAAGCGTCGGTAGAGCGCGGCGATCTTCTCTGCACGAACGGGTTTCGGCAGGACGGCGGCGGCGAGCTGCAGGTTCTCTTGAATGGTCAGTGTCGCGAAGATGTTCTCGGTCTGCGGCACGAAGCCCAGTCCCTCGCCGATCTTGCGGTGGCTCGCGACACGGGTGATGTCACGCGAACCGAGCAGGATCGCGCCGGAATGAACGGGAACGACGCCGGCGATCGCCTTGACCAGGGTCGATTTGCCTGCGCCGTTCGGACCGAGCAACACCAGCAGTTCGCCTGACGCGACGGACAGATCGACGCCGCGCACGATCGGCAGGTCGGGCTCGTAGCCGGCAACGAGCGCCTTGGTCTGCAAGGCGGGAGTGGTCATGCCGCGGCTCCGAGATAGGCCGCGATGACAGCCGGATTGGCCGCGACATCGGCGGGCGTGCCTTCGGCGAGCGGCCGGCCGAGCGCCATGGCGACCACCCGCGAGCAAAGCCGCGCAACCATGTCCATGTTGTGCTCGATGAGGAGGATCGACGTGCCCTTGCTGTTGAGCGCGAGAACGCGCTCCATGATGATCTCCAGAAGCGCCGGATTGACGCCGGCTGCCGGCTCGTCGAGGAGGATCGCGCGAGGATCGGCCATCAGGATGCGCGCAAGCTCCAGGAGCTTGCGCTGCCCGCCGGACAGGACCCGGGCCGGCTGGTGCTCAAGATGCGAGAGCGTGACGAACTCCAGGAGCGTTCGGGCCTTGTCGATCGCCAGCCTCTCCTGCTGCCGGACATGGATAGCACGAAAAAAGTTCGCCAGCAGGGTCTCGCCATCCTGCGCCTGTGCGCCGGCCAGAACGTTCTCGAGTACGGTCATGTCGAGAAAGGGCCGCGGGATCTGGAAGGTGCGTCCGACGCCGCGACCGATCCGCTGCTCGGGCCGTTCCTGCGAAACATCGACACCGTCGATCCAGATCTCGCCCGATGTCGGGGTGAGACTGCCGGCGATCAGGTTGAAGAGCGTTGTCTTGCCGGCCCCGTTCGGCCCGATCAGCCCGATCATTTCGCCCGCCGCGAGCCGAAGCGACATGCCGGCGACAGGGTGATTGCCGCTAAACGTCTTCACCAGATCGCGGGCGTCGATCACGGCCTTCGCCTGCAGCGCAGGGCTGGTCTGAGCTGGTGAAGCGGAGGGCGGCATGCGGAAAGAAGTCTCTTGATTTGATTGATGATGTTTGATCAAACTTTACCGCCTGCAGAATTGCAATCAAAAAAAGCAGCATGGGGCGGAGCGCGAGGAATGTCTGTTCAGATGAGGAAGGACGCCGACATTCCGGCGCAAGGCGACGACGCGCTGTCGCCCGTTGGCCGCGAGACGCTGCACGACCGTGTCTATGCCCAGCTGCGCCAATCGCTGATCAACGGGCTCTTCGACGCGGGCGATGTTCTGCGCATCGTGGACCTTGCCGACCGGCTGCAGACCAGCACCATGCCGGTGCGCGAGGCACTGGGGCGGCTCGTTTCCGAACAGGCGCTGGAATCCTTGCCGAACCGGTCCGTGCGCGTGCCGCTGATCACCCGGGCGCGCCTGGACGATCTTGCCCGCGCCCGGATCCTCATCGAGGGGCAGATGGTGGCGCTCGCCTTGCCGAACCTGACGGTGGACGACTTCAAGGTGCTCAAGCAGATCAATGTCGATTGCGATCTGGCCTTCGAGCAGCATGGCAAGGATATCGGCCGCGTCACCTCGGCGCTAAACCAGCGCTTCCATTTCCACATCTATCATGCCGCGCGTTCGCAGGTACTGATCCCCATCGTCGAAAGCCTCTGGCTGCAGTCGGGCGCGATCATTCGCAAGGCGGCGCATATCCACGACGAGCAGGGGGGCCTGGCGGCGACCAATCACCACTGGGCGCTGATCGATGCGCTGGAAAGGCGCGATCCGGCCGGTGCCCTGCAATCGCTGTCCGATGATATCAGCCGCTCCTTCAACCTGATCCGCGGTCGGCTGGAAATGGCGCCCGGCACGGCGGGGGACGAGGTCAGGCATGGCTGATCCGGTTGACGATGGCTTCGACCTGTTCGACCTGCGGGTCGACGTGATCATTCCCGAAGGCGGCGCCGTCTATTGCGGTGCCAGGCCCGGCGATCATTTCGAGCTGCGGGGCGAAATGCTGCATCTGCCGGCGGGGCAGGGGATCTCGATCTACTCGCTCTCTTCCGTCCTTCCGCTGCTGGCCGCCAAGCAGCGGCCGGCACACCGGAACGACTGGATGACGACGGATGCCGAGATCGCCTGCCCGGACCCCAATTGCTCCACCCGGCTGAAAGTGACCCGCCTGGGGCTGCGCCGGTTCAGCCATGCCGCGACCACAGCGGTTCCCCTCGATGACGAATAGGCAAGACATCATGCAACGCATCACAATCGCGCCCGGCTACGACATCTCCCGCGTCATCCGCGGTGGCTGGCAGCTGGCCGGCGGGCACGGGGCGGTGGATGGCGACCAGGCCATCGCGGACATGATCGCCTTCGCCGATGCCGGGATCACCACCTTCGACTGCGCGGATATCTATACCGGCGTCGAGGAGCTGATCGGCCGCTTTCGTCTCGCTTATGGCAATCAGCGCGGGGCAGAGGCCCTGTCGCGCATCCGCGTCCACACGAAGTTCGTGCCGGACCTCGCCGTCCTGCCCGTCATCAGCAAGGCCTATGTCGAGAGCGTCATCGATACCTCGCGCAAGCGCCTCAACCTCGATTGCCTCGATCTCGTCCAGTTCCATTGGTGGGCCTACGACGTTCCCGGCTGGCTGGAGACGGCGGGTTGGTTGAAGGATCTGCATGAGGCCGGCAAGATCGGCAAGATCAGCGCCACGAACTTCGACACCGATCATGTCGAGGCGATCATCGATGCCGGCGTGCCCTTCACCTCGCTGCAGCTGCAATACTCTTTGCTCGACCGGCGTCCGGAAAAACGGATGGTCACGCTCGCGGCGGAGAAGGATTTCGCCCTGTTCTGCTACGGCACCGTGGCGGGCGGCTTCCTCAGCGACCGCTGGCTGGGGCAGCCGGAGCCCGATCATCCGCTCGAAAACCGGTCGCTGACCAAATACAAGCTGATCATCGACGATCTCGGCGGCTGGCCGCTCTTCCAGGCTCTGCTGTCGACGCTTCGCACCATTGCCGACCGGCATCAGGTGGATATCGCCACCATCGCCAGCGCCGCGATGCTGACGAAGCCGGGCGTCGCCGCCGTGATCGTCGGGGCCCGCAACCGCGCACACCTGCCCTCTAATCTCGCCATCGCCGACATCAGGCTGACGGAGCAGGATCACGCCGAGATCGAGGCGATCCTCAGCCAGGCCCAGCCGCTCGAGGGCGACGTCTACACGCTGGAGCGGGACCGGGAAGGCCGCCACGGCAGCATCATGAAGTACAATCTCAACAAGGGGGACCACCAATGAGAACGAAACTTCTGCTTTCCGCCCTGGTGGCTGCGCTTGCAGCCTCGGCGGCACCGACCCGCGCCGCCGATTGCGACGTCACCGTCGGCCTCGTCATGGAGCTCACGGGACCGGCCGGCGAATATGGGCAGGCGGGCGCGAAATCCGTGGAAATGGCCTTGCGCGATTTCAACGATGCCGGCGGGGCCAATGGCTGCAAGGTCGTTGCCGATACGCGCGACAGCCAGAGCCAGGGCAACGTCGCGGTCGATCAGGCCACTCAGCTCGTCAACATCAAGAAGGTGCCGGTCATTATCGGCGGCATCATCTCGTCGGTCTCGATTCCGATCCTGACCTCCGTCACCGCCCCGGCCGGCGTGGTGCAGATCTCGCCGGCCTCCTCGTCGCCGACGCTGACCGAGCTCGGCCGCGAGGGCAAAACCAATGGCGTGTTCTTCCGCACCATCACCTCCGACGCCCTGCAGGGCACGGCGGCCGCGAAATTCGCGATGGATCAGGGGCTGAAGAAGATCGCCATCATCCACGTCAACAACGACTTCGGCGTCAACATGGTGCGCGAGTTCACCACCGCCTACACCAAGCTTGGCGGAACCATCACCACGACCACGCCCTACAACGAGAAGCAGTCGAGCTATTCCTCCGAGGCGAGCGCCGCTCTCGAAGGCGAGCCGGATGCGCTCTATCTCGTCAGCACCCCGGTCGATGGCGCCACGATCGCCCGCGCCTGGATCTCCGGCGGCGGCAAGCAGACCTTTCTGCTGAACGACGGCATGAACTCTAAGGACTTCATCGAGAGCGTCGGCGCGCAGTATCTCGAAAACGCCTATGGCACCTCGTCCGGCACCAGCCCGACGCAGTCGACCGAGTACTTCAACAGCAGCTATGAAGCCTTCTCGGGCATTTCGCCCTCGGCGCCGGCGGCGGATCGCTCCTATGACGCCGGTGCGATCGTCGCGCTTGCCATCGCCAAGGCCGGCAAGCCGGACGCGGCGGCCATCAAGGCGGCGATCCCGCAGGTGGTCGCCGAAGGCGGCACGCCGATCCATGCCGGCAAGGACGAATTCGCCAAGGCCCTGCAACTGATCAAGGAGGGCAAGCCCGTCAAATATGAAGGCGTCATCGGCCCGGTCAGCTTCGACCAGTATGGCGACATCACGGGCCCGTTCCGTCTCTGGAAGATCACCAATGGCGAGGTAACGACCGTCGGCGAAATGAGCGCGGACGAGGTCAACACGATCAAGACGGCGAAGTAAGACTTCGGGAGGGCCCGGCATGAGGCAAGGGCCCTCCTTCCTGCTCTCGGGTCCCGTCACGGGGCAGACGATTGTCAGGCTGCTTTTTCAATGCCCATGCCCTTGCCAGGCCGCGGAACGGCCTCATCTCTCTTGCAGCCAGTGAGGATGTCGCCGTGAAGAGCAAGATCGCAACCATCGTCGCCTCGATCGGGATCGCGAGTGCGGCTATAGCCGCCGATCCGGTGGTCGGAACCTGGAAGACCGACAATGGCGAGCTCGCGGACATCGCACCCTGCGGCCCGAGCTTCTGCATCACGGCCAAAACAGGGGACTATGCCGGACAGAAGCTTGGCTCGTTCAAGGCGGGTCCGGACGCCTTTACCGGTCGCATCACCGATCCCCGCAACAAGGCAACCTATAGCGGCAAGCTGACGGTCGACGGCGACCGGCTGAAACTGCGCGGCTGCGCGACGCCTGTTCTCTGCAAGACGCAGAGCTGGACCCGCGCCGCCCGCTGAGGCCGCCTGCATGGCGTCGAGGTTCCACGCGCGGCCGAGCCGCTCTTCGTGACAGCCCCTCCAGCGACGCGACGTCGAGGACGTCTTGAAACTTAACGGTACCCCGAACCGTTCCTGTCAGTGCCTCCTGTCGAGGCGCACGCTTTTGCCCTCCATTGAGAAAGATCCGCATGCCAGACCCCGTCAAGCTGCTGTCGATCGGAGTGGCTGTTCCTCCCAACGTGATCGAGCAAGGCGATGCCGCCGTCGCTGCCCATACCGCCTTTGCCGCGCGCTTCGGAGATTTCGAGCGCCTGTCGAAAGTGTTCGAGAGCGCTGGCATCCGCCGTCGATACGGCGTTCGCCCGATCGATTGGTATCTGACCACCTCCGGCTGGCAGGAGCGGAACGCCGCCTATATCGACGGCGCGGGCGCTCTGTTTCTCGAAGCCGCGACACAGGCACTCGCCGCCGCCGGGCTGGAGGCCTCGCAGGTGGATGTGGTGGTCACCGTCTCTTCCACCGGCATCGCGACGCCAAGTCTCGAGGCTCAAGTGAGCGGCCGCATCGGCTTTCGCGAGGATATCCTCCGCGTACCGGTCTTCGGACTTGGCTGTGCCGGCGGCGTCTCGGGTTTCGCCATTGCCGCCAATCTCGCGGCGGCGAGGCCGGGCTGCATCGTGCTTCTGGTGACGGTGGAGACCTGCACGCTGGCGTTCCGGATGGACAAGCTGACCAAGGCCAACATCGTGGCGACGGCCCTGTTCGGCGATGGCGCTGCCGCCTGCGTCATCAGCGCCGCCCGCGACGGAATCGCCGAGGTCGAGGCGAGCGGTCAGCACACATGGCCGAATACGCTCGACATCATGGGCTGGAGCGTCGAGCCCGAGGGACTGGGGGTCATCTTCGATCGCGCTATCCCGCCCTTTGCAGAGGCCCATATCGAACCGGCGATCAGCGCGATCCTCGCAGGCGCCGGCCTGTCTCTCGCAGATGTCGACCGGTTCGCCTGCCATCCCGGCGGGGCGAAGGTCATCGATGCGCTCGAAACCGCGCTGAATCTCGGGCAGGGCACGCTCAACCATGAACGCGACGTCCTGTCCGACTACGGCAATATGTCGGCGCCGACCGTGCTTTTCGTGCTCGACAGGCTGGTCAAGGCTGGCCTGCCTCCCCGCACGCTGATGATGGCCATGGGCCCCGGCTTCACCGCCAGCTGCGTATCGCTGAAGGCTGCGGCATGATGAGCGGGTCGGTACTGCTGCTTCTGGCAGTGACGGCCGAGCGGCTCGGCGAGCTCATCCTGGCACGCCGCAACACCGCGGCGTTGAAGGCAAGGGGCGCCGTCGAGGTTGCGGCCGGGCACTATCCGCTGATCGTCCTTCTCCATACGCTGTGGCTAGCCGGCCTGTGGCTTCTGGCGCATGATGCGCCCCTCTCGCTCGGCTGGCTCTCGGTCTTCGGTCTTCTCCAGATCCTGCGCTTCTGGACCCTCTTCACGCTCGGCCGGCGCTGGACGACGCGCATCATCGTTCTTCCCGGCGAAACCCTGGTCGCCAAGGGACCCTACCGCTTCCTGCGGCACCCGAACTATGTGGTGGTGATCGGCGAACTCGCCGTCCTGCCGCTCTGCTTCGGCATGCCGCTTTACGCACTGTTGTTTTCCGCGCTCAACGCGGCGATACTGACGATACGCATCAAGGCAGAAAATTCCGCGCTTGCAGGATCGCTCCGTGCCAAGTCGCCCTGACACTCAGCCTGCCGTCCAGAGCCCTCTCTTCGTCTGGATGGGCTTCCTTGCCATGTGCATCGGCATGTTCATGGCGATCCTCGACATCCAGGTGGTCGCGACCTCGCTGCCGACCATCCAGGCGGCGCTCGATATCGATCCCGAGCAGATGAGCTGGATCCAGACGGCCTATCTGATCGCCGAGGTCGTCGCGATCCCCCTGACCGGCTTTCTGACGCGCGTGCTCACCATGCGCTGGCTCTTCGTCGTCTCGCTCAGCCTCTTCGTGATCGCTTCGGTCGGCTGCGCGGCGAGCTCGAGCTTCGGCGCGCTCGTCGGCTGGCGGGTCCTGCAGGGGTTTTCCGGCGGAACGCTGATTCCCTCCGTCTTCTCTGCCGTCTTCCTGCTCTTTCCCGAGCGCCGGCAGGCCTTGGCGACCACGCTTGCCGGCGTGCTGGCCGTGCTTGCGCCCACTGTCGGGCCGATCGTCGGCGGCTGGCTCACCGAGCGCTACTCCTGGCACTGGCTGTTTCTCATCAATGTCCTGCCCGGCCTCATCGCCGCCCTGGTGGCGGCCCGCACGCTGCCGCGCGAGGCAATGGCACTTTCGAAGGCGAGGCAGATCGACCTTCTTGGCCTGGTGATGATGGCTGCGGCCCTCGTTTCGCTGGAACTCGGCCTGAAGGCCGCGCCGACCAACGGATGGCTGTCGGCGACGAGCGCCGGCCTCTTTGCGCTTTCGGTCGCCACGGCCCTGATCTTCATCCTCAGGTCCCTGCGCCGACCGAAACCCTTGGTCGACCTGCGCCACTTTCAGGACCGGAACTTCCTGGTCGGATCGACCTTGAGCTTCGTGCTTGGCATCGGGCTGTTCGGCTCGGTCTATCTCATGCCGGTCTTCCTGGCTTTCGTGCGAGGGCACAACGCGCTTGAGATCGGCATGACCATGCTCGTCACCGGGGTCGCGCAGCTCTGCACCGCACCGGTTGCCGTCGCGCTTGAAAAGCGGATCGACGCGCGCCTGCTGGCCGCCTTCGGTTTTGCGCTGTTCGCGCTTGGGCTGGCGCTCAGCGCCTGGCAGGATCCGCGCACGGATTACGACCAGATGGTCTGGCCGCAGGTGATCCGCGGCGTGGCGATCATGTTCTGCCTTCTGCCGCCGACCCGGCTGGCGCTGGGCAGCATCGCGCCCGAGCGTGTGCCGGATGCGAGCGGCCTCTTCAACCTGATGCGCAACCTGGGCGGGGCGATCGGCATCGCGCTGATCGACACGATCATCTACACCCGCTCCGAACCGCTGATGCACGCGCTGACGGCCCGTCTCCAGGAGGGCGATCTCGACACGGCCCGCTTCATCGGCGCGCCGATCGACGCCATCACCGGCCAAGCCGGCCCTCTCTCTCCAGACCTCGCATCCCGGCTCGACCCCCTGATCCAGACCGCGGCGACCGTCGAGGCTCTCAACGAGGCCTGGATGGTCGTCGCGACCCTCACCGCGCTGGCCCTCCTCTGCCTCCCCTTCGCGCGCCAGCCAGCGCCGGCAGCGTCGTGACGCGGTCGGAGGCGACAGTCGTCGAACGTGTTGAGGGGATAGCTATTCCAGTCTCGCGGACGTCACTGCATGGCCGTGGTGCCGTCGGCAAGACCGACGGCACCACGCGATCACTTGGCGGGCGGTGGCAGGGGGCACCAGCTCAGGACGGCGTCGTCTCGTTAACGAGCGCGGGCGGAGGAGAGAGGCTGAGGCTGGGGAGCCTGCCGATCAGCTTCTAGAAGCGCAGTCACCTCTGAGAAACATCGTGAGACGAAACTCGGTCAAGGTCGGTCTACCTTCTTTCAAACGCTTTACGGCGCGTATCTGACACCGCAAAGCCATCGCATGCTGCAAGACGCTTGCTACCAAGAAACGACGTCAGACCCCGTCCAGGCGGCTGAGAGCTGCCAGAGCCGCTCCGCCGCCTCGGGATCGCAGGCCCAGGCGCTGACGCCCTTCCGGCCGAGCGCTGACTCGTTGATAGGGGCGACGTTGCAGTCCTCGCAGTAAACGCCGCCGATGCCATCGAGATCCGGGCTTGTGGCGCACCAGACGCTCGTCGCAGCCCCTTGCTCGACCGTCTTCATGCCACGCTCCGGGTCGATGATGGGGCGTCCCGTCTCGTCCAAGGCGTCGAACGAGGCGATTTCCTCGGCGCTCAGGTGGCGGGCGAGATCGGTCAAGATCTGGCCGGGGTGGAGCGAGAGAGCGCGGATGCCCCGGCTCTGCCCGCGCTTGTCGAGCGCCAGTGCGAACAGGGCATTGGCCGTCTTTGACTGCCCGTAGGCGACCCATTTGTCGTAGGGCCGACGCTGAAAATCGATGTCGTCGAAGTCGATCCCGGCGATCTGGTGGCCGCGTGAGGAGACGCTGACGACGCGGGCGCCGTTTGCCGCTTCAAGGGCCGGCCAGAGGCCGAGCGTCAATCGGAAATGCCCGAGATGATTGGTCGAGAACTGCGCCTCATGGCGCTGCGCATCCCGCATCTCCGGCGTCGCCATGATGCCGGCCGAGTTGACGAGGATGGAAACCGGCCGACCCGCGGACCGGACACGCTCGGCAAAGGAGGCCACGGAGCCCGGTTCGCCAAGGTCCATCGGTTCGACAGTTGCGCCGGAAAGCCCGTGCAGGGCGGCTTTCGCCCGCTCGGGACTGCGCGCGGGCACGATGACGTCAGCGCCCGCCTGGACAAGCGCCCGCGTCGTCTCAAGCCCGATGCCCGAGGCCCCTCCTGTCACGATGGCGAGCCTGTGCTGCAGATCGATCCCCGAGACGACCTCCATGGCTGTGCTGGCGGCGCCGAATGCGGACTGGATCGGTTCTTGTCTGGTCATGCTGATATCCTTTGTCATGGGGGGCGC
Source organism: Rhizobium sp. CC-YZS058 (assembly GCF_034720595.1). Lineage (NCBI taxonomy): Bacteria > Pseudomonadati > Pseudomonadota > Alphaproteobacteria > Hyphomicrobiales > Rhizobiaceae > Rhizobium > Rhizobium sp. CC-YZS058. The sequence goes on along the minus strand of NZ_JAYESJ010000003.1, from coordinate 91,208 downwards.
GCTTTGAAGCGTCGAAGACCTGCGGATCAAGTGCTGAGAGAGGCGACACCTCGAGCCTTACTGGGGCCGTAAGAGCGGATTCGCCTTGTCGGCCAACGCCTTTGCGATGTGGCGAAGCTTTTCGGGGTTGCGGGTGATGTAGATCGCGGTGATCCGGCCGTTCTCGATGGCGAGCGCGGTCGTCTGGAGAACATCGCCGCGCTCGCGGCTGATATAGCCCGGCAGCCCGTCGATCCAGGTGGGCTCGATCATCTCGGCCCAACCCTCTCCCCATTTGGTCCGCATGGACTCGTAGAGCCGCAAGAGCCGGTCCAGTCCCGCGATGGGGTTGATGAAGGCCAGTACCTTGCCGCCGCCATCCGCCCGCAAAACCGCATCCTCGGCGAGCAGCGTGCGGAGTGCCGCCGTATCGCCGCTGGTGGACGCGGCGAAGAAGGCACGGGCGATCCGCGCGCCCTCCTGGCGTTCGACGGGAAAGCGCGGGCGGGCAGCCTTCACATGTCTGCGCGCCCGAACGGCGAGCTGCCGCACGGCCGGCGCTTCCCGGTCGAGCGCCTCCGCGACCTCGCCAAGCGGCACGCCGAAGACATCGTGGAGGAGGAAGGCCGCGCGCTCCAGGGGGGACAACCGCTCGAGCGCCATCATCAGCGTCAGTGTCAGCTCGTCCTCCTCCAGCCCTTCCGGCTCGGCCTCGATGAGCGGCTCGGGTAGCCAGGCGCCGACATAGGTCTCACGCCTGGCACGGGCGGATTTCATCTCGTCGAGGCAGAGCCGGGTGACGACGCGGGCGAGATAGGAATAGGGAGCGGCGACATCCGTCCGGTCTGCAGATACCCAGCGCAGCCAGGCATTCTGCACGACGTCTTCGGCTTCGCTGCGCGCGCCGAGCATGCGGTAGGCGAGCCGCAGAAGCCGCGGCCGATGCGTTTCGAAGATGGTCGTTCCGGTGTCGATCGGGTGCATCGGCTCTGCTCCATCTAAGGTTTTCCGCCCTCCGGCGATGCGCGTCAAGGGCGATCCGGCGTCGTCAGCGTCCTGTCGTCCGTATCGACGACGAAGACGGCCAGGAGCTTGGAGGGCGCGACGTCGCTCGCGTTGGCGCTGACAGCATGATGATCGCCCGGCATCTCGACGAAGCTTTCGCCGACGCGGAAGGTCCTCTCCGGCCCCTCATTGATCCGGCTGCGAACGGCGCCCTCGATCACTGTCGCGGTGATGAAGGCCGATGCGGCATGGGTGTGCGACGGCGAGGACCCGCCCGGACCATATTCGACGAGAACACCGCGCAGGCTCTTGGCCGGATCTGAGGGCAGCGGATGGTCGAAGATCGTCGTGACGCGCGCCTGGCCTCTCGCGACCTCCCCCGCGAGAGCGGGACAGGCGGAGAGCGCGGAGACGGCGAGAAATGTGGAAAGAAGGGTTGATCGCATCATCGAAGCGAACCTCTCGGATAACATTGAACGTGCGTCTTGTTCAGGCTGTAGCAAGCCAGGTATCGAACCGCGTCGCGCCAAGCCGGGCCTCGCCGGCAACGGCGGGAACGAGCGAGCCTTTTTCGAGCGGAGCCCCGAAATAGCGGGCTGTCCCGTCGGCCTGCACGGAACGATGGTCGCCGCTGGCGGCGAGATGCCGGGCAACGAACGCGCGGAACGGCAAGCGTTCGGGTCCGGCGATTTCGCAGATGGCATTGCGCGGCGGGGCAAGCGCGATGTCGGCCAGCGCCTCGGCCACATCGGCGGCCGCGATCGGCTGGAAGTCGGCATCCGGCACGACGAGCCGCTCACCCTCGACAGAAGCGCCGGCAATCGTCGCAACGAATTCGAAGAATTGGGTGGCGCGGACGATGGTGAAGGGGATGCCGGCCTCTTTGACCAGCCGCTCCTGCGCCACCTTGGCCCGGAAATAGCCATTTCCCTCCAGCCGGTCCGTGCCGACGATCGACAGGGCGACATGGTGCTTCACGCCGGCCTGGCGCTCTGCAGCGAGGAGGATGCGGCCCCCGCGCTCGAAGAAGTCGAGCACCGCCGCATCCTCGAAGGATGGCGCGTTCGAAACATCGACGACGACCTCGGCCCCGCTAAGCACCTCCGCAAGGCCCTCGCCCGACAGCGTGTTCACCCCACTGCGCGGCGAGGCCGCCACTGCCTGATGTCCTTTCTCCAAAAGCCTTGCCGTCAGCTGCCGACCGATCAGGCCGCTTCCACCGATCACCACGATCTTCATGATTGCACTCTCCTTGCTGCAGACCGAACAGGCGGCCGCCAAGCGGCCCATGCCGCTTTGGGGTCTCGTTCAAGGACAAGACGAGGCGGGTTCGGCGGATGTGACATGCGCGAAAAGAATCACGCTCTCGACCGAGGTAGCGCCGCCTCGGGATCGGGAGATGCGCACCCATGCGCGGCTGCCATCTTGACCGTCGGCACCGCGATCAGGCCTGCGCCCGGACGGGGAGGCGGAAGGGGACGCCGAGACGGTTGAAGGCATTCATTGCCGCGATGGTGATCGTCAGATCCACGAGGTCCTTCGGCCCGAAGGCTGCGCTGGCGGCGGCGTAGGCCTCGTCGGAGGCATGCGTCTCGCTCACGCGCGTGACCTCTTCCGCCCAGGCAAGCGCAGCGCGGTACCGATCGGAAAACAGATGCGGCACCTCCGCCCAGACGGGAACCAGCGCCACCTTGTCGATCGGCATGGTCTTGAGCAGGTCGCGCGTATGCAGGTCGATGCAATGCGCGCAGCCATTGATCTGCGACACCCGCAGAAAAACAAGGTGGATCAGCTCCTCCGGGAGATCGGTGCTTGTGGTGATATAGTGGTGGATCCCATAGAGCGCCTTGGCGCCCTGCGGCGCTACTTCGTTCCAGATCAGTCGCGCACTCTCGCTCATGTCCCGTCCTCATGATCGGAACGCCGGACATCGACGTTCTCGCTCATGACGAGCGGATGGCACGGAATGTGACATCGAATGCAGTACCCTGAATCAAGGCTGCCGAGGCTCCGTGGTGAATAACCGGGTCACCGCTGAACTCGATCGGCGATCAACAACACAGCGGGAAGGAGGCAAAACGTATCGAAACGACGAGGCGCGTCCTGTCGTCGGCGCTATCTGAGCTTTGCTACCTGCTGCCCTCCGCATCTGGGTAAAGCAAGACGGAGGATCGTCCAATGACTGCTCACAAGCGCGACGTTTGCCGTCTGTTCGGATCGTGTCGCGGCGGCTTCAATGACTCACTGCGATCGTGCCATACCGGAGACGATGGAGCTGCTATGTCGTCTCAGCGTGCGCAGATCCGGTCATGTCTTCGGCCGCCAAGGCTTCGAGCCAATAACGACGATAGGCCGTCAGGTTCAGGCCGTCCGGAGAGATGGAGGGTCCGTTTTGGGGTGGGGGCGTGATGCCGGTGAGGAGGGCAGCGCCCGCGGTGGTGCCGGTCGAGCCGGCGGCGGCAATGACCTCGGCCCCGGTCAAGGCCGCCAAGGCGCGCAGATAAAGCGGGTTCGAGGCGAAAGGACCTTCGACGATGATCGGGCCGCTGCGGGCGAGCAGCGAGAGGCTGGTCTCGGTCATGAGCGCCAGATAAAGCGCGACGGCGACGTGTCGCTCCTGCGTGCTCACGCCTTCGGCATTCACCCAGCGCGCCTTGCGCCCCGGGAAGGGGCCGGACCCCTCCGCTACATTGGGCAGCAGCAGGGTGGGCCGGGCGAGCACGGCGGGCAGGGCTGCGGCGATGGCGGCAGGCTCGGCAAGTCCGATCTCGGCGGCGAGCCTCTCATATTCCCGCCCGCCCATGAAGCGGGCCGATGGCACCGGACGGGCGAAGGTATCGACATTGGCCAGCGTATCGCGGCCGGGGTCCAGATGGTCGAGATCCCCGCCGATCGCAAAGCCGATGACCCAGGTTCCGGTGGAAACCACCGAAAAGGCACCGCTGCGCGTCATCAGGTGCGGCAGCAGCGAGGCGTTGGAGTCGTGAATGCCGCAATGGACGGGAACCGGATGGCCGAGACCGAGCCGGCTTGCAAGATCCGGCCGGACCGGCCCGAGCACGTCGAAGGCGGATCGCAGCGGCGCCATGCGGCTTGCAAGATCGAGACGGGCGACGAGGCTCGACATGGTCCTCTCCGCCGGCCGCCAGAGATCGGTGTGGCAGCCGAGCGATGTCACCTCGGTGGCCATGACGCCCGTCAGCCGGTAGGCCCAATATTGCGGATAGGTGAGAAGCGTTGCGACCCGGGCAAAGGCATCCGGAAACCTGGTTTTCTGATAGTGAAGTTGCGCTCCGAGATTGAGCCCCATGGCTTGGGCGGGGGAAAAGGTTTCGAGAAAGGGAGGGCGGAGGCTCTGGTATTGCGCCTGGATTGCGTCGTCATAGCTGTGCTCGTAATCGAGCACGGGCAGGGCAAGGCTGCCGTCCTCGGCGAGGAGCGCTGCGGCCGCGCCATGGGCCGTGATCGAGATCGCATCGAAGCCCGGCGCCTGCGCAAGGTCCGCCAGCGACGTGCAGACGAAGTCCCAGAGCGCCTCGGTATCGTAATGCGGGTAGGGTCCGTCGTTGCGCGTCTGATTGCGGATGCGCCGCGCAGCCAGCTCCGCGCCGCTCGCCGCATCAAGCACGACGACCTTGGCATTGGTCTTGCCGATATCGAGCACGGCGACGCGTTCGGGCGTGGGCATTCTCTTGCTTTCGCTTGCCGCCATCATGGCAGGTGGAAGACCGGGGTTAGCGCCGTCTGCACCGGACGGTTGTCGGGATGGGTTTCCATGATATCGGCCATATGCGCCCACCAGCGCCTCATGACCGGATGGTCCGGCAGCTGGTCGAGACCGTTCTCCTCCGGAACGGTGAGCACCCCGAACAGGGTGCGGGTCTCGGGGTCGAGGAAGATCGAATAGTCGCTGATGCCGGCTGCGTGCAGCAGATCGACGAGCTCTGGCCAGATCTCGTCATGGCGTCGGCGATACTCTGCCTCCATTCCGGGGTTGAGCGTCATGGTGAAGGCCTGGCGCGGCATGCAGCTCTCCTTCGGTCAGGCGGACATGGCCCGGACGCGCCGGGCGATGATCGGAATGGCGATGGTGATGATCAGCAGCAGGCCGATGAAGATCGACATGACGATGCCCGGCACGTTGAGCAGCCCGAGGCCAAAGGAGACGAGGCCCATGACGAAAGCGGCGATGACGACGCCGCCGATCGTGCCGGCGCCGCCGAGGATCGAGACACCGCCAAGGACGACCATCGTCACCACCTCAAGCTCCCAACCCTGCGCGATCGACGGACGCGTCGAGCCGAGGCGGGAGGTCAGGCAGACGGCGGCGACGCCGCTCATCAGCCCGGTCAGCAGGAAGAGGATGAACTTCACGCGCTCGACGGGAATGCCGGAGAAGCGTGCCGCGAATTCGTTGTTGCCAATGACATAGACCTGGCGGCCGAAATTGGTCGTGTGCAGCAGGATGGCGAAGGCGCAGGCGACCGCGGCGAAGAGCACGAATTCGAAGGAGATGACCCAGACGACATAGCCCTGGCCGAAGAAGGCGAAGTCGGCCGGATATTTGCCATAGGCCTGGTCGCCGAGAACGATATAGGAAATGCCGCGGAAGAGGCTCATCGTGCCGATGGTGACGACGATTGACGGCAGTTTCAGCACCGAGACCAGCGTGCCGTTGACGATGCCGCAGCCAAGCCCCACCCCGAGCCCGATGAGGGCCAAGCCGGGCGCGCCGACGCCCATCTGCGCCGCAGCGCCCATGGCGGTGGAGGCGAGGGCGATGATGGCGGCGACCGAGAGGTCGATCTCCCCGGAAATGACGAGGAGCGCCATGGCAAAGGCAATCATCGCCTTTTCCGTGAAGTTGAAGGTCGCGTCGGACAGGTTCCAGACGTCGAGGAAATAGGGCGAGGCGAGGCTGTTGAAGATGAAGATCGCGATGGCGACGCCGAAGAGCAGCACTTCCCAGCTGGAGAGAAGGCGCGAGAGCGGCGTGCCGAGCCGATCCGGGATCGTGCGCCGCGGCGTGGCGGCATCGGCTGGGCCGGGGTCGGTCGCGTGGGGAACGGGGTTGGGCGCACTCATGCGGCGGCTCCCTTGGCTGTCAGGTCGGTCTTGCCGGGACGGAGGATGATCCGGCCGCGGGCCTGCTCGCGCCGGGCATTGACGACCACGGCGAGGATGATGACGGTTCCGGAAATGGCCATCTGCGTGAAGGGCGAGATGCCGATGACCGGCAGCGCGTTCTTGATGACGCCCAGAAACAGGGCGCCCAGCACGGTGCCGAGCACCGACCCGATGCCGCCCGCAATCGCGATGCCGCCGATCACGCAGGCGGCGATGCTGTCGAGCTCGAAGCCGTTGGCGATATCGACATAGGCCACCGCATAGCGCGAGACCCAGAGATAGCCGCAGAGGCCCGCGAGTGCGCCGGAGAGCTGGAAGGCGCGGAAGCGTGTGTGGCCGACATCGATGCCGGCATAGATCGCCGCGACCGGATTGCCGCCGGAGGCATAGGTGGCGCGGCCGAACGGCGTGTGGCGCAGCAAAAGCGCCATCAGCACCACGATCAGCAGCGCCGTCCAGCCGAGAACGGGAAGGCCGAGGATGACGGTGCGCGGCACATTCAGGAAGGTCGGCGTCATCTGATGTGCGTTGACCCAGGCCCCGCCGGACAGCACGAAGGCCATGCCGCGATAGATGGTGAGCGTGCCGAGCGTGACGACGATCGGCGGGATCTGCAGCCGCCAGACAAGGAAGCCGTTGATCGTGCCGAGCGCCATGCCGATGCCGATGGCGACCAGGACCAGGAGGATAAGCGGCAGGCCGGGAAAGGCCGCGTCCAGCATCGCCACCGCCATGCCGGTGAAGGCGAGATTGGCGGCGACCGAAAGATCGATCGACTTCGTCAGGATCACCGTCATCTGCCCGAGCGCCAGGATGATCAGGATCGAAGTGTCCGTGAAAATATTGGCGAGATTGGCGGGCGCGGCAAAGCCGGCGGCGCGTGTCGAAAAGCCGGCGATCATCAGCAGGATGATCAGGGCCAGGGCGGTTTCGCGCTTTTTCAGGATCTTCAGCATGCTCACCTCACGCATTGCCGGTTGCGGCGCGGACCAGGGTTTCGGGCTCAAGGCCCTCGCGCTCGAAAAGGCCGGCGGAAAGCCCTTCGCGCATGACCAGCACACGGTCGGACATGCCGAGGATCTCCGGCAGTTCCGAGGACACCATGATGATGCTGAGGCCCTCCGAAGCCAGTTCCGAGATGAAGGCGTGAACGGCGGCCTTCGAGCCGATGTCGATGCCCTTGGTCGGCTCGTCGAGAATGATCACCTTGGGCGCGGTGGCGAGCCATTTGCCGATCACCACCTTCTGCTGGTTGCCGCCCGAAAGCGTGCCGACCGGCACGGACAGCGAGGCGGCGCGCAGATCCAGCCGCTCGGCATAGCGCCGGGCAAGCGCGAATTCGTTGGCCGCCTTCAGGAAGCCGCTGCGCGAGGTTCGGGTCAGCGAGGGCAGGGTCATGTTCTGGTAGATCGGCATGGGGAGCGCCAGGCCGTGGCGGCCACGCTCTTCGGGCACATAGACGATGCCGGCCCGGATTGCGTCCTGCGGGCTGGAGATGGTCAGCGGCTGGCCGGAGAGGCGCAGGCTGCCGGAAGAGGGGCGGGTGATGCCGAACAGCGACTGGCAGAACTCCGACCGGCCGGCGCCGATCAGGCCGTAGAGGCCGAGGATTTCGCCGCGGCGCAGGGTCAGGGAGATGCCGTGGAACTCGGTCGGATGGCCGTAGCCCTCGACCTCCAGCACCGGCTCGCCGATCGCAACCTCAAGCTTCGGGAAGGTCTCCTTGACGTCGCGGCCGACCATCAGCCGGACGATTTCGTCCTGCGGCGTGGTCCTCAGCAGGCCGTGGCCAACCGCCTTGCCGTCACGGAAGACGGCAAAGCGGTCGGCGATCTCGTAGAGCTCGTCGAACTTGTGGCTGATGAACAGGATCGCCTTGCCCTGGCTTTTGAGCGTTTCGACGATGCGGAAGAGGTCGTCGATCTCCTTGCGCGACAGGGCTGCCGTCGGTTCGTCCATGATGACGATGCGCGCCTCGATGGAGAGTGCACGCGCGATCGCCACCAGATGGCGCTGGGCGATGGAGAGATCCTTTAGCCGGATGGTCGGGTCGATCGGGCTTTCCAGTGAGACCAGCAGGCGACGCGCCTCGGCATTCATGCGTGCCCAGTCGATCGTGCGGAAGCGCGTGCGCGGCGTATGGCCGAGAAAGATGTTTTCGGCGACCGTCAGCTCGTCGAAGAGCACGGTTTCCTGGTGGATGGCGGTGATGCCCGCATCGATGGCATCCTGCGCGCTCGAAAAGAGGACGGGCTTGCCGTCAAGCAGGATCTCGCCTTCGTTCGGCCGGTAGATGCCGGTCAGCACCTTGACCAGCGTCGACTTGCCGGCGCCGTTTTCGCCGATGAGGGCGGTCACCTCGCCGGGATAGAGCGCGATGGAGACCTGATCCAGCGCCTTCACGCCGGGAAAGATCTGCGAGATGGCGCGCATCTCCAGAAGCGGTGCGCCGGACGAGAGCGGACGGTCCATCGTCGGCCGTTCAAAGGCTGCGTTCATCTGACTGAAATCCGGTTTCATATCCCCGCGACCAGTCGCCGGGGCAGGGCACGGCGCTTTTGCCGCCCCTCAAGGCCTTCGGGGCGATCAGGGACAGCACGATGCGCGGCTGGCATCACCGGACCCGGCACGAGGCCGGGCCCGGTGGCGGTGATCAGAAGATCTTCGAGAACTGATCGATGTTGGAGGCATCATAGACGAAGGGATCGGCCATGGCCGCCTCGCCGTTCTCGCCCACCTTGATCTTGCCCATGCGGCCCGCTTCGATCTCCGAGCCCGGAGCGCCGTCCGTGTCGCCCTTGACGAGGTGATAGGCGATCTGGGTGGCGGAATAGCCGAGGTCGATCGGGTTCCAGATGGCGAATTCCTTCGTCGCGCCGGACTTGATGGCGCCGGCCATTTCGGAGGGGAGGCCGAGCCCGGTCACATAGACCTGGCCGATCTTGCCGGCATCCTTGACGGCCTGCGAGGCGGCGAGCACGCCCACCGTCGTCGGCGCCACGATCACCTTCACATTCGGGCTCGAGGTCAGAAGACCCTGGGCTTCGCGATAGGACTTGTCGGCGAGGTCGTCGCCATAGACCGTGGTCGTGAGGTTCAGGCCCGGGAAGTCCTTCAGCTGCTTCTTCATTTCCTCGATCCAGATGTTCTGGTTGGTCGAGGTGGTGGTGGCCGAGAGGATCGCGAAATCACCCTTGCCGCCTTCGAGATGATCCTTGGCGAGCTGCAGGCACATCTTGCCGATCAGCTCGTTGGAGGAGGGGTTGAGGTGCATGATCCGGCCTTCCGGCGCGACGCCGGAATCCCAGGAAATGACCTTGATGCCGCGCTGCGCGGCCTTCTTCAGCGCCGGGACGACCGCATCCGGGTCGTTGGCGGAAATGGCGATCGCGTCCACCCCTTGCGCGATCAGGGCATTGATCACCTCGATCTGGCCTTCTGCCGTCGTGGTGGTGGGACCGGTATAGATGATCTCGACGCCGCCGAGTTCCTTGGCGGCTTCCTTGGCGCCCTTATCGGCGGCTTCGAAGAAGCCGTTGCCGAGCGACTTGACGACGAGCGCGATCTTCATGTCGGCGGCGTTGGCGCCGCTGGCCAGGGCGACCACGGCCAGCGCGACGCCGAGTGCGAGTTTCCTTGCGAGTTTCATTCCAGTCTTCCTCCCGGTTGAACGTTGCATGTTCCTCCCCCGGCGCTTCCTCACGCGACCGAGGCAGAGTCTCCTCTTTCGCCGCCCGCGGCCGACGCCGGCACGGCAGGGGCGATGATGAGCGTGATGCCGGCGGCCTCCACCATCTGGCGGGCCTCCTCGCTGACGCCGTCATCGGTAATGATCGTGGTCACGCGCTCCAGCGGACACAGGATCAGGCTCGAGCGGCGACGGAACTTGCTGCTGTCGACCAGCACCACCAGCTCGTCGGCCTGCTGCATCATCTTCTGTTCGCTCTGGATGATCAGCGCGTCGGCTTCCATGATGCCGAGCGGCCCCACCCCTTGCGCGCCGATGAAGAAGCGCCGCGCATAGAAATTGCGGATCGCATCGTTCTCGAAGGGCGAGAGGATCAGGCTCTGCTCGCGATAGACCGCGCCGCCCGGCAGCGTCACCGAGTTCTTCGAGTGCTTGATCAAATGCTCGGCAATGGCAAAGGAGTTGGTCATCACCTGCATGCGGTGGCTGGAAAGAAAGTGCACCATCTGGAATGTGGTGGTTCCGCCATTGATGATCACCGCATCGCCCGGCTCGCAGAGATCGACCGCCTTGCGCGCTATTGCTCGCTTTTTGTCGATATTGACCGATTCGGACACCTTGAACGGCCGACCTGCGAGATTGCCGAGTTGGGGCGGATGAACGGCTTCCGCGCCGCCGCGCACCCGCCGGATCTTCCCCTGCACATGCAGCGCCGCGATGTCCCGACGGATCGTCGCTTCCGACGCTTCCGTCAATTCGGCGATGTCCTGGATGGTCACGACGGACTTCTCCTGGACGGCGCTCAGAATGATGCGATGGCGCTCGCGTTCGTGCATAGTGGTCCTCCTGGCTAAGGTTATTTCTCAAGAACAGCATAGTGTCAATCATAAACGATCAAGAAATTTCATGCTGCGCTGCAACGTAATCGGTTTTGATCGAAACTTGTTGACAGTGATGGTCTTGCTGCGCGATATCGATGCCACAAGGCCGGCGCGACATAGTCGAACCGGCAAGGCGAACCGCCATGGGAGGATGACATGACGCCGGCCGCAGGGCTTCTCGAAAATCGCTGGGACGATGCTTATGCCGCTTCGCTCGATGAGCCGGGCAAGTTGCTCTATCGCTCCAATCTGCTCGGCGCCGACAAGCGCATCACCAATTACGGCGGCGGCAATACCTCCGCCAAGGTGGAGGAGATCGACCCCCTAACCGGGAAGCCGGTCAAGGTGCTTTGGGTCAAGGGCTCGGGCGGCGATGTCGGCACGATCAAGCTCGATGGCTTCGCGACGCTCTATCAGGATAAGCTCGACTCTCTCAAAACCCTCTACAAGGGCGTCGAGGACGAGGATCGCATGGTCGGTTTCCTGCCGCACTGCACCTTCAACCTCAACAGCCGCGCCGCCTCGATCGACACACCGCTGCATGGTTTCGTGCCCTTTACCCATGTCGATCACATGCATCCCGACGCGATCATCGCCATTGCCGCCTCGAAGAACTCGCGTGAGCTGACGCGCGAGATCTTCGGCGACGAGATCGGCTGGCTCCCCTGGCGTCGCCCCGGCTTCCAGCTGGGGCTCGATCTCGAAGCCTTCGTCAAGGCCAATCCGCAAGCAAAGGGCGTCGTGCTCGAAAGCCATGGTCTTTTCACCTGGGCGAACGACGCCAAGGCCTGCTACCTGCTGACTCTGGACATCATCAACCGGGCGATCGCCTGGTTTGGCGAAAAGACCGCGGGCAAGACGATCTTCGGCGGTGCCAGGGTCGAGAGCCTGCCGGCGGCGGAGCGTCGCTCGATCGCTGCCCGCCTGATGCCGGAAATCCGCGGCCGGATCGGCAAGCAGGAGCGCAAGCTCGGCGCCTTCGATGACCAGCCGGCCGTGCTCGAATTCGTCAATTCGCATGACCTCGTGAGCCTCGGCGCGCTCGGCACCAGCTGCCCGGATCATTTCCTGCGCACCAAGATCCGGCCCCTGATCCTCGATTTCGACCCCGCTCATCCGGACGTGGATGCGGTGGCGGCGGGGCTCGATGCGGCACTCGATGCCTATCGCGCCGACTACCAGCGCTATTACGACACCTGCCGCCACGACAATTCGCCGGCCATGCGCGATCCCAACCCGGTGATCTTCCTCATCCCCGGCGTCGGCATGATCTCCTTCGCCCGCGACAGGGCAACGGCGCGCATCGCCGGCGAGTTCTATGTCAATGCCATCAATGTCATGCGCGGCGCCTCGACCGTGTCCGACTATCAAGGCCTGCCGGAGCAGGAAGCCTTCGACATCGAATACTGGCTTCTGGAGGAAGCGAAGCTGCAGCGCATGCCGAAGCCGAAAAGCCTTGCAGGGCGCGTCGCCTTCGTGACCGGCGGAGCCGGCGGCATCGGTCGGGCGACCGCGACGCGGCTGATCGGGGAGGGGGCCTGCGTGGTGCTTGCCGATATCGACCAGACGGCGCTGGACGAGGCGGTTGCCGATTTCGGAAAGCGTTTCGGACCCGACTCCGTCTCCGGCGTGCTGCTCGATGTGACGAAGGAAGACAATGTCGTCTCCGCCTTCGCCGAAGCCTGCGCGTCCTTTGGCGGCATCGACATTCTTGTCTCCAATGCCGGCATTGCCTCCTCCGCACCCATCGAGGCGACCGAGCTTTCCATGTGGAACCGCAACATGGATATTCTGGCGACCGGCTATTTCCTCGTCTCGCGCGAAGCCTTCAAGCTGTTCCGTCGCCAGTCGCTCGGCGGCAACGTCGTCTTCGTCGCGTCGAAAAACGGTCTCGCGTCTTCGCCCAATGCCGCAGCCTACTGCACGGCCAAGGCGGCCGAAATCCATCTGGCGCGCTGCCTCGCGCTCGAGGGCGCGGAGGCAGGCATTCGCGTCAACACGGTCAACCCCGATGCGGTCCTGCGCGGCTCGAAGATCTGGAACGGCGAGTGGCGCGAACAGCGGGCCGCATCTTCGAAGATCGAGATCGACGAGCTGGAGGAGCATTATCGCAAGCGCTCCATGCTGAAGCTCAACGTCTTCCCGGAGGACGTGGCCGAGACGATCTATTTCCTCGCCTCGGATCTCTCCGCGAAGTCGACCGGCAATGTCTTCAACGTTGATGCCGGCAACGCCGTCAGCTTCCCGCGATAGGGGACGCAAAAGGGGCTGGCGCGTGGGAGCGCGCTGGCCGTCGTGAACAGATGAGGCGGCGCGGGACGTGGGTGTCGCAAGCGGAGGATGGCCATGAGCCAGGCACGGATCGGCGCGGAGCATGTGGCCCGCAACAACGAAAAGCGCGAGGATGCGCAGGCGCAGGATTATGCGGCGCTCGGCGCGGCGCTCGACCGGCGCGGGATGGATATCGAGGCGGTGACGGCCAAGGTCCAGGCCTTCTCGGTCGCCGTGCCTTCCTGGGGGGTCGGCACCGGAGGCACCCGTTTCGCGCGCTTCCCGGGGAAGGGCGAGCCGCCCGGCATCTTCGACAAGCTCGATGATTGCGCCGTCATCCACGAGCTGACGCGGGCGACGCCGACTGTCTCGCTCCATATCCCCTGGGACCTGGCGCCGGCCGAGGATCTGATTGCCAAGGCCGAAAGCCTCGGCCTCGGCTTCGATGCCATGAACTCCAACACCTTTTCGGACGCACCGGACCAGGCGCAATCCTACAAGTTCGGCTCGCTCAGCCACACGAATGCGGCGACGCGCGCCCAGGCGGTCGAGCACAATCTCGCCTGTATCGAGCTTGGAAAGAAGATCGGCTCCAAGGCCCTGACCGTGTGGATCGGCGACGGCTCCAACTTCCCCGGCCAAAGCCACTTCACCCGCGCCTTCGAGCGCTATCTCGCGGCCATGGCCGAGATCTACAAGGGCCTGCCGGACGACTGGACGCTGTTCTCGGAACACAAGATGTACGAGCCAGCCTTCTATTCGACGGTGGTGCAGGACTGGGGCAGCAACTATCTCATTGCCCAGACGCTGGGCCCCAAGGCCAAATGTCTCGTCGACCTCGGCCACCATGCGCCCAACACCAATATCGAGATGATCGTCGCCCGGCTGATCCAGTTCGGCAAGCTCGGCGGCTTCCATTTCAACGACAGCAAGTATGGCGATGACGACCTCGATGCCGGGGCGATCGAGCCTTACCGCCTGTTCCTGGTCTTCAACGAGCTTGTCGATGCGGAGGCGCGCGGCGTCGAGGGCTTCCACCCGGCCCATATGATCGACCAGTCGCACAATGTAACCGATCCGATCGAAAGCCTGATGGCGAGCGCCAACGAGATCCGCCGCGCCTACGCCCAGGCCATGCTGGTCGACCGCACGGCGCTGACCGGCTTCCAGGAGGAGAACGATGCGCTGATGGCAAGCGAGACGCTCAAGCGGGCCTACCGCACCGATGTCGAGCCGATCCTCGCCGAGGCGCGACGGCGGGCAGGCGGCGCAATCGACCCGATCGCCGCCTACCGCGCCAGCGGCTACCGCGCCCGCGTCGCAGCCGAGCGCCCCGCCTCGAAAGCCGGCAGCGGCGGCATCATCTAGCCCGCGGCGCCGACCTGCTTCAGACGAACTCGCCCTCCGTTTCCGCTGAAGGGAAGGGGCAGGGCCTCGCCTGCTCTCAGGCCGCGCGCGAAAGCCGGCGGATGGTTTGCGGCGGTTGACCGTAGTGGCGCATGAAGGCCTCGCGCATGCGCCGGAGGTCGACGAAGCCGCTGTTGCGCGCGATCTGGTCCAGGGAAAGCCGGCTATCCTCCAGCATCAGGCGGGCGGCCTCCAGGCGGATCTGCTCGACCGCCTTGGCCGGCGTCTGGCCGGTTTCCGCGTGGAAGGCCCGGCTGAACTGGCGAGGAGAGAGCGCCGCAACCCCGGCAAGGTCCTCGACGGTCAGCGGATCGGTCAGGTGCGCCTTCGCATGGAGCAGTGCCTTCTGGATGCGGTCGCTGCTGGGCGCAAGCGCCAGCAGCTCCGAATGCTGGGACTGGCCACCGGCGCGGCGGTGATGCATGACCAGGCGGCGGGCGACCGCGCCGGCGACCTCGCGTCCAAGATCCTTTTCGACCAAGGCGACCGCAAGGTCGAGACCGGCGGTCAGCCCGGCGGATGTCCAGACCGGCCCCTCATTGATGAAGATGCGGTCGTCCTCCACCTTCACCTGCGGGAAAGCCTTGCGCATCTCCTGCGCATAGGACCAGTGAGTCGTGGCGCGCCGTCCGTCGAGAAGTCCCATCTGCCCGAGCAGAAACGCGCCGGTGCACAGCCCCGCGACCCGGCGCGCCTCCTTCGCCCGCGCGCGCACCATGGCAAGCATCTCCTCATCCTGCTGGGGCGGAGGAACGAGGCCGGCGAGAAGCAGCAATGTATCGATCGGACCTGCCTCGTCGAGCCGCGTGGTCGGCACGGCAAATCCACTCGAGGACAGGACGGCACCGCCCTCCGCAGAAGTAATCGAAAGAGTGTAATAGCGCTCGCCCTGCAGGACATTGGCGAGCTCGAAGGCGGCCTGCACGCCCAGCGCCAGGAACTGGAAGCCGGGCGTCAGCATCATCGTCACCTGCGGCATCGTCCACTCCCTGTGCTCATGTCCTAAAAACGTATTTTATACGTCATATCGGACAAAGCGCCTTTGGTCCATAACGTCCTTGTCGAAAGCGATGGCGCTGACGCCACAAGCAAGGAATGGACCAATGACCACCAAGGGAACTGCCCTCATCACCGGCGCCTCCACAGGCATCGGCGCGATCTATGCCGACCGCCTGGCCAAGCGCGGCTACGACCTGATCCTCGTCGCCCGCAACAGGGACAAGCTTCAGGCGCTCGCTTCGTCAATCGCCGACGAAACCGGACGCACGGTCGAGGTTCTTGCAGCGGATCTCGGCAAGGCCGAGGGTCTCCACGCCGTGGAGACGGTGCTGCGCCAGGATGCCAGCATTACGGCGCTGGTCAACAATGCCGGAATCGGCACCCACACGACGCTCCTCGACAGCGATGTCGATCGCATGGAGGCCATGGTGCGCCTGAACGTGACGGCTTTGATGCGCCTCACCTATGCGGCCGTGCCCGGTTTCGTGGCACGAGGTGGGGGCACAATCATCAACATCGCCTCGATCGTGGCGCTCGCGCCGGAGCTGCTCAACGGTGTCTATGGCGGCACGAAGGCCTTCGTTCAGGCCTTCACGACCTCGCTCAACCATGAACTCGGCGAGCGCGGCATCCGGGCCCAAGCCGTGCTGCCCGGCGCGACGCGCACGGATTTCTGGGCGCTCGGCGGCCTGCCGGTCGACCATCTGCCGAGCGAGATCGTCATGCCGGCCGAAGACATGGTCGATGCCGCACTCGCCGGGCTCGACCAGGGCGAAACCACCACCATTCCTGCGCTCCGCGATATTGCGCTCTGGACGGAGTACGAGGCGGCCCGGCTTGCCCTCGGCCCGCAACTCTCCGCCACCCGTCCCGCCCCGCGCCTCACCGCGGCCGCCTGAACGAACGAAAACCTCTCCAGAAAGAAAGCCGAACCCATGAAACTGACTGGCAACACCATCTTCATCACCGGCGGCACGAGCGGGATCGGCCGCGCATTTGCGGAAGCCTTCCATCGCCTCGGCAACACCGTCATCATCGCCGGCCGGCGCAAGGCCTTGCTCGACGAGGTGACCCGCGCCAATCCGGGCATGGAAGCGCTCCTGCTCGATGTGTCCGACCCCGACAGCATCCAGGCAGCAGCTGAGACGCTCATCGCGCGCCATCCCGATTTGAACGTCGTCTTCAACAACGCAGGCTTCATGCCGTTCGACGATGTCTCCGGCCCGATCGACGATGATGTGGCGCAGGCGCTGATCGCCACCAACCTGCTCGGCCCGATCCGTGTCACCTCGGCGCTGATCGACCATTTGAAGACCAGGCCCGCGGCGACCCTGCTCTACACCACGAGCGTCCTCGCCTTCGTCCCGATCGCCAGCAATGCGATCTATTCGGCAACCAAGGCAGCGCTTCACTCCTTCGCTCTGTCGCAGCGCTTTCAGCTGCGCGACACCGCGGTGCGCGTTCAGGAAATCGCGCCGCCATGGGTGGATACCGATCTGATCTACAAGAGCGGCGACCCCCGCGCCATGCCGCTCCCCGGTTTCTTCGAGCAGACGCTCAAGGCCCTCGCCACCGACGACCCGGAGGTCATCGTCGATGCCATCCGACCGCTGCGCGACAACCCGGGTGCGAACGAACACGCTTTCGTGGACGCCTTCAATCGCAGCATCGTCGCGAACCCGATCCCCGTCGGGGCCTGACTGCAGCATGCGATGCCGGCGGACTGGGCCGGCATCGCAGCCTCCCTATGATCGACGGAGCAATCCTTCGCGACGCGACACTGTGAATTGAACCAATTTCAAATCTGCCATTTTGAAGATTCATATTTCCCTTGCGAGCAGACGTTAGCAGGATCGTCACAGAGATATGGTTTACTTTAGAATAGAATTCTTTTGACGACCTCCCGATCCCTTCATAGGCTTTGAAGCGTTTCAATGACCGAGGAAGCGATGCGAAGAGAGCGTCCGACCATCAAGGATGTTGCAGAGGCCGCCGGCGTTTCGGTCGGCACCGTCTCCAATTTCCTCAATGGCACGGTGCCTGTCAAAGCGGAGACGGCGGAGAAGATCCAAGCCGCGGTCCAGCGGCTCGCCTACCGGCCGAGCGTCTTTGCGCGGTCCCTGCCCATGATGTCGGCAAGGAAGGTCAAGGCGGCCGAGGGCAATCCCCGGCTGCTCGTCGTCGGTCACATCTGCGTCGACTACCTCTGCCGCGTCGAGGTGCTTCCGCACCGGGACGACCGGGTCGCGGCACGCCATATCGACAAGGCGCTGGGCGGTCCCGCCGCCAACCTCGCCGTGGCTGCTGCCGCGGTCGGCGCGCCCTACGGCCTGCAGGTCGATCTCGCCACCGCCGTCGGCGACGATGCCGACAGCGAGTGGGCCATGGCCGAACTGCTGGCACAAGATGTCAATGTTCTGCCGATCCGCCGGCCCGGCAAGAACCGGTTGCCGCGGGCGATGGTCATCATCGAAGCCAATGGTGGACGCACGATCATCCACGAGACGTTCGAGCTCAGCGAGATCGACCTGACCGCGAACATGGACATCACCCCCAGTCCGGTCCGCTCCTGCCTGCATATCGAAGGGTTTCACTACGAGCGGATGATGCCTTCCATTCCGCGCTTTCACGAGGCGGGGTGGAGCGTCAGTCTGCACACGGCAGGCCTGCCCGAGGGCTCGCGCAATCCGGCTGCCTTCGAGCGGTTGATCGGCCAGGTCGATCTGACCTTCATCAATGACGAGACGCTGCGGGAGATCTACGAGATCCGCACGCCGCTCGCCTCCATGATCGAGGAAGCCGCCCGCACCATCGCCAGGGTGCGCCCGCGCGGCGATGTCGTGCTGACACTCGGCGAATTCGGCGCGGTCGTCTTCCGCAGAAGCGGCGGCCCGCCGATCGAGGTGCCCGCTTTGCCGGTCAGCCGCGTCGATGCGACCGGGGCCGGCGATGCCTTTGCCGGGATCTTCCTCAGCCTGTGGCTGCACGGGCAGCCCCTTTCCGAAGCGGCGCGTCATGCCGCCGTCGGCGCCAGCCTGACCACGACCGCGGAGGGTGCGCAGGGGCGCACCGCCAAGGCCGCAGAACTTCAAGCCCTGCTTTCGGCCGTCGAAGCCAAGGCCGGATAAGCGTTCCAAACAGTGTGATTGACAGAGAAGGAGACACCCATGGTGACCAAGGTATTGCTGGTAGGAGAGAGCTGGGTCAGCTCGGCCACCCACTACAAGGGGTTCGACCAGTTCGGCAGCGTGACCTTTCACCTGGGGGCCGAGCCGCTGGTCGCGGCGCTGCAGGGTGAGGAGTTCGACATCACCTACATGACCGCGCATGACAGCGTGGAGAAGTTTCCCTTCACGATGGACGGACTGTCCGAATACCAGGTCATCCTGCTCTCCGATATCGGCGCCAACTCGCTGCTCCTGCCGCCCGCCGTCTGGCTGCATGGCAAGCCCGTGCCGAACCGCCTGAAGCTCATCCGCGACTGGACGAAGGCGGGCGGCGGCCTCGTCATGGCGGGCGGCTATTTCTCCTTCCAGGGCATCGACGGCAAGGCACGCTGGCGCCGCACGCCGGTCGAAGACGCACTGCCCGTGACCTGCCTTTCCTATGACGACCGGCTGGAAGTGCCGGATGGCTTCCGCGCCGTGGTGACAGGCCCGAAGACCCATCCGATCCTCGCCGGTGTCGAGGGCGACTGGCCGCTTCTCCTCGGTGCCAACGAAGTCGTCGCGAAGGAGGCCGACGGCGTCGAGGTTCTTGCGACCTTGCCGGAGGAGGAGGGGGGCCATCCGCTGCTCGTCACCGGCGAATATGGCAAGGGCCGCACCGTGGCCTGGACCTCGGATATCGGCCCGCACTGGGTGCCGAACGAGTTCGTCGCCTGGCCGGGCTACGCCACGATCTGGAAGAACATTCTGCGCTGGGCGAGCCAGGGCAAGTGACAAGCGCGCGAAGGATGACCCCATGACCCTCCCATTCCTGCGCGCGCGGGGCATTACCAAGCGCTTCGGCGCGCTGACGGCCCTGCGGGGCGTCGATCTCGACATCCACGAAGGCGAGGTGCTCGCGCTCCTCGGCGACAACGGCGCCGGCAAGTCGACCTTCATCAAGATCCTGGCCGGCGCCCATCCGCAAAGCGATGGCGAGTTGCTGGTCGGCGGCCAATCCGTCCAGTTCGCCTCGCCAAAGGATGCGGCAGGCTCCGGCATCGCGACGATCTTCCAGGAGCTGGCTCTGTCGGAAAACCTCTCGATCGCCGAGAACGTTTTTCTTGGCCGTGAGATAAAGCGATCCGTGCTCGGCATCCCGTTCCTCAAGCGCAAGGCCATGCGGGAACGGGTGGACGGGCTCCTGACGGAGCTCGACGCCCATATCTCCGATCCGGAAGCGCCGGTTGGCAGTCTCTCCGGCGGTCAGCGCCAGGCGGTGGCGATCTGCCGGGCGCTCAATCTCAACGCCAGGCTCATCATCATGGACGAGCCGACCGCAGCACTCGCCGTTGCGGAAACCCGAAAGGTGCTGCAGCTCACCCGCAAGCTCGCCGAACGCGGCTGCGCGGTCGTGCTGATCAGCCACAACATTGCCGATGTCTTCGAGGTGGCCGACCGAATGGTCGTCTTCCGCCGTGGCCGCAAGGTGGCGGAGCGGCGCAAGGCCGAAACCAACCCCGAAGAGATCGTCTCCCTCATCACAGGCGCCCATCCCGACGTGCGAGCGCTTGAAAACCAAAATTCATAAAGCGCGTCACTTCCGTTCCAGAGAGGTCCTACCATGCATACGTCTTTCAAGAAGACCCTAGCCTTGTCGCTTCTTGGCATCGCTCTCGCCGCCCCGGCTGTCGCACAGGACAAGCCGAAGGTGGCGTTCGTGCCGCAGCTGATCGGCATTCCCTATTTCAACGCCATGGAAGCCGGCGGCAAGAAGGCGGCCGACGAGCTCGGCGTCGAGTTCATCTATTCCGGCCCGGTCGATACCAATCCAGTCGATCAGTTGCAGATCGTCCAGAACCTGATCGACCAGGGCGTCAACGCCGTTGCCGTCAGCGTGCTCGATGCATCCGCGATCGCCCCCGTCGTCGAGGCTGCCAAGGCAAAGGGTGCCAAGCTCTTCACCAGCGACAGCGACGCGCCGGACAGCGGCCGCGCCGTTTATGTCGCGCAGGCAACCGATGAGGGACTCGGAGCGACGATCATCGACGAGCTGGTCAAGCGCGTCGGCGAAGACGCCAAGATCGGCATCGTTTCCGGCGAGGCGACCGCCTCCAACCTCAATGCCTGGATCGGCTTCATGCAGAAGCAGGCGAAGGAGAGATATCCCAAGCTGACCCTGCTCGAGCCGCAATTTGCCGGCGGCACCGCCCAGCGCGCCGCCCAGATCGCCGGTGACCTCATGACGGCCAACCCGGACATCAAGGGCATTATCGCCGTCGCCTCCTCGACCTGCCCGGGCGTCGCGCAGGCGATCGAGACCGCCGGCAAGACCGGCAGCGTCGTCGGCACCGGCTATTGCAGCCCGAACACGGCGCGCGCCTATCTCAAAAGCGGCTCCTTCGGGTTTTCGGTCCTGTGGGATCCGGCTCAGCTCGGCTATCTCACGGTCTGGGCCGGCAAGCAGCTGATCGACGGCAAGACCTTCGAGGCGGAGAACAGCGTTCCGGGCTTTGCCAAGCCGGTGACCTACAACGCCGAGACCGGCGTTCTGCTGCTCGGGCCTCCGGCCGTCTTTACCGCCGACAATGTCGACCAGTTCGACTTCTAGGATCGGATAAAGCTCTCGATGCGACAGTCACGTTCACGTCTCCTTGCCATTGGCGGACGGGAATGGGCCCTGCTCGGCGCCATTCTCCTCGCTTCGGTCGTCTTCTCTGTCGCGTCACCCTTCTTCGCGACAGCCGGGAATGCGGCGACCATCGCCCGCAACAGCACGGAGCTGATGCTGGCCGGTCTCGGCATGACCCTGCTGCTCGCCATAGGCAGCATCGATGTCTCGATCGGCATCCTCATGGGACTTTCGGCCATTGCCGTTGCCCATGCTCTGCTGGCGTCCATGGCGCCGGCTCTGGCGGTCCTTGTCGGGCCGCTGACCGGCGCCGCGCTGGGACTGGTCACGGCGTCCGTCGTCGTGCTCGGTCGGGTGCCGGCCATCGTCGGCACCCTCGGCCTTCTCGGCGTCTACCGGATGGGGGTCTTCGCCCTGCTCGGCGGACAATGGCTCTCGGGCCTGCCGACCGGGCTGACGGAGCTGCTTTCCGCCCGGCTTCTGGGCCTGCCGCTGTCTGTGGTGGTGATCGTTCTTGCCTATCTCGCCGTGTGGCTGGCGCTGCGCGCCACGCCCTACGGCCCGCATCTTCTTTCGATCGGCAATTCGGAGGAGAAGGCACGGCTTTCCGGCGTGCCGGTCACGAAGGTCCGCTTCGCGACCTTCGTGCTCAGCGGCGCGCTGACCGGGCTTGCGGCCAGCTTCTATGTGGCGAGCTACCGCAATGTCGAAATGGCGATCGGCAGCACGCTGGCGCTCGACGCCATCGCGGCGGTCGTTCTCGGCGGCACCAGCATTCTCGGCGGGCGCTGCAGCCTGCTCGGCACGGCGCTCGGCGTGCTTCTGCTCCGGGTCTTGCAGAACGGACTTCTGTTGATGGGCGTCCCCTCGCTCTGGCAGCCGGTGGTCACCGGCGCGCTTCTGATCGGCGTGCTGGCGATGGACATGCCGCTTGCGCGCATGGGGGACCTGAAAGCACGGTGGGCTCTGCGATGATGGCTCTGTTCAATCGATCCGGCTCGAGCCGCATCCTGCTGCTTCTTGCCGCCCTCTGGGTGCTCGTCATCCTGGTGTTCGCCCTCTTGCGGCCCGGCATGTTCAGCGCGTCGACCGTGACGACGATCCTGCAGTTTTCGACGATCCTCGCACTGGTCTCGCTCGGTCAGGGGCTCGTCATCCTGGCAGGCGGGGCGGGGATCGATCTCTCCGTCGGCGGAACGGTGTCGCTGTCCGTCGTGCTCGCCACGCTCGCGGTCAAGGCCGGCCTGCCGCCGGGGCTGATCCCGTTCGTCTGCATCGGCGTCGGGCTGCTGCTCGGCCTCTTCAACGGCGTGCTCGTCACCAGGCTGAAGATCCTGCCGCTGATCGCGACGCTCGGAACGCTGTTCATCTATTCGGGCATGGCGCTCGCGCTCACGGGGGGCGGCGCACAATCGGGCGTGCCGGCCTGGTTGCTCGCTTGGGGGCGGGGCTCTGTTCTGTCGCTGCCCATGCCGTTCCTCACGCTCGTGGTGCCGGTGTTCCTGCTGGCGGCCGTGCTGCTCCTTGCCAGTGCCTGGGGCCGCTGGCTTCTCGCCATGGGCTACAACGAGCGTTCGGCCCGCCTTGTCGGCATTCCGGTCGATCGCACGCGGCTTCTGGTCTACGGGCTCAGTGGCCTCCTGGCCGGGCTCGCAGGCCTCGTTTCGCTCGCCTGGCTCGGCAGTGCCCGTCCTAATATCGGGCAGAACCTCGAACTTGAATCGCTGACGGCCGTCATGCTCGGCGGCATCGCGATTACCGGCGGCATCGGCGGTGTCGGCGGGGTCATCGCCGCCGTCATCCTGCTCGTCACGCTCAAGACCGGGCTCTTGCAGCTCAACGTCAACACGGTCTGGCAGGTCGGCATCGTCGGGGCCCTGCTCATTGCCGTCCTGCTCATCGAACGTCTTTCCAAACGCTGGAGTTAAGCATGCCTTCCATCGAAGAACAGATCGCGACACGCGTCGAGGCCGCCGAAGCGCGGATCGTCCAGACCCTCAGCGATCTCGTCGCCTTCCCCTCGATCGTCAAATCCAATCCGAAGGAGGCCGGCCCCGGCGAGCGCGACTGCCAGCTCTATCTGCAGAAGCGCCTGGAGGCGCTCGGCTTCACCACCGACCTCTGGGATCCGGATGGTCCGGCCCTTTACGAGAAATACAAGGGCCGCCCCGGTGCCAACAAGGGCCGCACCTTCGAAGGCCGGCCGAACCTCGGCGGCACGCTGGCGGGAACGGGCGGCGGACGCTCGATCATGCTGACGGGGCATATCGACGTCGTGCCGCCGGGTGCGGCGGAACATTGGTCGACCGATCCCTTCGAGCCGGTTCTGAAGGACGGCTTCCTGCACGGACGCGGCACGGTGGACATGAAGGGCGGCGTCGCCTGCATGCTGATGGCGGTCGAGATCCTTCAGGAAATGGGCGTGCCGTTGAAGGGCGACGTGGTCTTCACCACCGTGGTCGACGAAGAGATCGGCGGCATGGGATCGCTCGCCATGGTCGATCGCGGCTTCACCGCCGATGCCGGGATCATGACCGAACCGACGGCGAACCGCATCGCGCCACTCTGTCACGGCATCCTGTGGGGCAAGATCATCATCGACGGCATTGGCGGCCATGCGGAGCTGACGCCCAATGCCTGGTACACGAGCGGCCCGGTCGATGCCGTACAACTCTGCCGGCAGATGCTGGACGGGATCGATATCCTCAACCGCCGCTGGATGTTCGACCCGAAGAAGAATCACCCGCTGATGGACCTGCCGAACCAGATCATCGTCACGCAGATCAATGCCGGCGAACACCCCTCCTCCATGGCAGGACGCGCCGAGATCATCATCGACGCCCAGTATCTGCCGAGCGAGAAAGACGAGTTCGCGCTCGGCGGCCATGTGAAGCGCGAGATCGAGGAGCATGTGCACAATGTTTGCATGGCCGATCCCTATCTTCGCCAGCATCCGGCCCGGGTCGAATGGATTCTCGACGCCGATTGCGCCGAGATCCCTGCCGACAGCCCCTTCGTCTCGATGTTCCAGCAGGCGGTCGAGGAAGCCAGCCTCTCGCCCGTGCTGTCCGGCTTCGGCGCCCACAGCGATATCGGCTTGCCAACCGGACTTGGGAAGACACCGACCGTCAACTTCGGACCCGGCGATCCCGCCCAGGCCCACCAGCCGAACGAGCGGGTCTCCGTCCGCGACCTGATCGACTGCACCAAGGCGATCGCCCTTGCCGTTCAGAAGTGGTGCAGCTGACACCGGTCGGTCTCTGTCCGCCCAACGACGCGCTCGCCGCCCCGACCGGACGGCGGCGCGCTGGCTCTCATCGTCGCACGGCACCTGAAGGGCAGTGCGGCGCGCCGCTCCTCACCCCATCGTTTTGAACCGCGCGAAGATGAGCCCCCGCAGCCAGCGATGCACCGGATCGGCGTCCATTCGCGGATGCCAGGCCTGCACGATGGTGAAGCTCGGCACGGCGAAGGGCAGCTCGAAGGTCTCGACGTCGCCCTTCGTGACCGACTGCCGATAGGACATCGGCACGCAGCCGAGAAGATCGGAGCTGGCGGCGACCGCGATCACGGCGGGAAAGCTCGGCACGATCAATCTCACATCGCGCCGAAAGCCGAGTTCGGCCAGCGCCCGATCCACCGGGCCGGCATAATCCGCCTGCGGCGAAAAGACGACGTGGCCGGACGCGCTGTAGGATGCGGCCGTTATTGGCCCATTCTCGAAGATCGGGTGCCCCGGCCGCGCGAGGCCGACATAGCGGTCGGTAAACAATGTCTGGCAGCGCAGCTCCCCGCTTTCTGGCGGCAGGAGGCCGATATCCAGATCCACGGCCGCATCCCGCAGGCGCCGGATGTCCTTGTCGGCCCGCGGCGCAAACCGCAGCCGGATGCCCGGCGCGGACGCCGCGACCGCGGCACTGAGCTCGGCTGCGAAGATCAGCACGAAGGCTTCATTGGCGCGGATCGTGATGTGGCGGTCGATTTTCGAAAGATCGACGGCTGGAGGGCGACTGAGAACGGCCTGCACGGCTTCATGCAACGCGTGCACTTCGGCTGCAAGTTTCACCGCATGGGGCGTCGCCACCAGGCCACGCCCTGCCGGCACGAGGATGGGATCGCCGATCCGCGCCCTGAGGCGCGACAGCGTCCTGCTCATGGCCGAGGTGCTGAGCCCCAGGCGACGCGCGGCAGCCGTCACACTCTGCTCCTTCAGCAGGGCATCGAGCGCCACAAGAAGGTTGAGGTCGAGGTCAGGCATATCCCTGCTTACCAACCAAGGGCGTCAGACGCAACGGTCGCTTGATCCCGTTGCGTCTGGCGCCCTCAGTCCGATCGCGCTAGATCATGGTTTGCCTCCTGAAACGGCGAGTGTTCCGATGCCCCAGCCTGCTTCCTCTGCCCCTGACACCGCGGTCAGGCCGCGGCAATATCTTGCCGTCGCGGTCATTTCGCTGGCGACGATCCTCGTCGTGCTGGATGGTGCGATCGCGAATGTTGCGCTTCCAAGCATCGCGCTGTCCCTGCGCGCGCAGGCGGACGATACGGTCTGGGTGGTTTCGGCCTATCAGCTGGCGGTTCTCGTCGCGCTTCTGCCCTGCGGGGCGCTGGGCGATATCTATGGAGCGCGGCGGGTCTATCTTTTCGGCGTCGTGCTTTTCACCCTGTCCTCTGCCGCCTGCGCTCTTGCAGGCGATCTTGCGGTTCTTGTCGTCAGCCGATTTGCCCAAGGCTTAGGTGCGGGAGCGATCATGGCGCTCGCCATGATGAACCTGCGCGCGCTCCTGCCACCGTCCATGCTCGGGCCGATCATCGGCATCAACGCCATGATCATCGGCATTTCGGCCGCGGCAGGGCCGGGGATTGCCGGCACCATCCTGTCGATCACCAGCTGGCCCTGGCTTTTCGCCATCAATATCCCGATGGGTGCGCTCATTCTCTTGGGTGGCCGGCTGCTCGCAAAGAGCGAAGGACGAAAGAGGCCGCTGAATGCGCGGGCCCTGCTCGCCAACACCCTGATGTTCATCCTGTTCTTCTGCGGCGCCGACATGATCGCCACCGCGCCCGTTCGCGGCGCGGCGCTCATCCTCGCATCGATCGGGTGCCTCCTCGTCCTTCTGCGCCTGGAGCGCCGGAGCGAGGCACCGATCATCCCGACGGATCTGCTGGCAACCCCGGTCTTCCGCGTCGCCGTCATCGCCTCCGTCGCCTGCTTCTGCGGACAGATGCTGAGCTACATCGCGCTTCCCTTCTATCTTCAGCATGGGCTGCATATGACGTCGGTCTCGGCCGGTTTTGCCATGATGCCCTGGCCGCTTGCCACGGCACTGATCGCGCCCCTGTCCGGCCGCCTGGCAAACCACGTCAAGACGGCTTGGCTCTGCGCCGCCGGCGGCGGCCTCTTCAGCATCGGATTGCTGATGATCGCCGTCAGTCCGCCTGAGCCGCTCAGCAGGCTGTTCCTCCTCGGCACGGTCGTCTCGGGCCTCGGCTTCGGCCTCTTCCAGACACCGAACAACCGGATCCTGCTGCTCTCGGCCCCGAAGGCACGCAACGGCGCGGCCGGGGCCATGCAGGGAACGGCGCGTCTGCTCGGCCAGACCCTAGGCGGCATCCTCATGTCCATCCTCTTCGCCCTGCTGCCGCCATCCACCGCGCTGACCAGCGCAATGGTGGTCTCCGCCGCCTGCGCCGCTCTCGCCGGCCTCGTCAGCCTGACCCGCGGCCGCCACGAACCGACCCTCGATGCGGCACCTGCTCTTGCTCGTGCGGAGGGGTAACGGAACAAGCGGCGCGTCTGCTCGGTTCCTCATCCGTGGTCTTCAGCTTGCCCGGTGCCATTCGGGCGCTGCAGCTCGCGGCGCGGGTCTTATGACCACGAGCGGGGTGATACTCCGTAAAGGGTAAGTGTTTATTTACCATAATGGCCTCCGAATGCCCTATTCAAACTTGAGCCCGTGACCTGCAAACCTATCTGCAATCTCACGTGGAATGTCGGAGTTGGACTCATGAACCCGGACGATCATCCTCTCGAGGAGAGCGCTGAGTCTCGTTTGTCGCTCTTCGATTTTGCCTTCGAGCATGCGCCGATCGGCATTGCCATGGTGGACGTGCACGGGCGTATCATGCGCGGCAACGATGCTTTTTCGAAGCTTGTCGGTATTGCACGCACGAACCTGCGGGGAACGCCCTTCGCGGCGTTTACGCATCCGGACGATCTCGAGGCCGATCTCACGCTCTTCAAGGAGGTTCTTGCAGGACGGCGCGATGGTTATTCGATCGAGAAGCGCTATGTGCGGCCGAACGGTAGTCTCGTCGATGTGCTGATCCATGTCGCCGCCATGCGCAACGCGGCTGGAAGCGTCGCGCGTTTCCTGTCGCAGATCGAGGACATCAGCCTCCACAAGCAGCATGAACGGGAGCTGGCGGAAAAGGCCGCCCAGCTGGAATTGGCGATGGAGGCGGTTCGCGGCGGCTTCTGGCACATGGATGTGCCCAGCAACACCTTCGAGACGTCCGACCGCCTCGCCGAGTTTATCGGCGGCCCCGAAGCTGCCCGGCTGGATCTGCGGCGCTACCTGGAGAAGGTGAACCCGGACGATCTGTCGGCAGCGGATCTCGAGCCGCTGCTGCAAGGGACGGTGGACCAGTCGGTCGCCGAATATCGTCTCGACACGCTTGCCGGGGAGAAGTGGATGCGCTGCGACCGGCGGCTTCTCCGCGATGCGGATGGGCGCCCGCGTCGCATCGTCGGCGTTGCCATCGACTTCACCGAAGAGCATCGGCGCCTCGAAGCCACGCGCCATCATTCCGAAACGGACCAGTTGACCGGACTCCTGAACCGGCGCGGCCTCGTCAATCACTTCCGCCAGTTGCCGCTCTCGCAAGGCTGGTCGGTGGCTGCTGTGGATCTCGATGGATTCAAGGGCGTCAACGACACCTATGGTCATTCGGCCGGCGACGAGGTGCTGGTGGAGACTGCGCGACGGCTGCTGCGCAGCGTGCGCGAAACGGACCTTGTATGCCGGCGAGGCGGTGACGAGTTCCTTCTCGTTACCGCCGGCCGGCCGGAAGCCGGCGAGGGGACAGCCGAGAGAGTGGTGGACGCCATGCGCGCGCCGATCGCGATCGGCGAGGCAGTGGTCGAGGTTCGCGCCACGGTCGGCGTCATCTGGACCGACAGGAAGAGCGATCTCGAAGACCTTGCCGCACAAGCGGACCGTCTGCTCTACCAGGCCAAGATGGCAGGCAAGGATCAATGGCGGGCGGGGCGCACCCAAACCGTGTCGCGGCATCCATCCGATTGAGTTTCCCGACCACCCGGGACGACGACAGCTCGACCACGTCGGTCGGTCCACTCCAGGCATGACGCAGTAGCAAGGCTCGGTGTTGACCGCGGTCAACTGACGTTCCGTGGCCTTGCCGTATCGACCAACCGCCTTTGCATCGACACGCTTCCTGCGCTTACGGTCTAAGGGCCTCCGGCAGCGCCGCATCCGGGTTCGGCAACCTACATCCTGATGCGCCCGGCCGCCTTGACCGTCATCTCAGCCCGTTCCATCCGGAACGAGCGAGACCGTGGCCCGGGCGAAGTCCCCGCTCTTCACAACGTGCCGCCCCGTCACCCCGTCCGCTCCCCACTTTCACCATTCGCTCTCAGCAGCGCCATCAGCATCGGCCCGAGCGAGAACTCGCCGCGTTGCGCGCGTCGGGTCAGGTCGCGGAGATAGCCGCCGGCCGAGTTGATGACGTTCGATCGCTCGAGGATGCAGGCGATCGCCACCGCTGCATTTTCGGGCCCCATGGTTTCACAGGCCTCCTCATAGGCCGAAGGGCTGACACCCAGGAAGGAACGCACGACAACCGCCGCCTTCATCATCTCGCGCCAGTGCTCGATGCGGCCATTCGGCCCGTACTCCACGATCTGCGGGCAGGCCCGCAGCACGAGCCCGAGCGGGAAGGCCTTGATCGGCGCTTGGACCACTTTCTCCCGCCCTTCCCGCAGAGACAGCGGCGGAGGTTCTTGCCCCAGCGGCCGCCCCAGCTCTTCTCGAGAGCTAGGTTCAGATTCATGAGAGGGCTCGGGATTTGAACTCTGTATGTGACGCTCGTTTTGACCGTCACTGGTGCTTGGATTCATCGAATTCCCGTTGTCTTGCAACCGATTGAGGATCTCCTCCTTCAGCAGTTCCATGCTTTCGAGCGCATCGCTGACATCGCGCAGCGTCGGGCGTCTGGGAATTCGGGCAACGAGGCCGATATAGATGTCCTCTACGGACTGCCAATCGCCTTCTGCCTGCTCCTCTATTGCGGCGGACAGCAGCTTGCGGGTGTCGCGCCGGCAGATCGTCAGCTTCTCGCGAAGCTTTCGCAGCGTTTCGCGCGCAGCCAAGACCGTCTCGGCGAGTGTGGCCAGCTCGTCGGCGCGCAGGAGCAGCGGCGCGAGGTCGAAGCCGAAGGCGGTCTCGACTTCACCACCCGTCCCGCGCCGCGCGAAGCGCTTGCCGTTGGCACTGTCCCTGCGGATGATCAGCCCCGCATCGACCAGCGCCGCCAGATGCCGCCGGAGCGTCGACGGCGCCATGCCATGAGCACGCAGCGAGAGCTGCACGTTCGATGGGAAAACCACCAGCTGACCGTCACCGCGCAGCTCTTTCTGAGGATGGAAGCTCAACAAGGCGTCGAGCACCGCGAGGCTCGCGGATTGAAGGCCGAGAGGCTCCATCGCGGCGCAGGCATCGCGAAAGACCTTCCATTTGTCAGCCGTCTTGCTGCCCGACAGCGTGCCGGCCGCCTGCTGCCCTCGGACAAGGGCAAGCGTGATCGGCCGCCGCCCGAAGGGCGTCGTCACATGATCCGAATGCATCGTTCTTCACCTTCCAAGAGGCAAAAGAAGTTCGTTCGCCGAAACGGCGCCAAGGCTCTTGACGATGATTCTCGGAAATGCGATTCTACTGGTGCTTAGACAGATAGGGGCTTCCGAGACGGCGACGTTTTGGGGGCTCTTTTCTTTTGCGCTTACGTGTCCTCTGTTGCGTTGATCGTGGCACGATGCTCCTCGAAGAGAGCGATCGCATCGGTGAGCAGGAAGGCGGCGAAGTCCGCGGCGTCCTTCCTGTCGAGTATGATTTCGATCTTCGACGCGCTCTGCCGGACATGGCCCAGCTGCCGACCCGATGATGTGGTCAGCACATCCGGCGCCCGTGACGCGGCGTTCTTCGGTTTCAGCGCGGCAAGCAGCGCCTTGAACCGGTCCTGCGACGGTCGTTCCTGCATCTCGTCTGTTCGCAGACGCTGAAGGGCAGCCGCGGGATCGGTCTTCTCCAAGAGATCCGACACCTCCTGCCAGCTTCTCCGGCCAATACCGGGCGCCGGCCCGATCGCCTCGATCAGTTCGGCCGGGATCGCATCGACGATGGAGAGCATGCGCGACAATTCGGTCTTGTCGATTGACATGGCAGCGGTGATGACGTCACGCGCGAACCGCTCCCGCAGCCGCTGCGCAAACCGCGCCTTTTCGATGTAGGAGAGATCCTGGCGTTCGTTGTTTTCCTGCCCTTGGGCAATAACCAGTTGCTCGTCGCTCAAAGCCCGCACGACCGTCTTGACCGGCAGACCAAGCGCCTTCAGCGCACGCAGGCGGCGGTGGCCGAAGGCGACCTGATAGCGCCCTGACGCTTCGGGATGCGGGCGAACCAGGATCGGCACCTGCTGCCCCTGGTCGCGGATGGAAGCGACAAGCCCATCTATCTCGCCCGGCATCCGATCGCTGACGAAGGAGGGCTCGACAAGTGCCGCATCAAGCTCGATGACGGACTGGCCCGCTGCCAGACGGCGCTCGATCTCGTCGGCGCGCGCCTGGCGCGCTTTCTCCTCGCGCATGGTGGTGGCGACCTGCCCGACGAGCGTGTTGTCGGATGTCGCGCCTTTAAGCGGGGTTCCGGCATCCACCTGAATGAGGTTCAGAAGGTTCTTCCGGCTCATGTCGTGCGCCCCCAGGCCTTCTTGATCAGGGTTTCGATCTCGTCGTTGACGCTGTTCATCGACTCGATCGCCCGGTCATAGGTGCTGCGGGTGAACTGGCCACGCGCGACCTCGTACAGCGTCTGGTTGGTCAGGCCCGCATCTGAGACGGCGGTCGATTTCAGCATGGGGAAATTCAGGACATGGGCGCCGAAGATCGAGCGGAGATAGCCGACCATCTGGTTCTGCGGGCCGTCGGAGGGCTCGAAGCGGGTAATGAGGTAGCGAAGCCAGGCGAAATCGACATTGCCTCCCGCCTCGGCGACCTCGCGCAGGAGGTCGGCGACCATCGCAAGGAACTGGTTCATCGACATGACATCGAGCATCTGCGGATGGACCGTTACGAGGACGGAGGTGGCCGCGCTCAGCGCCGAGAGAGTCAGATAGCCAAGCTGTGGCGGGCAATCGATGATCACCACATCATAGTCGTCCCGCACCTCGTCGATCGCATCGGCAAGGCGCTGGAAGAACATGACGTCGCCCGGCTGCCGCCGCATCAGGGCGCGCGGCGTATCATGCTCGAACTCCATGAGCTCGAGATTGCCGGGCACGAGATCGAGGCCGGGAATATAGGTCTTGCGGATGACGTCCTTCGCGGGGCGACGGGCGTCGTCATAGCGGATCGCCCCGTACATCGTGTCGTTCACATGCACGTCGAGTTCCGGCTGATGCCCGAACAGGGCTGACATGCTCGCCTGCGGGTCGAGGTCGATCGCGAGGACGCGGTAGCCCTTGAGCGCCAGATACTGGGCGAGGTGGACCGACGTCGTCGTCTTGCCGGACCCCCCCTTGAAGTTCATGATCGAGACGATCTGAAGCGCCTCGCCGTCGCGTCGACGGGGCAGATAGCGGCGGTCCGCTCGGCCGACCTTGTCCAGATGGCGACGAATACGGTCAATATCTTCCACGGAATAGGACCGACGGCCGCCAGGCGTCGTGGTCACCTCGAGATCGTCGATGTCGTTAGAGACCTGGCGGAGGTAAACCTCCTTGACACCCAGGAACCGGGCGGCCTCGGAGGGCTGAAAGTGGCGAATTCCTTTTTCCGAGGTCGGCGGAAAGGTATTTAGATGATGCGCCTGCAACTGAACGGCAAGCGCAGACGAATGCCGGTCGATGAGACTGACGAGCGTCTCCCGGGATGCCAGCGCTTCTGCGTTCGTTTTCATCGTCCGCCCAAAATTCGGTAACAGCGGTTTGTGGAGAAAATGGTTTTATAAACCGCTGCTCACTATAAGCCGCGATTCTCAGACCTGAGCAAGCGGCTTGCAGAACGTCAGGATCCCTCGCGGGGCTAGGGCTCAGAGCTTCTCTCCAAAAAGGGCCGCAGATACAGGATGTTAACAAAAGGTTAGCCGGAAAACCGGTCTGCAGGAATGGAAAGATTCATCTGTATAGGGCCTCCAACTCTCCGCTCCGCCAACGGAAAGACGCTTTGTTTGCAGCGCGCAAGACCAAGAGAATCAAGGGAGAGCGAGAATCGCTGGTGTCCGAACTGCGAGTCGCAGAGCAAAAGACAGACAATCCGCCGGGACATGCATCTGGGTAGGCAACGATACCTCAAAGACAATCATGAAAAAGGCCGGCCCGTGGGCCAGCCCTTCGTCATTCATCGAGGTATCCGCCAGTCTGCGGCGGCCCCTCGGCCTGTCATTGCCCCGGGATCGGGTTTTTGGCGGCGCGGGCTTCGGCGAGGCCCTTGAGCGCGTCGCGATTGCCGGTCGAGGCCAGAGTCTCGAAGATCCGGATTGCCTGCGGGTAGCGCTGCATCGACAGATAGGCATAGCCGCGCAGCACCATCAGATCGGCCTGTTCGGGCGCAAGTTCGGCGCGGCGATCGAGCAACAGCAAAGCCTCCGTGTAGCGCTTGGACTGATAGGCGGCGAGCGCCTGGTTGGTCAGCAGGGCAACCTGAATTTCGCTCGCCTTGCGCTGGTCCATCGGTCCGCGGCTCGCCGATGCGGCGGCGTTTTCCGTCAGGCCGAGACGCAGGAAGGCGAGGCTCTGTCCATAGGCTGCGTCGCCGCGCACCTGCGGATCGCTGCTCTCCAACGCGGCCTCGAAGGCGCGGCTTGCTTCTGCCGGGCGCTTCAGATTCATCAGGCACCAGCCGCGCTGCAGGCTGGCTGCCGGCGAGAGCGATGCGGACGAGGCCCGTCCGGAGCAACCGCGCGTGCCGCCGGCCGACCGTCTCGGCTGGGCCGTGCGGGCCGGGGCGGCCTCCGGCGACACGGCCGCATAGGCCTGTCGCCTGGGCGTGGCGGCCGCTGCGGGGGCGGCCTGTGCGATGCGCGCAGCCGGCTGAACCTGAGGCGATTGGGACCGCTGCGAAGGGGCCGCAGCAGTCTGCGGGGCGGGAGCGGCCGTTCTTTGAGCCGGCGAGGCGGCGATTGGTGCAGCCACATCCATCAGCCGGCCAGTCGGATCGGCGGCAGCCTGTGCCGGCGCGTAGTAACTGGACAGCGCTGGCGCCGCGCCGTCGGCTGCTGACGTTTCTGGCGCTGCCTGGCCAAGCGTCGCGATGCGGGGCGAACGACCCTGCCACTCCGCTTGGATGCGGGCAACGACATCGGGAAGGTTGAGATCGTTTGCCGTCAGGGCGAGGCCAAAGGCGGCAGGCTCATTGTCCGTCTTCCAGCTCAGCGAGGTCGCGAACCATTGCGCCGCGAGCTGCGATTGCCCGAAGGCGCGCGCATACCAGCCGAACTGTTCGGCAAGCGCGGCATCCTTGACTTCCGCGGCATCCCTGCCCATTCGCGCCAGAACGTCCGGCTGCAGGGCGACGGGCGGATCGAGCGCCAGAAGTTCGGCCGCGGCCGCGAGATAGGTCGCGTGGACCTCGTCGGACTCCGCGTGCCAGCGATAGAGGATGTCCTCGGCTTCCTGCGGCATTTTACGCGCAATCAGCGTCAGGGCCAGGCCCTGCGCTGCTTCGGCCGTGTCCTCGATCGCACGGGCCTTGCGGAACCAGTATTCGGCCTGCACCATTTTCTGGCGCCGTTCGTGATACCAGCCGAGAAGCAGGGCGTCGGAGGCCTGATGCGTGCTTTCCGCCAGCTCCTCCATATGGGTCAAGAACTCGCGCGGAACCGTGGCGGCCGGATCCTTGGCAGCGACCGAAAGGAAGCGGCGAGCCAGATCGTTGCGCACGCTGTCGAACTCGCCCTTGCCCTCGGCGTCCCGTCGCTCAAGCGTCAGCAGATCGACGATCGCGGTGGGCTGCAGCAGCTGCGCCGCCTTCTGCATCGTCGCCAGCCGCTCCTTTGCTGCGTCGCAGCTCGTCAGGATATAGCGATAGGTGTCCTGAGACCGAGGCTCGCGGCCCGTCTTGGCGAAGGCCTCGGCGACCCGCCAGAGAATGTCCATCTCGTCACAGACGAGAAGCTGCGGATGCGCGGCGCCCTCATCGATGACGCGCTCATAAGCCTTGTCGTTCGAGGCCGCGACCAGCCGCAGGCGGGCTTCGCCGAGCTCCAGCTGGGCGATCAGAGGGGCAGGGGGCGTCCAGCCCGGCTGCTTCTGCTGCCGGCGCTCGATCGCCTTGCGCAGAAGAGCGAAGCGCCCTTCTCCTGCCAGCGACCACATGGTCTCCAGCGCCTTGTCCGGCGCCGCGCGCGGAGCAAGCGGATCGGCCGGCGGCTCCCAATCCGGATAGAGCGCCTTCAGACGGTTGATCTCGATCTGCAGCCGCGCCGTGTCGCCCTGGCGCGCGAAATAGCGCAAGGCGCTTTCGTCCACCTTCGGGGCCGGCGGCGCATCCATCTGCTGAAGCAGTTCCGCATCAGCAGGGTCGAGCGGCTCTTCGACGTCCGCCGTCGTGGCCATGGACTGTGCGGCGGGTGCCGCTTCCGCGGTCAGCATCGGCGGCGATGATCCCTCCGCGACCGGCTCCGTGACCGGCGGAGACATGGCCTGTGCAACGTCCATGGGTTCGCCAGGCCCTTGCTGGTCGTCGCCCGGCGTCCTGACGAAGGTGCGAGGAATGGCGCCGGTGGCAAACGCACCATTCGGCGCCATCGAAAGACCGAGCGGCGCCATGTCGGCAGTCTCGGCGGTGCGGTGGCCAAGATGATAGCCGACCGTGACACACAATGTCGACGACAGCAGGAAAGCGGCGAACCTAGTCATGACCATCTCCCAGAGGGAAGAAAAACGGTGCGGGGCGGAGCCTGGAGGGAAGGCCGCCCCTGCAAGGGCGAAGTGAACGGGACTGCGGCATCAGTGCCGGCGTCCCAGGCCGCGCAGGAGGAGCGTGGTGATGAGACCAAGCATCGCGAAGGCGGCGACGAAGAGCAGGGAGAAGAGCAGGATGTTGGTCGACATCCAGTTGGCGGCGATCAGGCGCCAGCCGGTGAAGGAGAAAGGCTGGGTCGCCGCCAAAACGATCCGCTGCGGCGCGATCGTATCGAGCCGCGCGCCGCGCGTATCATAGGCGGCGACGCGACCGGCGAGCCGGCGCCACATATCCGGTTCGACGAGGGCGGCGATGCCGTTGGAGAGAGCCGCCGTCGTCGGCGCGGCGGCGAGCGTCCAGGTCGCGCCGCCCGTTTCCGCCTGGGCCAGCATGACATCGGCTGTTCCCGGCAGCGGATAGCTGTCGTCTTCCCCCGGCAGGATGGCCAGCGAGCCGAGCGACAGATCGAAAGTGCGCTGCAGCCAGGTATCGATGCCATCGATGCTGCTGCGCCAGCCCGGCACGGAAACCTTGTCGCGCCAGCTGTCGACCGTATCGCCACGGCTGCCGTTTGCAGGCGACTTGCCGCCCGCCCAGGCCGTGTCGGTTCCGGCGGAAACCCCCATGCGCGTAACGAAGGCGGGGGGAAGTTTCGGCAGAGCCCCGACGATCAGGGCATCGCGGCCTTCGAGCGTTTCCACCGTATCGACGGTCTCGATCGGGAAGGCCTGGCCTGCGGTCGCGCTCAACCGGCCGACCAGCGTTGCGGCAGCCGAAAGCGTCTCGGCATTCGGCTGGTCGAGGAAGAGCGCCGTGCGGGGCGCCTCGCCCGTGCCGTAGGGGGCGCCCATGCCGGCTGTCGCCGCGAGGTTCGGGAAATTCGCGACGCGGCCGAAGTCCGGCATGCGGAACTCGCTCGTATCGAAGAGCGCGAAGCGCAGCCCGCTCTGCGAGGCGCTTCCCAGAACGCAGGCATCGTCCTGATCGGTCAGCAGCACGGCCTCGATGGCGATGCGGTTTTCGCCCGGCAGGAAATGACGCATGGTAACGCGGATCGGCATGTGCTTGAGAATGCCGCCGCCGCGCGTCGTCAGCGGTGCCGTCGTGGCGATATTGCCGTTGACATAGACATTGACGCGGCTGCCGGGCAGCACGTCGGCGGCATAGGCCGCATCGAGCAGCAGCTCCGCCTCGCCATAGGCGCTCGCATAGAAATCGCCGGGCAGGCCGACGCTGAATTCCGTGCGCAGCCGGCGGCCGGAAAACTCGGTGGTCGACACGCCGAGCTGCGCCAGGGTGAGCGCCGATTTGCCGGTGAGAAGCGGAACGGTCTTCAGGCCGGTTTCCTGGCCGCGCTCCTTGCTGTTTTCGGTCGTGGCCTGCTCGACCAGGCGATCGGCCGCCGCTTGCACGGCCTGAGGCGTTGGCCCGCTGACGATGAGCGCGCTGGCCGGATTGCCCGGAAGCGCGGCGAAGGCCAATGTCGGCGTGCTTGCGGAATCTGCCGGCAGGGTCGGCAGGAGAGACGCCAGCTCGCTGTGGGTTCCGAGCAGCACGGTCAGTCCGCCGCTCTCTTCTGCCGAGGGCAGGTCCGGGCGGACGGTGACGTTCTGGCCGCCCATGCGCAACGCGAGGCCTTGCGAGAGGCGCATCAAGGCATCGGCGCGGCTCGCCGTGGCCAGCGCTGGCGCCACGATCGTGATCGTCTGCCGGCCGGCCTCGTCCGGACCGACGGAGTTCAGGTCCTCCAGCCGCAGGAGCTGGCCGGCGACGGGGGAGGAGAAGGAGAGGAAGCTGCCCTTGGCCTGCACGTCCGTCCACAGGTCAAAGGTAGATTGCACGCTGCAATCGGTGCGATGCCGCTGCGCGCTGGCGATCGTGACGATGTTGACGCCCGGCTGGATGACCCCGCCCGGGATCGGCATCTCGATGCTGACCTCGTCCTCGGGCGCGGCGATCGGGGTTTCGCCGATCTTCACATTGTTGACCGTGAGCACGAGTTGCGAGGTCTCGGGCGCCACCACGACGGCATTGCGATAGGCGAGCGTGATCGACTGAGCAGCGGCAGCTTGTTCCGGCGTCAGCGTCAAGGCGAAGCTGCGGCGATCCTCTTCGCCAGACAGCCGCACCGTGCCGTGCGGCAGGATCAGGCGGCGCGTGGTGCGCGGATCGGCAGCCGGTGCTTCCAGCGGGGAAGCGGCCGTTTGTGGGGTAGATGCCGCCTCGGGCTTCCGCTCGCCCGACATGTCGAAGGGCATGACGCCGGCCGCGCGCGGCTGATCCTGGGCAAGCACAGGCGCAGGCAGGGCAACGGCGGCGAGCAGGCAGGCGAGCAGGGTGCGCTTCATCATCATCACCGGGCCTTCGGAGCGAGAACGGGCAGTTTCGGGCGGATCGAGGAGAAGCCGCGCGGGAGGTAGTAGAGGCCGCGCCCGGTCTGGAAAAGCGCGATGCCGAGGAAGGACACCGTGCCGCGGATGAGGCCGGGGTTCTTGCGCCGCCCCATCTGGAACTCGCTCCACTGCGCAGAATTGGCAAACATCAGATCGGCGATGAGCCGGTGATCGACAGCCGATTGCGGCGCGAAGGCACAGCCAAGGCTGATCGATTCACCCTCGCCCTTGGAACTGCGCACGATGTTGACGGACAAGGTATCCGGCACGCCGTCGCTATAGGGGATGACGCGGATCGCCTCGAACGTGCCGGGGGTCAGCGGCATCAGCGCCTTGTCGTAGACATGGACGAGCATGCCGTTGACCGAGACGTTTTCGATCACTGCCGGATACCAGCTTTCGCCGACCTTGAATTCGCAGCGCCGCATGATCTTGACGCGGCGGGCGGCCGACTTGTCGCCCCGTTCCGTGACCACGCCGAGCGCGCAGCCGGCGATAATCAGGTTGAGGAAGTTCCAGGCGCCCACCACCAGCGTCACGTCGGTCTTCGCCGGCTCGGTGTAGAGCCGGTAGACCACCATGCCCATGGCCGCAAGCAGCACGGCGAAGATGACGAAGAAGGGCAGGGCGATCTCCGACAGACGGCTTTCGGCGATGGATTCGTCCTTGGCCGTGACCTTGAAGGTCGGCTTGCTGGGGTTGAGGATGACCGAGATCACGGCCGGCAGCAGATGCACGGTCTGCGCATATTCGTAGATTTCTGAAATCCACGGCCAGCGGTAGCGACCATAGAGATAGTTCTGCATCAGCAGGTTCACGAGCATGTAGGTCATCGTATAGGCGAAGAACTCGCCGCCGGAGCCCACGAAGATCTCGAGATCGAAGAACAGATAGAAGAGCGGCGCGATGAGGAACATCATGCGCGGGAAGGGGAAGAGCCAGAACAGCGTCGAGGACATGTAGCAAAGCCGCTGCGCAAGCGTCAGACCGCGCTTGAACATGGGCAGACGGAACATGAGGATCTGCATCATTCCCTGAGCCCAGCGGGAGCGCTGGCCGATGAAGCTTGCAAAGGTTGCCGGCTGCAGGCCGGCGATCAGCGGCCGGTCGACATAGACGCTGTTCCAGCCGCGCGAATGCAGTGCCAGCGCCGTTTCGCAATCCTCGGTGATGCTGATGCCGGAGAAACCATCGGTTTCCTCCAGCGCCTTGCGGCGGAGCACGGCGGCCGAGCCGCAGAAGAAGGAGGCGTTCCACTTGTCCAGTCCGCGCTGGATCAGCCCGTAGAACATCTCGTTCTCGCTCGGCATATGGCCGAAGGTCTTGAGATTGCGTTCGATCGGATCGGGGTTGAGGAAGAAATGCGGCGTCTGCACGAGGAAGAGGCGCGGATCCTCCTCGAAATAGCCGACCGTTTCGTGAAGGAAGTCGCGGGCCGGCGCATGGTCGGCATCGAAGACGACGACGAGTTCGCCGTCCGAATACTTGAGCCCATTGTTGAGATTGCCGGCCTTGGCGTGCTCGTTGCGCTCGCGCGTCAGATAGTTGACCCCGAGATCGGCGGCGAGCTTAGTCAGCTCGGCGTGACGCCGCTCGGCGGCCTTGGCCGAAGGCACATCGTTGACCGAGCGCTTCTGCACGGTGCTGCCATCGTCGAGCAGCCAGATCGTCAGCTTGTCTGCCGGGTAGTCCATGTTCTTGGCGGCGGCCAGCGTATTGGCCAGAAGCTGGGCGTCCTCGTTATAGGTCGGCACGAACACATCGACCTTCGGCAGGGAGCCGGTCGGCTGCGGCGCGCGCTTCTGCTTTTCCGGCAGCGGCATCGACACGAGGAAGAGGCTGAGCGCCAGCATGGCGACGCTGTACATTTCCACCAGGTAGAGAAGGAAGCCGGGAATGAAGTTCTCGAGCTGGCTCAGCGGCGGCAGCGTGTTCGTCGTGCGCCAGTAAACATAGCGCAACACGATGGCCGTGCCGAAGCCGAGCCCGATCAGCCGCCACCGGCCGGTCTTGTCGAACACCTTCAGCACCGCCAGAAGAGCCATGCAGAGAAAGGCCGCGACCAGGTGCGTCGACACGCTGACCGGCAAGGTCACCAGATTGATGACGAACAGCGATACGAGCATCCAGCTGATTATGGTGATCGCCTTGGCCATGACTTACGCTTTCTCTCGATAGAGCGAGGACTGTGCTGCGAATGACGCGACCAGCGCCGCAGCCCGCGAATGCGCGGACCTTACGAGGCCTGTCGTTAAGATACGGTCATGTTCCTGCACTCCCCCAGCGCTTGCGCCGGGGAAGATCGTCGTCGGACGGCCACATCGGCCGGGAATGATCAAAAGCCGCCGCATCCGGCACCTGTCGCCGCGCAGGGCGCTGGAGGAATGGCAGGCGGCGCGGGATTTGCCGGAGCGCCCGCTGTGGTCGCGGCGGGAAGGGCAGGACCGGACGAAGGAATTCCCACCGTGCGCGCCTCGGCTGCGGCATCGGCCGGTTGCGGCAGGCGCGGTGCCGGGATCATGACGGTCGGGCTGACCGCTGACGGTGTCATGACGGACGGGCTGGGCATCAGGGCCTCACGCATGGGGCTTCGCGCGGACCGGGCTGGCGCTGCGATCTCGGCCCGGGCAGCCTCAACACGGGGTGCCCGGCGCGGTGCGGCAACCGGAGTGGCGCGGGGCGCTGCGACCTCGACTGTCGTCGGCAGACTGTAGATCGGCTTGCCCACCTGGCCGATCCGCGGATCGGGCTCCGGCGGCGGGCCATAGGGGTTCCAGCGCGGATCGGCGAAGCCGCCGGACAGCGTGTAGTGGTGCATGACCGACAGGAGCGAGGCGAGCGAACTGTCCGGCTCGCAGAGCCGCAGCCGCGTGCGGATCATGCCGAGATCGTTGATGCCGTTGCGGGCGTGTTCGGAGGAGCTGATCTGCTGCCAGGCATAGAGGCAGCTTTCCCCACGGCGCTCATCGACCCCATAGGCATAGGCGAAGGGGCCATAGCCATTCTGCTGGTAGGTTCCGGCCATCGCCATGCGGATTCCGGGGAACTCGCTGCGAAGATCGCGGGCGATCAATGCAGGGTTGAACCCGGCGCGCGACAGGCGCTCCGCCCCCGCGAAATCGGAGGCCGCAGGCCCGAAGAACTGCACCTTCAGATAATTCTCGCCGGGCGTGGAAGTTGCCGTTTCCAGGATGATATCCTGCGCGACGGCATTGGCATATTTGCGTTCGATCACGCTGACGATGCCCGCGGCGCCGGGCGGCGGGAAGGCCAGCGCCTTCTCCCGGCCGACGACAGCCGGTGCTGCACTCTGCTTCATCCCGCCTGTCGAGCTGCAGGCCGACAGGGCTGCCAGGACGACACCCAGGACCGCCAGCTGCGGAATTGCGTGTTTGGAAAAGGAACGGCAGAACAATCGGGCCACAAGCGCACTCGCCACATTAGATTCGTTGCAAGTGACTTTTCTGACTTATTTCCGGGAATACAAGAGTCCGGAGGTCACACCTTCTAAGGGTATGACCAAATGACCAGCCTCGCGTAAGCTTCGCGGTCCGATTCGTCCCGTTTCGGGACAGAAGAGCCGTTTCCAGCGCAGGATGACCCGCGGTGAGCGCAGGTTTCGGCGCAATTGAGCGTTTCTGGATCAGCAGCCATAGGAGAGTGCGAGCAGAGGCAGAACGCGCGCGTCCTGCCTCTGCTTCATACAGTCACAGGATGAACATTCCGTCGGTCATCTTGATGGGATTATAGAGATGGATCGCGAAGTCGGCGATCTTGTCGCCGTCGACATCGGCGTAGACGATCGTCTCATACCAGGTGGACTTGAAGCGGAGCTCGCCGGCATGGCCGCTGAACTGGGCCTTTCCGATGAAGTGGAAAGCCTGGTCGCCAGCGACCGCTGCATTCGCATCAAGAGCTGACAGATCGATCTTGTCCTTCTGCCTTTCGGAGAAATCCATGATCACATCCTGATTGTCTCGTGAAACGCTCGAGTCCGTCAAATCCGTGAAGACAAATTTGTCCGCTCCGCCTCCACCGTAGAGGAGATCCTTCCCCACTCCGCCGGTCAAGATGTCGCTGCCTGCACCGCCGCGCAGAATGTCGGCACCGCCCGCGCCCGACAGGGCGTCGTCTCCGGCGCCGCCGACCAAGACATTGTCACCCTCGTCACCCGTGAGGCTGTCGTTGAAGGCGCTCCCGCTGACATTTTCGAAATTGAAATAAGTATCGCCTTGAGCGTCGCCGCCGGAGGCCGACCCGGTCGACAAGTCGATGACGACGCCGGCGCCCGAGCCGTTATAGCTGAGCGTATCGGTACCTTTCCCGCCATCCAGTTCATCGCCTCCGAAACCGCCACGGATGACGTCGTCGCCCTTCCCGCCGGTCAGCATGTTGTAGGCTCCGTTGCCGATCAGCACGTCGGAATAGGATGTTCCGATCACGTTCTCGATCGAGCGGTATGTGTCACCATCCGCGATGTCTCCCTCACCCCGCCCGAGTTGCAGGTTGACCCAGACGCCTCTCAAGGCATTCCCGGAGTAGTCGACCGTGTCGATCCCCGTGCCGCCGTTAATGGTGTCGTAGTCCCAATCCGGAACGAAGGTGTCGTCCCCGGAGTCGCCGTTCGCCGTCTTCTCGCCGTAGCCGGACAGATAGATGACATCGTCGCCGGATCCGCCGGACAGAAAATCCGCCCCACGGTCGCTTTTAAGCTCGTCTGCCCCTGCCCCTCCATAGATCTTGTCGTCTCCCCGACCGCCATTCAGCGTATCTTCGCCGCTGTCTCCGTAAAGCTTGTCGTCGCCGTTCCCGCCCGTCACCGTGTCGTTGCCCGACAGGCCGTTCAGCGTGTCGTTGCCATTCCCGCCATTAATTTCATCGGAATTGTAACCACCTGTGAGGCTGTCGTCTCCGCCATATCCGTTCATGAACCATATGTTCAGCGGATTTTCGCCCCACATTACGGGTGAATAATCGTCGTTGTCGGACGTTCCTTCGTAATTCGAAATCCATTCAAACATCGCAGCATCCTTTACGCGTGAATACGGCGCAATATTACTCATCACTAAAAAATATGCTAGACATATAATGCCGTCCTTTAGGCTCCAGCGTCGTCTCAAGCGACCCCCGAGCATAGTCGCAGCTGAAGCGCCGTCCTCACCCGCGCCGAGAACCCATCACGCTCATGAATCACTCACGCCTCATCGATTCATAACTCTCGTTGGACGAGGATTCGCGGACGCGCGATCTTCGCTCCATGCTCACGCAACCCTACAGAGTGACGATCGAACGACGTGATGCCTCCAGGCGGATGGCGCGCTATTATACGTTGTCGATCGAGAGGAGCCTCTTCGGCGATGTCTGCCTTTTGCGGCGCTGGGGCCGCATCGGGACGACGGGGCAGGTGATGGTCCACCATTTCGAGCGGGAGCAGGAGGCCGTTGCCCTTTTTCTCGACCTGCTCAAAGCCAAGCGCAAACGCGGCTATCGCCCGCGTGCGGCAGTCGAGCTGCCGAGACGGCTTATTTCGGCGCATTGACGGCGCGCAGCTCCGCAGCCCTGCGGATAGGCCCAAAGCATGGTCACGGCGGTCGCCGTGATGCCCGCGAGGTGCTCGGAGACGCGGATGACGGTCTCAGAAGGCGGCCTTGACCTGCGCGCCGAGGTTCCAGACCGGCTTTTCGTGCTCCCGGAAAGTAGCGGAGAGGGATGTGTCGATCCGCCAGACATCATCCAGACGATAGCCCAGCCGGCCGGCGAGAGCGGCGAAGCTCTGGTCGCGTGCCTGTCCATCAACCCGCCCGACCCAATCGACCCTGGCGCGTACCGCCTGATCATCGGCGAAGATGCGACCCGCGGCGCCGGACACCGTATAATCGAAGCGACCGTCCGTCTGGTGGCTCCAGGCGAGTTCCGCGCTGGCGACGGTCTGGTGCGAGGTTCCGTCCTCCACCGTGGCTGCGAAAAGATTGCGGCCCGTTGCCGCTTCGCTGTAGCCGTCAAGATCGAGCCAAGAGCGGCCAAGCCGCGCAGCAATGACCAGCTCGTTGGCCGCATCGGGCGCATAGACGGCGCCGATCCTTGCATAGGTGCTCAAGAGCGACCCATCGACGGTGCCCCCTGCGAAAACGCGATCGGTTCCGTTCAGATAGTCGCGGGAAAGATGCGCCGTGACATTGGGCGAGCCCCAGAGACCGACCTCGCCGAAGCCGCGCCATGTTGCCTGCGGGGTCGTGTAACGGACGGCGCCTGCGATCAAGGCCAGGGGATCGAGCGACACGGCATCCTCATGCGGGTCGACGAAGGCGGCACCGCCCAGAACCGTAATCCCGCTGCCGGCTTCCCAGCGGCCCTTGAAGCCGGCCGAGGCACTCGAGCTGCCGAAGAGGCCCAGCG
Organism: Rhizobium sp. CC-YZS058; assembly: GCF_034720595.1. Taxonomy (NCBI): domain Bacteria; kingdom Pseudomonadati; phylum Pseudomonadota; class Alphaproteobacteria; order Hyphomicrobiales; family Rhizobiaceae; genus Rhizobium; species Rhizobium sp. CC-YZS058. Next base: position 47,090 of record NZ_JAYESJ010000003.1, on the reverse strand, counting down.
AGCTCCCTTCGTCGAAGCGCTCGCCAGCACCCAGAAGCCCGTCCGCGGTCGTCATCAGCCCTGTCGCGATCGCCTGCCGCTGGCGCGCCAGCTGATCGGCGGAGCCGTCGACCGAGGCCTGCGTGGTATAGCCGAGCCGCGCGATATCGATCGTGTCGAGAAGCAGCGTCCCGTCGCCAAGCGCCGGATCGAGCGGGGAGGTGGCCTCGACGACGACCGTCAGCCCCAGCCTGTCGGTGCCGGACGTTCCGACCTTGGTGCCGGTTTCGACATCGTCCTGCAGCGGACCGGTGACCTGGTAGCGCATCACCTGCTCGCCGTTCTGGCGCGTGATGATCGTGGCCGTCTGGCCCGCTTCGGTCGCTACGAAGCCGCGATAATCCACGCCGTACACGCTGAACCCGCCCGGTTGCGTGACCGGAACCTCGACACGACAGGTGCTGCGCGCCCGGCCGCGTCCTGCGCCATCCCCGGCGGTTGCCGAGAAGTCGTCGAAGAGAAGGCTGGTGGCGTTGCCGTCCGGCGAGGTGACGCTGGAAAAGGTTCCGTCCGCGCATCCGTTGGCGGCCATGGCCTGAGCGGGAAAGGCAGCGGCGCTGCCGAGAAGACACAAAGCGAGGGACGGACGCAGACGCATCGGCAGTTCTTTCAGCGAGGAGGGAGGGCGACGCTGCCGCCGGTCGGGCAGGGGGGAGGGCAGGCTGTCACCCACAGCGCATCCCCCTGCCATGGCAGTCATCGGCATCACGAGGTGCCGATGACCGGATGGCCGCGCCGCGACCTTCCGCGGCCTCGATCGAGCGCGGCTGAAGCGGCGAGCGGCTTGTCAGCGGCAGGTCTTCCACTGCAGCTGATAGACGATCGCAGCCCTGACGTCCTGCGTGTCGACCGTCGCCATGGCTTCCTGGCCGCGCGTGGTGTTGACGCGGATGCTGGAATTGGTGCGCAGGTTCACGTCCTCACCGCAGGCCGACCAGATCAGCGAGTCCGCCGTCAGTTTGTTCGAGATCAGGTAATCCTGCTCGTTCGGGCCGGTGAAGGTCTTGCGGAACACCGGACCGGCCGTGCCGGCGAAGAAATATTCGACATTGAACTGCGACCGCGCGCCGCGCGGCAGCTGGTTGAAGCCGCGATAATCGATCGCCAGAACCGAAACGCTCCGGCCCTGGGGCACGTGAACTGGAATGGCGACGTTGCAGGTCTTGCGGTCGAAGTTCTTGCCGGTGTCACCGCCGGCCTGGACGACATATTCGTCGAACAGCAGGCTCAGCGCCTTGCCATCGGGGCTGATGGTTGCGGAGACGCTGTTGGACGGGCAGCCGCTGCCACCATAACCGGGGACGCCCAGCGAAATGTCATCGGCATAAGCCGTCGACGACACGAGCAGTGATGCGAGCAGAAGGGCGAGCTTTTTCATGAATTGTCCTCGACTTGATGGGAGCCTTTATCCCTGGCAGAAGATAGAGCATCGACATGAACCACCGCTGAGCGGATCGTTGGGGCGTCGTTCATGTCCCTGATGCCAGAGGTAAAGCGACAGACTTAACAGTGTTTTAATCAAACGCGTCGGAAATGCCGCCATATGGTGGCAAGATCATGTCCGCATCCAAGTGCTGGTTGGCCGGTGGCTGGGAGAGGGCGTCTCAAGGGTTACGGGGAAGGATGTCACCATGCAGAACTTGCGCCTTGCGCGCCTGGCCACGGTTGGCCTTCTCGTCGCCGCCGTCCTCGCCGGCTGCACGACGGCACCGGGCGAGACAGGTCGTCCTAGCGCTGCCTCGTCGTCCGCCGAGGCGCTTGCTGCGCACAAGCGCAAGCAGGCGCTGCGTGCCGCGGAAGGCGGCTACGTCCCTGTCGTGCGGCCACCGCCCTGCAGGCTGACAACCAGCGGCTGCCTGCCATACTAGGCTCAGTCTCTGACGGATGAGACAATCCCGTCGTCTTGAAGCGGGGGGAGAGGACGATTGCGGGCCGCGGTTCCAGCGTTGACGGTGCGACCATTCGCACCGCGCTGTCGGGTCTTACCCAGAGGGAGGACGGCATCCCTGCGCGCCACGCGGCCTTGCCGGTCGACAGGCCAGAACGCGAAGACCAGCCCGCTGCTTAAGGAAGAAGACGGCCGGCGGTGTGCCGGCCATTCGCGCATCACAGCTTTTCGATGGTCGCGTAGATGATGTTGCGGTTCGTGCCGAACCACACTTTCTTCCTCGCCCCGATGCCGTCCGCACTTTCATGGGCGATGCGCCACATATCGGCTTCCGACCGCTGCAGGAGCTCCCAGTTCATGTAGGATTCCATGTAGCCGTCATCGGCCATTTCGTCGGTGAAATTCGCGAAGAGGAAGACGCCGCCCGGCTTGAGCATGTCGAGGCAGGTCTGCGTCAGTTTGATGGCCACGCGATCGGCGAGATAGTCATAGAGGCCGGCCGCATAGATCAGGTCGAAGGTGCCGATCGCATGCTTGCGGGCCAGAAGGCTGCGGACCGAGCCGTCGATGGCCTCCACCGCCGTGCCATGGAACTGGCTGGCGATCGAGCCGATGCTTTGCGGATCCTGATCCAGCGCGACCCAGCGCTTGAGGCGCTTCCCGGCGAGCGCCGTCGAGGCTTCCGCTTCCCTCAGATGCCCGGCCGCGACAGCCAGGATTTCGGCGCCATCGTCCACGCGGTCTGCCGTCGCGTCCACATGGGCCGTCAGCAGGTCGCGCCGCTCGCGCACCGCCACCGGACCCGGCGCATTGATGGTGTATTCGAAGATTTCGAGGCCCATTTCGGTGGACCGAGCCATTTCCGCATCGACGGCCGGGTGGCGGTAGATGAAGTCGATCAGGCTGGCATCGCCCGAATAGCCGCGCGGTTTCTCAAACGACCAGCGGGTGAAGGGGCATTGCTGCAGAATTTCTGCCGAGGGGTGCGCCTGGATGAACGGGATCATCTGCTGCCAGACACGAGGACCGAACTTGTGGCGGATCGTGTGCAGTTCGCCGATCAGCCATTTGACCGTTTCCGGGACATCCACCCTGTTGGAAAAGCGCTGCAGCGCGAGGCTGATGAGAATCGAAAATTCGGCCTGTGCCAATTGAAGACGGGCAGCGTCATCGGAGGGGGCCGAAGGATCCAACCTCCCGTTGATCGAAGCCGGGAGAATCAAACTTTGTCCATCGAGAGAGAAAAGAGCCTGGGTCACGCAAAACCTCATCCAAACCGTTTTGATTAAAATACCATATAAATTCCTAAGCAATCCACAATGCGTCAGCCGTAAGTTACGGCGCGTTCTAAACAGAATTGAAAGCCGAACTGAGCAGTAAGCTGAAAGTTATATTTCTATACATTAGAGTTTTTTAATTTATAGAGAGAATTTGTCAAGGGATATTCGGCTAAGCTGAATCTATTGCCGACCGACTTACTCGACACGTTGACCACAGGTGAGTGATGGACGAAGCAGCTGGAACGGCGGATGCAACCGGGCGACCGCAAATGTCGCAGGCCGAACTCCGTCGCCTCTATGACCAAAGCCATGAGGACAGCCGCCGCCAAGCCACGCGCAACGGGTTGTGGATCGCGGTCGCCGCCAATCTCGCCTATTCGATGACGGACTACATTTTCATCGGCGACGTCGCGCCGTTCGCGGTGGCAGGCCGCTCCGCGGTCGGCATCGTGGCGCTTCTCGTGCTGGAATTGCTTCTTTATCGCAGGGCGCAGGCTTATGTGATCGACGTAGTCGCCGCGACCGCCGTCTCGCTTGCCTATGTCGTCTGGCTGCTGACCGGCCAGATGACGAGCTACGCGATCAACTTCTCCTATTACATGGTGTTCGGCGCAATCTTCATGATGAGCGTCAACCTGTTTTTCCGGTTCCGTTTCAGGCTTGCCCTCATCGCGTCGGCGACCAACATGGCCATTTTCCTGGGCGCCCTCTACGCCTTCTCGCCCATGTTGCCGATGCACAAGCTGATCCTGTCGGCGTTCTGCATCTCCTGCTTCATCTTCACCACCTATGTGAACCTTCAACTGAACCGCGAGCGCTTCAAGGTTTTCCTCAACGCGCTCGAGGCAAGCTGGCAGCAAGCTGCGGCTGAGGAGAGGGGAGAGGCCCTGTTGGTGCTGTCGAACACCGACCCTCTGACAAATCTCGAGAACCGCCGCGCGATCGACCAGCGTCTGGGCGCGTGTTGGCAGAAGTGGCAGGACAACGCGACGCCCTTTGCTATCCTGCTGATCGATATCGATCACTTCAAACATTACAACGACAGTTATGGCCACCAGCAGGGCGACCGGTGTCTGATCGAGGTATCCCGCCTCCTGAAGACCGTGGCGACCTCATTCGGCGCGGTGATCGGGCGCTATGGCGGGGAGGAATTCATCCTCATCACGCCCATCGACCGTCCTGGTGCGGCGGAGGCCTTGGCGGCCGCTGTCAGCGCGGCGGTCCGCAATCTTGCCTGGCCCCATGAGCACCGGCGCGATGGACTTTCCATCATCACAGTCAGCATCGGCATGTCCTCCACCCGCTCGCAGACCACGCAGGTCGACCGGATCGTCCAGGAAGCCGATCGCGCGCTCTATTCCGCCAAGGCGAACGGCCGAAACACCTTCGTCGCCTTCGATCCCGACGACCCGCAGGATATCGACGAGAGCGAGGACATTGCGACGACGCTGAAGATCGCCTTCCAGCACGATCTCGTCTCGCTCGTCTACCAACCGATCTACAATCTGCAGACCGGGCGGGCCGATGCGGTCGAGGCGCTGATGCGGCTGAAGATGCTGGACGGAACGCCGGTCTCGCCCGGCAAGTTCATTCCCGTCGCCGAACGCACGGGGCTGATCATCACGCTCGGCCGATGGGTCATCCGAACCGTCTGCCGGGACCTGCTCGCCACGAACCGTGTCGAGGTCGCCAGCATCAATGTTTCTCCGAACGAGCTGAAGATGCCCGGCTTCGCGAGCTATGTCGCCGCCACGCTGGCCGAATTCCATCTCCAGGGCTCGCGCCTTGCCTTCGAGGTCACGGAGGGCGTGGAACTGGAGATCAACCAGGATGTCGTCCGCTGCATCAGCGACCTGAAGAAGCTCGGCGTGCAGATGTGGCTGGACGACTTCGGCACGGGCTTTGCCGGCCTCTCCTGGTTGCGCCTGATCGAGTTCGACACCGTCAAGATCGACCGCTCCTTCCTTCATGATTGCACGACCGAGAAAGGCAAGCGGATGATGCTCGACATCATCAGCCTCTTGCGAAACCGCCAGGTCGGCATTCTCGTCGAAGGGGTCGAGACCGTCGAGCATCAGCGGCTGATGCAGCAATACGGGATCGGCCTTCTACAGGGCTACCACATCGCTCGGCCAATGCCGGCCGCAGAGCTGCGCACCGATGCGATCATGCTCCCCAGCATCGCCCGGAACGACAATCCGCGATGGAAGCTTTCGAGCGGCTTCTGACACCGGACTGCGCCAGCGCTCCCCGATCGGGTGGCCCTTGCGACCGATCGTCTCCAACGCGCGCGGCTTAAGCCCGCCTGGCGAAAAACCGTCGGCGGAGGGTGGGACCGAGACGGGCGTGGCCGATCATGCCGATCAGCATCGCGACGACGAACAGCAGCGGCTCGATACGGCCGGTCACCAGCGCGGCGAGAGCAGGGCCGGGGCAAAGACCCACCAGCCCCCAACCGAGACCGAACAGAAGCGCACCGCCGACCAGTGCGCCATCAATGTCGCGCCGCTCGGGTACATGAAATGCCGTCTCCAACACCGGCCGGCGCAGACGCCGCCTGATCGCATAGCCAAGAGCCGAGGGCACCAGCGCGCCGCCCATCACCAAGGCGAGCGAGGGATCCCAATTCCCGGCAACGTCGAGAAAAGCAAGCACACGAGCCGGGTTGATCATGTCGGAGACGACGAGACCGGCGCCGAACAGCACCCCGCACACCAGAGCGGCGAAGATTTGCCGGCTCATCACGACATCCCCAGGACATGGCGCATGAGAAAGACAGTTGCCGCGGCCGCCGCCATGAACAGCGCGGTGGCGACCATGGAGCGCGGCGAGAGCCGAGCCAGCCCGCAGACGCCATGTCCGCTCGTGCAGCCGGAGCCGAGACGCGTGCCGAAGCCCACCAGCAGACCACCGACGACGAGAAGCCCTGTTGACCCGGTGAAAGTCAGCTCAGCCTGACGAATAAATTTCAAGGAGACGGCCGCGCCGGCGAGGAGCCCGATGAGAAAGACGACCGCGCCAGCGCGTGAACCAGCTCTGGAAACGACGAACGCCGCCGCCGCCAACCCGGAGATCCCGGCGATACGCCCGTTGAGCAGCAGATAGAGCGCGGCAGACAGACCGATCAGCAGGCCACCTGAAAGAGGCCAAACGAAGGGCAAACCCTGCATGAACGCTTCCTCGCTCGCGACAGTAGAACAGCCAAACCTAATCGAGGCGGCGAAGGCGGGCAAGCGATAGATCGACTGGAAGCGTTTGGATCACGTAATCTATCTTATGGAACCACATACTATGCCTGACTGCATAGTGGCCCGGCTCTCTGCCAATGCTGAAACGGAATGGTAGCAGCACGATGAACTGTGCTGCTCCGTCCCATTCCCACCGTCCTCGTGACAATTCAGCGCACGCGTCACCGTCGAGGAGAGCATCTATCGTGCGACTCGGCGATTGACTTATTAATACGTAGCAATTATCAGTGTTACGTATCAATAGGGGACTTGATGCGCGATCAGAGGGTCACTCAGCGCCAGGTGGCGGAGCGGGCGGGCGTGGCTCAGGCTACTGTGTCGCTTGTTCTGAACGGCGGGCGCGACAAGGTAACGGCCGAGACGGCGGCGCGCATCGAGATGGCGATCGAAGAGCTCGGCTATCAGCCGAACCGGTTTGCCCAGGCGCTGCGCACCCAGAGAAGTTACGTGATTGCCTGCGTCGTGCCGGACCTTGCGAACCCGTTTTATCCGTCTCTCGTGGTCGCGGTGCAGCGAGTCGTGCGAGCCGCCGGCTACGAGGTGATCACCATCGATACCGAGGGTGAACGCGCGAATGAGCGACAGGTGGTCGCCGCTGCTCAGCAGGGCCGCTTTGATGGGATCGTCGGCGTCTTCTTCCGGCTCGGTGCAAAGGATCTGGCGCCCTTGGAAAAAGCAGGCGTGCCGGTCGTCCGAATCGAGGCGAGCCGGAAATCCGGCGGCGCCTTGCCGATCGATGACCTGTTCATCGACAATGAGGCCGCCGCACGGGCGCTGACGCTCCATCTTGGCGACATGGGTCACCGCGCTATTGCAATGATTGCCGCTCCGGGTGGCCCGCAGCAGGTCCGCATGAAAGGTTACTTGAGTGCGATGCAGACGATCGGAGCGGATCCGATTGCGCTCGAGGCGCCGCATTTCACAGTTGAAGGCGGCCGGCGTGCGGCCGACAGTTTGCTGGAAAAGGGGCCGGTGGTTACGGCCATCATTGCAGCCAATGACCTGATGGCAATTGGCGTCATGCAGAGCCTGATCGCGCACGGCCTTTCCATTCCAGGCGACGTTTCGGTTGCCGGCTTCGACGACATTCTCGCCTCCGCGCTCGTCACGCCCGCCCTTACGACAGTCGCACAGTTTCAGGACCGGATGGGGGCGCGTGCAGCCGATTGCATGCTCGCCCGCCTTGCCAGTGGCGACACCGATCCCGGCCGCGCGGAGGAGATGCCCTTCGAGCTGATCGTCCGCGCATCTGTTGCGCCACCCCGTTCGCCTGCAAGCCCAACCAAGTCATAAAGGGAGGAATGATCATGAGGAAACGTTCACTTGCCATCGCGACCCTGCTGCTGCTGGGAACTGCGCCGGCGGCTTTAAGCCAGGAGCGTGTCTCCTGGTGGTATGAGCAGGCGACGCCGGACCAGCAGAAGCTGATTCAGGAATACATCATCGCCCCGTTCAATACCGCGAACCCGGGCGTTGCGCTCGCCGTCGATTATCGCGGAAGCGAGCTCGACAAGCAGCTGCGGGTCGCCATGCTCTCTGGAAACGGGCCGGATGTCGTCTATACGGCGGGCCCAAGCTATGTCGCGCCGATGGCGCAGTCGGGGCAACTGCTTCCGCTCGATGACTATGCCGCCAAGTATCAGTGGCAGGATCGCATCCTTCCCGTCTTCCTCAAGATGGGGGAGTATAACGGCAGGCTTTACGCCCTGCCGAAGACCTACGAAACCGTCGGCCTCTTCTACAACAAGACGCTGTTCGAGAAGCATGGATGGACGGCGCCGAAGACGCTCGACGAGCTCGAGACGCTCGCCGATGCCATGCTGAAGGAAGGCATAACGCCCTTTGCGGCCGGCAATGCCGACTGGCGCGGCGCGAACGAATGGTTCGTCACGCTGGCGCTGAATGCGGTGGCCGGGCCGGAAGCAATTAACAAGGCCCTGCGCGGTGAAACGCCTTGGACCTCCGAGCCCTTCGCCAAGGCGGTCGACCGGCTGAACGGCTGGTGGCAGAAGGGTTATTTCGGGAAGAACTATTTCTCGCTGACCAGCAGCGAACAGGCGGCTGACATGATGGCCTCCGGCCGAGCCGGCATGATGCCGACGGGAACCTGGCAGTTCCAGAACGTTGCCGCCTACGGCAAGAAGGCCGGATCGGAAGCTGGTTTCGTCGGGTTCCCAAGCGCGAGCGGCGATCCGGTCTTCCCGCTCGGCATCGGCTCAACCTTCTCGATCGCGACGCGTGCGAAGAACCCGGACGGCGCTGCGTCCGTGATCAACTACGTCTTCTCGCCGGAGGTCTACGGCACGATGAACTCGGCGTGGCAGGGTGAGTGGAACATTCCGCTGAAGGATATCTCCACCGTCAAGATGGCGAACGAGGTCACGCCGCTCTTCACCGAGACGATGAAGACGCTGTCTGCTGCCGTCAATGACGGCGACTATGGGTACACGACCTGGACCTTTCTTCCACCCGCGACGGACAGCTACTTGATCAACGGCATCGAGGAGGTCTGGTTGAACAAGATCTCGACCGCGGACTTCCTGACGAAACTGGATGCCTCGTTCCAGAAGGAACAGAAGGCCGGAAAGGTGCCTGCCGTTCCGGCGCGCTGATTGTCATTTTCCCAGACCGCGCGACATCGCCTTGGCGCGCGCCGTCCGGTCCCCGATCCGTCGGGGGCCGGCGCTGGTTTCCAGAAGGGATCCCACCCATGCACCGCCTCTACGTCCTGCCGACATTAATTATCAATGTCGTCATGATCGCCATTCCTGCGCTGCTGACGGTCATGCTCGCCTTTTTCGAGTGGGACGGCATCAGCGATCCGATCTTCGTCGGCCTCGACAATTTCCGAGCGCTTTCCCAGGACAGCGTCTTCTGGACGGCGCTGACCAACAATGTCATCTGGACGATCATCTTTCTGATCGTGCCTATCGCCATGGGGCTGCTGGCAGCAACGATGATGCTGGTCGCCCGCCGCAGCGCCAATTTTTACCAGGTCATCTACTTCCTGCCGGTCATCATCGCGACCGCCATCACTGGCCGCGTCTGGCAGGGCATGATCTATTCCCCGGTCACCGGCGTGACCGGTCTTCTCCAGCGTTTCGGCATCGACATTGCGAACCCACTGACCGAGACCTCGAGCGCGCTCTACGGCATCGCGGTCGTCGATCTCTGGCACTGGTGGGGCTTCCTCTGCGTCATCTTCTTCGCAGCCCTGCGCCAGGTCCCGTCCGAACAGATCGAAGCGGCGCGTGTCGAAGGCGCCACCTTCTTCCAGACGATCCGCTATGTGCTGCTTCCCGGCATCATGCCGACGATCACGCTGATGATGATCATGACGGTGATCTGGTCCTTCCTGGTCTTCGACTTCGTCTACATCCTGACCCAGGGCGGCCCCGCCTATTCCTCCGAGGTGTTGTCCACCTTCGCCTACCGCTCGGCCTTTTATGATCTCGCCGTTGGCAAGGCTGCGGCGATCTCGGTGGTCATCAGCCTGTTCGGTCTCGCTGCAACGTTTCTCTATATCCGGATCCAGGCCAGGGAGTTCGACCAATGACAATGACCGAAAGCCGTCTTACGCGCGCGATCGTGCACATCACGCTGGCCCTTCTCCTCATCATCACGCTCTTCCCGATCGCGCTGATGGTCCTCAACGCCATCAAGCCATCCGCCGAGATCGTACAGAACCCGCTCGCCTGGCCGAGCGAGCTGCGCTGGGACAACTTTACCCGGGCCTGGGCCGACGCCAATTTCGGTCGAACGCTCCTCAATTCCGTCGTACTGACAGCGATGACCATCGTTCTCGTCTGCACGACGGGTTCGCTTACGGCTTATGTCCTGGCCCGGCGCAAGATCAAGCGCTGGAAGATCCTCACCTTCTATCTGCTTGCCAGCACGACAGCGCCGATCCAGCTCTTTCTCTTCCCGCTCTATTTCGGCTTCGCCCGCTTCGGCCTGATCAACAACCCGATCGCGGTGGCCTTCATCTACACGGCCGTCTATTCGCCCTTCGCGATCATGCTGCTGCGAACCTATTTTCTCGCCGTTCCCAAAGAGCTGGAGGAAGCCGCACAGATTGACGGTGCCAGCCACTGGCAGGTCTTCACGAAGGTCTTCCTGCCGATCGTCTCGCCGGGCATTCTCACCGTCGCGCTCATCATCGGTCTTTATTCGTGGAACGAGTTCCTGATCGCGACAACCTTCCTGCAGGGGCAGGATCAACTGACCGCGGTCGTCTCCTTCTTCCTTCTCTCCGGCCAGTACTCGTCCGACTGGGGCGTCATCATGGCCGCCGCCCTCATCATCGTCCTTCCCATCGTCGTTCTCTTTATCCTGCTGCAGCGTCGCTTCATCGACGGCATGGCTGGCGGCTCGGTGAAGGGCTAACAGGAGCAGAGCATGTCCCTCCCCTCAGACTACACAAACCGCGTCTATGCCGGTGTCCTCGGCAAGCTGATCGGCGTCTATCTTGGACGCCCCTTCGAGAACTGGCGCTACAAGGATATCCTGCAGAAGCTCGGGCCGATCACCTATTACGTTCACGATCGGCTGGGCGATCCGCTGGTCGTGACCGATGACGATGTGGCGGGGACCTTCACCTTCCCGCGCGCGCTCGATGATTACGGCATCTCCCCGGATCTGTCGGCGGAAGATATCGGCAAGGCGTGGTTGAACTACATCATCGAGGAGCGCTCGATCCTCTGGTGGGGTGGCGCCGGCAACTCCACCGAGCACACCGCCTGGCTCAATCTCGCGCGCGGCATCCCGGCGCCGGCTTCCGGTTCGATTGAAACGAACGGCGCGACGGTGGCCGAACAGATCGGCGCGCAGATTTTCATCGATGGCTGGGCCCTGGTTTCGCCGGGCAATCCGGCCCAGGCTGCAAAGCTGGCGCGGGCGGCCGGTTCCGTCAGTCATGACGGTGAGGCGGTCAACGCAGCGGTGCTCTGGGCCGCGATGGAAGCGGAGGCCTTCGTCAGCAGGGATGTCGATCATCTGCTGGAGACCGGCCTGTCCTTCATTCCGAAGGACAGCCTGATCGCCAAGCTCGTTGCCGATATCCGTGCCTGGACCTCGGGGAACGAGGATTGGGAAGCGACGCGCCAGAAGATCGAGGACAATTATGGCTATGACAGATATCCGGGCAATTGCCATGTGGTGCCGAACCATGCGCTGATGATCATGGCGCTGCTGCATGCTCCGCACGACTTTCAGCGCGGGCAGATGATCGTCAACACCTCCGGCTGGGACACCGACTGCAATGCAGGCAATCTCGGCTGCCTGCACGGCATCATGCTGGGTCTCGAGGGGCTCGATGCCGGGCCGGACTGGCGTGGTCCCGTCGCCGACCGGCTCTACATCTCCTCGGCCGATGGCGGCCGGTCGGTCACCGATGCGGTCGAGGTCTCGCTGTGGCTTGCCAATCTCGGCCGCACATTGGCCGGGCTGCCGGCCGAGCCGGCGCCGAAGGACGGTGCCAAGTTCCACTTCTCTCTCCCCGGCTCGGTCCAGGGGTTCCGCCCGCAGGAAAGCCAGATCGCGCTTGAAGATCTGCGAGTCAGCGGCGAGGATCACGCTCTGGCGATCGACGTCCGTGCACTGGCGCCGGGCCGCGAGGCTGCGGCGATGACGCCGGTTTTCATTCCCCAGGATGTGCTGAAGATGCGCACATATGACCTGATGGCGAGCCCGCGCCTCCACGCCGGCCAGACGCTGCGCGCGTCGGTGCGAGCGGATGTCGCACTGAAGGGTACAGTTGAAGCCAGGCTTCGTATCCGCCACTATTCGGGCGAGGACACGCTCGTCGACCTCGACATGCCGAACGGTACGCTTCTTTCGGCCGGAGAGACGGCCATGCTTGACTGGGTGGTTCCGCAGACTGGCTATCAGCCAATCGCGGAGGTGGGCCTTGTGCTGACAGCGCCGACAGGACGGGCCGAGGGTCGGGTTCTTCTTTCCTCGCTTACCTGGGATGGCTGCCCCGACGTCACCTTCCGCCGACCACAGGGAACAGGCGATTTCTGGCGGCGCGCCTGGGTCTCGAATGTGCACTTCTTCTCCAAGCACTTTCCGCAGGATATCCGCATCAGCCAGAACCGCGGCGCCGGCATCATTCTGCAGGGCACGCGCGACTGGACCGATTATGCCGTCGAGGCGGATCTGATGCTGCATCTCGGCGAGTATGGCGGCCTTGTGCTGCGGGCGGAGGGCCAGCGGCGCTATTATGCGGCGCGGGTCACGCGTGCAGGCGCGCTGCAGATCGTCAGGCGGCGCGATGCAGAGGAGACGGTTCTCGCCTCCATGCCGCTTGAAACACCGTTCGAGACCGCGTTCACCATGGTCGCTTCGGCTAAGGGCAAACGGCTGTCGGTTGCAGTCGGCGATGCACGCCTAGAGGCGCATGACGACACCTTTGCCGGGGGTGCAGCGGGGATGGAGATCTTCGAAGGTGCCCTCTCCTCCACCCGCATCCGCATCCGCGCAGTCTAGGAGGATCCGTCATGGCGAATGTCACGATCAGCAAGGTCGTCAAGAACTATGGCAGCGTGGAGGTGGTTCACGGGATCGATGCCGAGATCGCCGATGGCGAATTCGTCGTCCTTGTCGGGCCATCCGGCTGCGGCAAATCCACATTGCTCAGAATGATCGCCGGGTTGGAGGATATCTCCGGCGGCACGATTGCGATCGGCGGCCGGGTCGTCAACGACCTCCCGCCGAAGAGCCGCGATATCTCGATGGTGTTCCAGAACTACGCGCTCTATCCGCACATGACGGTGGAGGAGAACATGGCCTTCTCGATGACGCTGGCGGGCGCGTCCAAGGAGGAGAAGGCGCGCAAGGTGCGCGAGGCCGCCGAAATTCTCGGTCTCGTCCCGCTGCTTCAGCGCAAGCCGAAAGCTCTTTCGGGCGGTCAACGCCAGCGCGTTGCCATGGGACGCTCGATTGTGCGCAATCCGCAGGTTTTCCTGTTCGACGAGCCGCTCTCGAATCTCGATGCCAAGCTTCGGGTGCAGATGCGGGGCGAGATCAAGGCCCTGCACCGGCGTTTGCGCACGACCATGGTCTATGTCACCCATGACCAGATCGAGGCCATGACGATGGCCGACCGGATCGTGGTGATGCAGGGCGGCCGGATCGAGCAGATCGGCACGCCGCTGGAGCTCTATGATCGGCCTGCCAATGCCTTCGTCGCACAGTTCATCGGATCGCCTGCGATGAACCTCCTCTCAGCCGAAGTCATCAACGATGAGTTGGTCGTAAACGGTAGCCGCCCAACCGGTTTAAGAGCGCCGGGCGCAGCGCAGCCGGGGCAGAAGGTCCTCATCGGCAAACGGCCGGAGGAAATCGCCATTAGCGTTGGAACGGGGATCGAGGCCGTCGTGACCAATATCGAACCGACGGGATCGGAGACTTTTGTCGAAACGCGTATGGACGAGAACCTGATTTCTGTTGTGCTTCGCGACCGCCCGACCTTCGATGTCGGAAGCCGACAAAGCCTTTCGCTTTCCCGGGGAGCCGTTCATCTCTTCGATGGGGAGACAGGCGAGCGACTGGGCTAAACCTTGGAAGCTTTAAATGGAAATTATTTCCGCAAAGAGTCCCAAAGCAGACCTCCCGACAATCATACGGCGGCACCAGCGGCCTGAAGTTCCGCGAGGGTCACCGGTCTGAATTTCATGATAAGCTTGGGGCCGTCATAGAGATCAATCTCTGCGACCCCGTCCTGCAGCTGAACGACTCGAAAAAAATGTAGTTCGGCTGGCTGTGGTATCGTCGTGATGAAGCCATTTGGATCGGTCAACACGACTTCACAGGTCGCGAACCCTCCAATCCCTAAGGCTGAAGGCTGCAAGTTGTTGTGGTAATCGCAAGGGGTACCATCAACTCGCAACACGGTGCCGACAATTTTCATAGCGGCAAGATGCATCGACCCTGGTCCCGTAAGCCATCAGTGCGGTGGCGAAATAAAACTATCTATTTCACGAGTGACTGCAATCGGGGCACAGGCGACATCAAACCGTCATGGAGCGATGTCTGCTTTCGGTTACCTTTAACGCTGAGCTCTTGGTCCGAAATGAAAGCGCAAAGCGATCATTTCATGCGGGCCGCAAGTGGCCCATAAGATTCGCGCTGCAGCATTGCGCTCCTGAGGGGAAATGAACCTGCGTTCCGGGACGCACTGGATACTCTCATCGTTACCTACAAGAGCGTGTTCGGAAGCGATCTTGATTACGTCCAGCCGGCGGTCAGGATAAAGGGCGGAGCCCGGCCGGATCCGTTGCACGTATAAGCACGCACGATCACCTCCTACACCGCTTCAGAACTGATCGCAGCCAACCACCTGACGATTAAGGGCGTGACAACGGTGAAGCCGGAAAGAACCTTCTGCAAAAGGTGCTCATCCTTCCCGTTGACCGAAATGACCGGGAGCGGTTTGAGGAACGGCCGGAAGGGCCAGTTCCTGGTCCCAATCTATACTCACGGCATTATTTCGATATCCATCAGATCTGGCCAAACAAAGCGTCCGGCAAAGCGACGGCTTCAATGCGGGAACCGGCCGAGGCCTGCAGAGCCACAAACATTTGATGTTCCGCGCGCCGGACCATCTCCACGATCGCGTCATCCCGGACATCTACCGGCTCCTTCCGACCCCGAAGATGCTTGAAAAACTCACTCGCGACTACGAACGCATGTCAGCAATGATATTTCGAAGTTCGAGGCCGTAATGGGGAGCATAGCGGGCTGCAAGAGTTGATCAATTCGAAGCAGATGAGTGACTAAACCGGCTGGCCAGCCTGCCAGCTCTGTTACGTCGTATTAGAATGTAAACGATAACTTTTTTCTTAACTTACAGTTAGACCGTCCTGCTTTTCCTGAAGATCAGGTTGCCGACGCGGACCGCTCCATCATGATGTCCCGTTCGGTTTGCGCCGAGTTGCGTGGCAGGCAGGCGAACAAGGTGGGGGCGGCGCAAAAGGGAAGCGGGCAGCGCCCGTGGCCGCCGAAAATGTGACTCCCTCGACCGCATGCAAGTCGCCGTTTCAACACAGCCCCCGGTTTCGCCGAACAATCCGCTACACAATTCGTCTCACGGCGCGCGTGCACAGTCGCGATTTTCACTGCTATTCAACATGGTCAAGCGCAGCATGGCTTCGCGGGGGCCGAGCACAAAAGGAGCTTGCATTGTATACAGGATGCAGTATGGTGGGTTCATGGATATGACGTTTTCTCACAAGCTTTCAGCGGGGATCGCTGGCAACCTCGTGGCGGTTCTGGAAGAGGCAATTGTCTTTCTCGAGCTCGCGCCCAGCGAGCGCCTGACCGAAGAAGACGTTGCCGAACGATACGGTGTCAGTCGTTCTCCGGCCCGCGAGGCGCTGCGCTCCCTGGAGAATGACGGTCTTGTGCTGCGCGAGGCGCGCAAGGGCATCTGGGTCACGCCCATGTCGCTCCGGGATTTCGATGACATCTATCGATGCCGCATCGCGCTCGAAGCCATTGCGGCGGAACAGGCAGCCCGCTCGACCAACGGGGCGCTCAAGGAGCAGCTTTGGCATGTCCTCGACCATATGAAGCAGGCGCGGGAAGCGGAAAATGCCCGGCTGTTCTTCCAGCATGATGTGCGCGGCTCACAGCTGATCTACGAGATCGCCGATAACGCGACACTTCGCCGCCTGCTGAAGGGGCTGGAGAAGCAGGCGCTGCGCTATCGTTACCATCTCTATCGCAACGACAGCTCTGTCGTTGATCTGTCCCTCGACGACACGGCGCGAGTCTTCCGGGCGATTGTCGATGGCCAGCCGGAGCAGGCTTATAGGCTGGAGCACGATCTCATCGAGAAAATCTGGCACGAGACCCGCGATGCGATCCGCGCCGAATTCGGAGAGGGGCGGTAAGATGATCGGCCTCGAGGCGGCTTTCCCCTATATCGACACCCATACGGCCGGGCATCCGACGCGCGCCGTGCTGGGCGGGATTCCGCCTCTTCATGGCCGCAGCGTGCGCGAAAAGCGTGAAGACTTCGAGCGTCGCTTCGACCACCTGAGGTCCGCCTTGCTGCACGAGCCGCGTGGCCATGCGGCCATGGTCGGGCTGATCCCCGTCCCCTCGGAGGTGGCGGATTTCGGGGCCATCTTCATCTCGTCCTATGTCTACCTCGGCATGTGCGGTCATGGCACGATCGGCCTTGCAAAGACACTCGCCTTCACGGGCGCGATCTCTCAGGAGAGCGGCGATCGCTTCACTCTGGAGACACCGGCCGGCGTCGTCGACGTACGGGTGGAATGGCATGAAGACGGGCGTCTCGGCGCTGTGTCGTTGAAGAATGTCCCGGCCTACAGGCGCTTCGAAGGGCTGGAGGTCGATGTCGAGGGGGTCGGCGCGGTCCGCACGGACATCCTCTATTCCGGCATGTGGTATGCGATGGTGGATGCCGATCAGCTGGGTGTGGCGCTGACCCCCGACACGGCGTCGGCAAACCTTGCGCTCGGCTGGAAGATCAAGCAGGCGATTGCTGACGTCACGGACGGCCTGCCAGAGATGCTCGGCCTGCCTGCCCCGTCGGTCCTGTTCTACAGCAATCTTGGCCAAGGCCATTCGCGCCAGTTCCTGGTGCTGGCGCCCAATAAATACGATCGTTCGCCCTGCGGCACCGGCACCTGCGCGCGACTGGCGCAGCTGCTCCTGCGTGGCGAGCTTTCCGACACCGATACCTATCGCGCCGAGAACATTTTCGGCGTGCCATTTACCGCCGAACTCGCCGAAAAGAGCGAGGTTGCTGGTACGACGGGCTATTCCGTCATCGTCCGGGGAGAGGCTCACCTTATCTCCCAGGGCACACTCTACCTCGAAAAGGGTGATCCACTTTCCAAGGGGTTCTTGAGCCGGTGAGGAAAACCGGCCTCAATCTTTCGCAAAACAGGGAGAATTGAAATGTCATTTTTCGGAAAAATCCTCCGGGCATGCGCCCTGGGGGCGGCGGTAGCTATTGCCGCATGGAACCCTGCAGCCGCTCAGGAAGGCCCTTCGGCGGTAATCGACCAGATCCGCGCCAGCGGCGAACTCAAGGTTCCCGTCATGATCGGCGAGGAGCCCGGCTACATCAAGGATCCGGCCACCGGCAACTGGAGCGGGTTCTACATCGATTTCCTGACCGACGTGGCGACGACGCTCGGCGTGAAGATCGTTCCGGTCGAGACGACCTGGGGCAACCTCGCCGCCGATTTCCAGTCCAACAAGATCGATATCGCCATCGGCGTGAACCCGAACCCGAAGCGCGGCCTGGTAGTCGACTATCTCTGGGAGCCGCTCTTCACGGATGCCTGGGGCGTTTTCTCGCCGAAGGGCAAGCCGGTCGCCACCTGGGCCGAACTGAACTCGCCGGACAAGACCGTTGTCGTCCAGAAGGGCTCGACCATGCAGGTCGTTGCCGAGTCGCTGCTGCCAAAGGCGAAGATCACGGTGGTCGAGGACCGCAATCTGGCAATCATGGAGCTGCAGGCCGGTCGCGCCGACGCCATGATCCAGTCCATCTTCGACGCTTTGCAGATCGCCAAGCAGGTCAATGGCGAGGTTTCGGTTCCCGAGCCGATGCTGCGCAATCCGGCCACGCTCGCCGTCGCGCGCAAACCGGGAAATGAGGGCTTCATCAACTTCCTGATCAACTGGATCCAGCAACAGCGATCGCTGGGCCTGGCCCAGGGGCGCCTGGCCAAGTCCTGGGAAGATCGCGGTATCGACCTGTCGATCCTGCCCAGCAACTTCAGCTTCTGATCTGCCGAAAGACCTGCCGGGCTCAGGCTCGGCAGGTCCTCGTACCGGGCACAAAGCCCGGCCAGTCGAACCAGCCCTGGAGTCACGCTTTTGTTCGATATTTCCGTCATTCAGCAGAACTGGCCATTGTTCTGGAACGGGCTCCTGGTCACGCTGTTCTACTCGGCGATTTCCATCGCCGCAGGTCTGGTGATCGGATTGTTCATCGGCTTGATACAGCTCACCGGGTCCCGTGCTTTGTCCCTCGTCGGACGGGTCTATGTCGAAATTTTCCGCAATATCCCGCTGCTGGTGATCCTGCTGTGGATCTATTACGCCTTTCCCATTTTCGCGGGTCTCGCGGTCACCAAGTTCTGGGCCGGCTTTGCGGGCCTCAGTCTCTATGCAGGCGCATTCTATGCGGAAATTCTGCGCGCCGGCGTTCAGTCGATCGACAAGGGGCAGACCGATGCCTCCACCGCGCTCGGCATGACCTACGGCCAGCGCATGCGCCGCGTGATCCTGCCGCAGGCCTTCCGCCGCATGATCCCGCCGCTTGCGGGCCAGTCCATCATCCAGATCAAGAACACCACGCTGATGTCGATGATCACCGTGCCCGACCTTCTGTATCAAGCGAGTTACGTCAGCTCCTTCACCTACCGGCCGATGGAAGTCTACACCATGGTCGGCGTCATGTTCCTCGCTCTGCTTGTTCCGCTGACCTTCCTGTCGCGCAAGCTGGAAACCATCTCGGAGCGCGTCAAATGAGCAAGTCCGATCCTCTCTTGAAGCTCGAAGGCGTGCGGCTAAAATTCGGCCAGCGCGAAGTGTTACAGGGTGTCGATCTCTGCGTGGAAGCCGGCGAAGTGGTCGTGCTGATCGGGGCGTCCGGCTCCGGCAAAACCTCGTTGCTGCGCTGCATCAACCTCCTCAACATGCCCACTGCGGGCCGCATCACCATCGGCGGCGCGGCGATCTATGATGCCAGTCCGGCGGCGCGCGATGGCAACGCCGTGCCGGCAGGGACGGTGAACCGCATCCGTTCGCAGACCGGCATGGTGTTCCAGCAGTTCAACCTGTTTCCGCACATGACCGCGCTGGAAAACGTCATGGAAGGGCCGGTGACGGTCAAGAAGGCGAATGTGGAAACGACCCGCAGGGAGGCGCTGGACCTTTTGGCCCAGATGGGATTGCAGGATCACGTCGGCAAGTATCCGCGCCAGCTGTCCGGTGGCCAGCAGCAGCGCGTCGCCATTGCGCGGGCCTGCGCCATGCATCCCCAAGTCATGCTCTTCGACGAGCCGACATCGGCGCTCGATCCCGAACTGGTGGGCGAGGTGATGAAGGCGATGGTCGATCTTGCCCGCAGCGGCATGACCATGGTCATTGTTACCCACGAACTCGGCTTTGCCTTCGAGATTGCCGACCGCGTAATCTTTCTCGACCACGGCACGATCGCCGAGGACGGTCCGCCGAAGGACGTGTTGCTGCGTCCGACCCATCCACGCCTAAAAAGCTTCGTCGGCCGCTTCCACGAAACCGCGGATTTGCTGCGGCCCTTCCTGGAAGGCGGTTGATCCCGAACGCTTCCACGGGCAGCCGTCCGTCCCTCCTCTCATCCGTGCGTCGGCCCTGTCGCGGGGCCGAGCGGCACGTTGCGTCCAGGCGCAGGCCACATACGAAGGAAAGCTCATGTCGCTCAGCTTCAATCCCGACACCCTCACCATCCCCTCGGGACATCATATTGGCGGCAGTTTTGTCGACCTGCCGGGCGAAGAGATCGCGGTGCTGCGCCCCTCGGATGCGCAGCCGATGGGCGTGATCAGGGATGGTGGACAGGCCGCCGTCGATCTGGCGGTCACGGCTGCCAAAACCGCCCTCGCCTCCTCCGGCTGGGCGCGGATGAACCCGCGCGACCGCGCCAGGGCGCTCTTCCGCTTTGCCGAAAAGATCGAGGAGAAAGCCGAGTATCTTGGCCGTCTCGAGGCTGCGGGCTCCAGCCGTCTGGTGGCGGGCACGATCACGGGGGATGCGGTGCGCACCGCCGGCGTGGTGCGATACTTCGCCGAATATTGCGACAAGCTGGAAGGCATCGTCACGACCACCAAGGCCGCTACGCTGAGCTACACGCGGCGCGAACCCTATGGCATCGCGGGCGCGATCGTGCCTTGGAATTTTCCGATGATCACGGCGGCGTGGAAGTTCGCCCCTGCGCTGGCAGCCGGCAATGCCGTCGTAATGAAAACCTCGGAGCTGACGCCGCACAGCCTTCTGGCGCTTGCCGAATGCGCAGCCGAGGCCGAGCTCCCGGGCGGCCTCCTCAATGTGGTCAACGGCTGGGGCCACACCACGGGTGCCGCGATCGTCGCTCATCCCGCCATCGGCATCGTCTCCTTCACCGGCTCCACGGCCACCGGGGCCGCGGTCATGTCACTTGCCGCGCAGTCGGGCATCAAGCCGGTCGTGCTGGAGCTCGGTGGCAAGAGCCCGCAGATCGTCACTCGCAATCCAGGCGACATGGATGCCGTGGCGACACGCGTTGCCAATGGCTTCATGGTCAATGCCGGACAGGTCTGTACGCTCGCCTCGCGGCTCATCGTCGACAGCGCAATCTCCGACGAACTGATAGACCGCGTGATCGCCAAGACGAAAGCGGTCAAGGCCGGCCCCACCTGGGACGAGACCACCACCTTTGCCCCCGTCATCTCGGCAAGGCAGTTCGATCGGATCGACGCGCTGGTGCAGGAGACGGTGAAGCAGGGTGCGGAGGTGCTGACCGGCGCGACACGGCTGGAAGGCCCGAATGAAGGCAACTTCTACGCGCCAACGGTGCTCGCCAAAGTCTCGCGCGACAATGTCGGTTTTAGTGAGGAGTATTTCGGTCCGGTCATGTCGGTCACGACCTATGACGACATCGAGCAGGCCATCGCCGAGGCGCAGCACCCCACCTACGGCCTTTCGGCCTCCGTCCACACGCAGGACCTGAAGCTCGCGATGAAAGTCGCGGATGCCGTGGAGGCCGGCATGGTCTGGGTCAATCAGCATGGACGCGATCCTGAATTTACCTATGCGGCCGGCGGCTGGAAGGGGTCGGGCTTCGGCAAAGACATGGGCCGCGCCGGCATCGAGGAATTCACGCGGCAGAAGGCCGTGTGGATCAACTATCTCTGAGAGCATCCCGAATGATCTACGATTACGTCATTGTGGGAGGTGGGTCGGCTGGCGCTGCGCTTGCGGGCCGCCTGTCCGAAAACCCCTCCAAACAGGTTGCGCTGCTGGAAGCGGGACCTGATACGCCGCCGGACAACGTCCCGGATGTGATTGCCGACAGCTATCCCGGCCTTTCCTATTTCGATCCGCGGTTCCATTGGTCCAAACTGCGCGTCTACGCGCGCAATCCGCGCTCCAACTCGGAGATCGTTCCGCCGACCCGTCTCGAGCAGGCCCGTGTCATGGGCGGCGGCTCCTCGATCAACGGCCAGTTCGCCGTTCGCGGTCTGCCGGCCGACTATGACGAGTGGCAAGCGATGGGCGTTTCAGGCTGGAGCTGGGAGGATATGCTTCCCTATTTCCGCAAGCTGGAGCGCGATCTCGATTTCGACGGCCCGCTGCACGGAAAGAGCGGACCGATGCCGATCCGGCGCGTCTTCCCCAAGGACTGGGCGGGCTTCACGCGCTCGGTGCTGGCGGTGACCAAGAAGGACGCCCCTTACCAGGAGGACTATAACGCCTCCATCGACGATGGCTCCTTTCCACTGCCGCTCGCCAACGAGAACGATCACCGCGTGTCAACGGCGCTCGGTTATCTCACCCGCGAGGTCCGGGCCCGCAAGAACCTGCACATCTTTGCCAATACCCAGGTCGAAGGGCTGGAGGTGGAGGGCAGGCGCATCACCGGCGTTCATGCCCATACCGGTGATCGTCCGCCGGAACTGTGGCGGGCGGGCGAAGTCATTCTCTGCGCCGGTGCGCTGCACACGCCGCCGATCCTGCTGCGCGCCGGCATCGGCCCGGCGGCCGACCTGCGCGCCCTTGGCATTCCGGTTGTCTCCAATCTGCCGGGTGTCGGCGCCAATCTGATGGACCACCCGCATCTTGCCGTGGGGGCCCATTTCAAGCGCTCCGCCCGGCTGAAGTCCGGGCAGCGCCGTCACATCTTCCTCGGCGTGCGCTATTCCTCGGGTTACGAGGGGTGTTCGCCGTCGGACATGCTGATGATGCCGGTCAACCGGGCGGGCTGGCATCCGCTCGGCAAGGCAATGGGCGCGCTGAATGTCTGCGTGAACAAGTCCTATTCGCGCGGCACTGTCAGCCTGAAGTCGTCCGACTGGCGTGACGAGCCGATAATCAACCTCAACCTTGCCGGCGACGAACGCGACCTGATGCGGCTCGTCGATGGCTTCGAGCGGATCTACCGGATCATGGAGGACCCGCGCGTGCGGGCGCATGTGAACACCTGGTTTCTCGCTGGCTATACGGAGGAGGCGCGAGCGCTCTCCGTTCGCAAGCTGTCGAACTATGTCAAGACCGGTACCGCCGCGCTCCTGTTCGACTATGCGCCCTTCTTCCGCGACACTCTGCTACGCCGCAAGTTCGGCACGACCGAGCGGATGCACCAGATGATGCAGAACCGCGACCTGATTGTCGACTGGGCGAAGAAGGCGGTCTGGTCCGGCTGGCACGTCTCCTGCAGCTGCCGCATGGGCGGCGACGACGACCCGATGGCCGTGCTCGACAACCAGTGCCGCGTGCGCGGCGTGGAAGGGCTGCGCGTGGTCGACGCGTCCGCCATGCCCTCGGTCATTGCGGCCAACACCAACATCACCACGATCGCCATGGCCGAGAAGGCCGCCGATCTCATCCTCAACTCCTGATGGCATTACAAAAAGGAACTCCCCATGCGTGAGAACAAGGTTAAGGCCCTGTGGTCCAAGGACGAATGCGCCGTCACCGGCTGGCTGGCGATCCCGTCGGGCCTGTCGGCCGAGATGATGGCCCAGCAGGACGTCGATGCCGTCACCGTCGATATGCAGCATGGCTGCGCCGACTATTCCGACATGCTGTCGATGCTGCAGGCGATCTCCACGACTGACAAGACGCCCTTCGTACGGGTGCCGTGGAATGACCCGGCTATCATCGGCCGCGTGCTGGATGCCGGCGCCTATGGCGTTATCGTGCCGATGGTCAACACCGCCGCCGAATGCCGCGCCTTTGTCGAGGCGTGCCGCTACTACCCCGAAGGCGGTCGCTCGGTCGGCCCGATCCGCGCCGGTCTTTATGGCGGTTCGGACTATTTCGCCCATGCCAACACGACAGTCATCACAATGGCGATGATCGAACACAAGGATGGTGTGGCCAACCTCGACGAGATCCTCGCGACCCCCGGCCTCGATTCCATCTTCGTCGGTCCGTCGGATCTTGCCGTCTCCATGGGCTACACGCCCGGCTTCGATCCCAAATGGGACGACGTGAACGAAACAATCGCCATGATCGCGGATCGCTGCATCAAGGCAGGCGTCGTACCGGGCATCCATGTCGGTTCGATCGAATACGGGCAGAAGATGCGCGACCTCGGCTACAAGTTCATCGCCTACCTCTCGGACTTCCGCATGCTGCAGATGGCCTTCAGCCGCGCGCTTCCCGCCTTCCGCGCCGGCACGCCGATGCCCAACATTCCCTGAGCCCGCCAAAGAACAGAAGAAGAAGGACAGGAGCACGCACCATGGTGCCATCTTACCGCGGCGGAAAAGTGGTCGTTATCGGCGCTGGCATCATCGGTGTCTGTGCCGCCAATGCCCTCGTGGACGAAGGCTTCTCGGTGAAGGTGGTCGATCCGCTGGAGCCTGGCAGCCCCGGGCAATGCTCCTTTGGTAATGCCGGGGGGCTTTCCCCCGGCTCGTGCATCCCCAACTCCCTTCCGGGGATCGCCGGACAGGTGCCGGGTATGCTGCTCGACCCCGATGGACCGATCGGCCTGCGCCTTTTCGACCTGCCCCACGCCTTGCCGTGGTTGCTGCGCTTCCTCGCCAATTCGCGCCTGTCGCGTGTCAGGCGCATCTCGGATGGCATGATCGCGCTGAACCGGCTGACGCTTGCTTGCTACGAGCCGCTCGTGAAGGAGGCCGGCTGCGAGGACCTGATCCTTCATCGCGGCCAGCTCTTTGCGTATGAGAATCCGAACGGACCGGCAGGCAGCGCGCTTTCCATCGGCATGCGTCGCGAACGCGGCGTCAAGGTCGAGATCCTCGATGCCCGCCAGATGCGCGAGCTGGAGCCGGCCATATCAACCGACTATCGTGCCGGCGTCTTCCTGCCCGAGCAGGGACAGTGCCCCAATCCGGGCCGCCTGGTCGCCGCCATTGCAAAGCTCGCCGCCGCCAAGGGCGCCGTCTTCACCCGTCACACTGTTCGCTCACTCGTGGTGCAACAGGGCCGAGTCACGGGTGTCGCGACGGAAGGCGGCGTGGTCGACGCCGACAAGGTCGTGATCGCGGCCGGGGCTTTCTCGTCCCCCTTCGCAAAGCAGGTCGGCGTGCGCGTGCCGCTGATCAGCGAGCGCGGCTATCACATCATGCTGCCGAACGCCGACACGGGTCTGAAGGTCAACGTCAACGCCGCCGAACGCAAGTTCGTCGCCGCGCCGATGGAGGGCGGCCTGCGCCTTTCCGGTACGGTGGAGTTCGCCCGGCCGAAGGCGAAGCCCAACTGGCGGCGGGCCGATATCCTGCTGCGTCAGGCCGCTCATATGTTCCCCGGCGCAGACCTCGGCGGCATGGAACGGTGGATGGGAAACCGACCGGGCATGCCCGACAGCATCCCCGTAATCGAGACCGCACCGCGCCACGACAATGTCATCCTGGCCTTTGGCCACGGTCATCAGGGGCTGATGGGCGGTTCCGTGACCGGTCGGCTGATCGCAGAACTCGCTACCGGACGCTCCCCTTCGATTGACCTGTCGCATTTCCGCTCGTCCCGGTTCTGACCGGGCGACGGCAACCCGGCCGAGACGCCGGACAAGGAGACACCTATGTATGAAGAAACAATCGACCTGCTGATCGATGGCGTGTTCCGCAAGGGCAGCGAGGGCAAGGAGCAGCCGCTCGTCAATCCCGCCACCGGCGCCGAGATTGCCACCGTGCCGCACGCCTCGGCCGCCGATCTTGACGCGGCGCTTGCGGCGGCGCAGCGCGCCTTCGGCACCTGGAAGGCTGAGACCGCTGTTGCCCGCTACAAGATCATGATGAAAGCCGCCGACCTGATCGACGCCCGGCTGGAAATGATCGCGCGAGTTCTGACGATGGAAAACGGCAAACCGCTCGCCGAGTCGCGCGGCGAGGTGGCCTTCTCGGCCGAGGCGACGCGCTGGTATGCCGAGGAGGGCAAGCGCGCCTATGGGCGCATCGTGCCGGGTCGCGTGCCGGGCCAGCGCCAGATGGTCTACAAGGAGCCGGTGGGCGTGGTCGTCGCCTTCGCCGCTTGGAATTTTCCCGCCTCGAACGTCATCCGCAAGATCTCCGGCGCGATCGCTGCCGGTTGCACGATCATCCTCAAGACCGCCGAGGAAACCCCCGGCACGGCCGTGGCGTTTGCCCGCTGCTTTCAGGATGCCGGCCTGCCCAACGGCGTCCTGAACCTCGTTTTCGGTGTGCCGGATGACGTGTCGCGCCACCTTCTCGCCTCGCCGATCCCGAAAAAAGTATCCCTGACCGGCTCGACAGCCGTCGGTAAGCTTCTGCAGAAGCGGGCGGCCGATACGCTGAAGCGTACGACGATGGAGCTCGGAGGCCATGCGCCCGTGCTGGTCTTCGCCGATGCCGACGTGGATCACGCGGTCGCGACACTGGCAGCGGCCAAGTTCCGCAATGCCGGTCAGGTCTGCACCTCGCCGACGCGCTTCTTCGTGCATGAGAGCATCGCGGCCCGCTTTGCCGAGGGCATGGCGGCAAAGGCGGCCGCGCTCAAGCTCGGTAATGGTCTCGAGCCCGACACGCGAATGGGCCCGATGATTGCCCCGCGCCGCTGCGACGCGATCCAGGCGCTGGTCGATGACGCCGTCGGCAAGGGAGCCGAGCTTCTGGCCGGCGGACGTCGCGTCGAGCAGCCCGGCAATTTTTATGCGCCGACCGTGCTGTACAACGTTCCGGAAAGCGCCCGGATCCTTTCGGAAGAACCGTTCGGCCCGGTTGCCGCAATC
Organism: Rhizobium sp. CC-YZS058; assembly: GCF_034720595.1. Classification (NCBI taxonomy): domain Bacteria; kingdom Pseudomonadati; phylum Pseudomonadota; class Alphaproteobacteria; order Hyphomicrobiales; family Rhizobiaceae; genus Rhizobium; species Rhizobium sp. CC-YZS058. The sequence goes on along the minus strand of NZ_JAYESJ010000003.1, from coordinate 20,690 downwards.
ATGCCGTTCTCGACCTTCGACGAGGTGATTACGCGGGCCAATGCGCTTCCCTTCGGCCTAGCGTCCTTCGTCTTCACCAGGGATGGTGCGACTGCGCGTGACGCGGAGATGGCGCTGGATGCCGGGCTCGTCGGCGTCAACCACACGATGATCTCGACGCCCGAGACACCGTTTGGCGGGGTCAACGAATCTGGTTTCGGTTCCGAAAGCGGGATCGAGGGGCTGGAGGCGTTTCAGAGGACCAAGTTCGTTTCCGAACTGTTTTGAAAGAGCGCGGTGCGGCCGGCGGCAGATCCGCCAGCTCTCGCAGGAGAAAAGATGACCGACACGTCCACGCCTAAAATCCTCATCGTCGATCTCGTGGGGCTTGCCCGCGGTGCGGATGGCCGCCCCGATCATTCGGCGGTCAAGCGGCATATCGAGACCCGCGGCGGCGTCTTCCATGAAGGCTCGGCGCGTGCCCTGTCGGCCCCGGAGTCAGGCAGGCCGCATTTCTATTACCAGCCGATGCTGTCGACCGAAGCCGAGCTTCTGGCCGAAGCGGGTGACGGTCTCTACGACGCGGTCATCGCAGCGGCCACCTTCCTTCCGAAGAACGTGCGTTTCGATCGTGGCGGCGTGCGGATCGGCGCCGGGACCGGCAATATGGGGTCCGCCAGCTGGGGTGGTGGCGACGGCCGGGGCGGCGTAGCGCCGCTGATGAACACGCCAGGCATCAATGCGCGCGCCACTGCGCAGATGGTGATGAAAGCGCTGCTGCGCGTCTGTCCCGATTTGCCGGTTGAGAAGATGCATGGGCTGGTCGCCGCCGGTCGTTTCGACACCGGCCGCGATCTCGTGCGTTTCCCGACCGCCAAGCTGGAGGGACGGGTCTTCGCCGTGATCGGCTACGGCAACATCGGCCGGGAAGTCGCAAAACTGGCGCGCGCCTTCGGGATGACCGTGCGCATCTTCGCTCGGCCCCGCCACAAGGAATGGATCCAGAGCGAAGGTTTCATCTATGCTGAGAGCGTCAGCGATGCCGCCGCCGGCGCGGATGTCCTGTCCGTTCATCTCGGCATCGGTCCGCTTGGTCCCGACGGCCATGCCAATACGGGCCTGATCGGCACGCAGGCCCTGTCCGCGCTGGCGAAAGGCGCGGTCTTGATCAACTACGATCGCGGCCAGCTGGTCGATGTTCCTGCCTTAGCCGCCGCCCTTGCCTCGGGCCAGATATCTCACGCCGCCATCGATGCGGATCTTTTCAGTGATGCCGAGAGCGGTGCCCTGTCAGGTCCGATGGTGCCATATCTGTCGCTTCTGCCGGAGCATGCCGCCCGGCTGTCGCTGCTGCCGCATGCCACCGCGGACACCGATCATCCGACACGCGTGTCGGGCGCGATTCAGGCGGTAGACCAGATCCTTGATGCCATCAAGCACCGCGTGGTGCGCAATCGCGTCGGCGATCTGGCCGAGGGCTATGTTGACGCGGGTGCCCGGACACCTGCCGGTCTCGGTAGCGTGACGGCCAATGATCTGGAGGCACTGCGTGGCGATGCGGAGCGGATCGACGCCCTGCGCGCCGTAGCCCGCGGACTGATCGAAGCGCTCGACAGATTGGTGAGCGACGGTGCAGAGGCGGCGGGGCGCGATGTGCTGTTGCAGAGCAACGGTCTGGCTGCTTCGCTGCGCGCAAACGCTCTGGAAGGCCCCTTTCAGGGGTGATGCAAACCGGCCCGTGACGGATGTGACGCGGCGCTCGCGTCGTTCGAGTCTTGAAGGAGGATGGAGCCCTTGAACCAGCCGCGCATCGGGGGACCTCATGGTCCCGATAGCGACGCCCGACGCTTGCTCGCCACCCTCTTTCGGGCGGCAGTCGACGCTGCCGATCCGCTAGAAGGCATGCGGCGCCATCTGCCTGCACCGCCCAAAGGCCGCACGGCCGTCGTCGGCGCCGGAAAAGGCGCCGCACAGATGGCCCGCGCCCTCGAAGCTCTATGGGACGGTCCCCTGTCCGGGGTGGTGGTGACGCGTTACGGATATGGCTGCGCCACGCGGTCGATCGACGTGATCGAGGCGTCGCACCCCGTGCCGGATGCGGCCGGGCTTACGGCCTCGAGGCGGCTGTTGGACGCCGTGAAGGATCTCACCGCGGACGATCTGGTGATCGCCCTCATCTCCGGCGGGGGATCGGCGCTGCTTCCCGCGCCGCCATCGGGCTTCACGCTTGCTGACGAGATCGCGCTGAACGAGATGCTGCTCGCCTCCGGCGCGCCGATCTCGGCCATGAATGTCGTGCGCAAGCACCTGTCGATGATTAAGGGCGGCCGGCTGGCGGCGGCAACAAAGGCGCGTGTCGTCAGCCTCATCATGTCGGACATCCCCGGCGACAACCCCGCCCACGTTGCCTCGGGCCCGACCGTGCCTGACAACACGACGCGCCACGACGCACTCGACATCGTCCGGCAATATGGCCTGACGCTTAGCGAACGCGCCATCGCCCACCTGTCGTCGCCGGACGCCGACGCGCCCTTTTCGGAGGATGCCCGACTTGCCGGACATCGCTGTCATATTGTCGCCTCCGCCAGCCTGTCGCTCGAAGCGGCCGCGGCCGCAGCGCGCGCATCCGGGATCGAGGCCGTTATCCTGTCCGATACGATCGAAGGCGAGGCCCGTGATGTCGGTTTCGTGCATGCCGCGCTCGCCCGGGAGATCGCCACCCGGAACCGCCCCTTCGAAAAGCCGGTCGTCCTCCTCTCAGGCGGCGAGACCACCGTGACGCTGCGCTCGAAGGGCGGCAAGGGCGGGCGCAATGCGGAATTCGCGCTGGCCTGCGCGCTTGCCATCGATGGTTTCGATATTGCGCTACTGGCAGCTGATACCGATGGCGTCGATGGCTCGGAAACCAATGCTGGCGCTTTCGCCGATGGGACATCGGCCCGACGGCTTCGCGCCTGCGGGCTTGATCCGCGCAGCCTCCTCAATCGCAACGACAGCTATTCGGCCTTTGCTGCGATCGGCGACCTCTTCGAAACAGGCCCGACTGGTACCAATGTGAACGATTTCAGGGCGATCCTGATGACATGATCCATGCGCCGCGATGAGCGGAGGGCGCTGACACACGCCGCTGGTCGTGGTTTCCGCCGATGCACCGATGGATCGCCGGCAAACCTGCCGCGGCATGTGTCGAGCACCTATTGTACCGGTTACCCATCCCTTGATCTGGAGCATCGACGGATCCGACCGGCACGGCGTTTTTGCGGTAAAGTTTGCGAAAGGGGTTTTCGGCAGCATTGACGCGCCTTTGATCGTCTTCAGCCTCTGCGATAAGGCCTGGACTGCGTACTCCCGTGGATATCTCCATCGTGAAAAACCCCGTCAGCCAGCCCGTCCCCGCGCTATTTGAACCCGAGTCGGTCGACGGTGCAAAGGTCAGAGACAGACGCCAAATGACCGAGCAGGCCTGCGGTCGCTTGGTGGCGGCTGCCATGAAAATGATGCCGGAGGCGGGTTGCTCGGCAGCCCATGGGGCATGTCCGAGGAAGCGGAGAGAGGGTTTCTGCCATGCGCGTCTTTCGAGCTGCCTTGCGCTGTCAGCTCAGGCGCCTGCGCTTGTGAGCAGCGTGTTGCGGCCGTTGTAAAAGGTGTCCTGTAGCGCCTTGTGGGTATCGAGGCCGTCGAGAGCATAGCTGTTGAGAAACTGTCGTCCGGCGAACAGCTTGCGGTCGACGGGGCTGAGGTCGGCTTCGTCGCAGACCTCTTTCCAGAGGGTGGCGATGGTTGTGATCTGCTGTTCGATCAGCGCGGCGGCTTCCGCCTCCCTCAAGTGATAATCGGGCGCGGCGGCGAGCAACGTAGCGAGCGTGCTGGCGCGGCCCTCGCCCTTGATGAGCATGGCTTGCGTCGCTTCACTGCCGGTGCGGCCCTGAGGGCAGATGTCGTAGGCCGGCGTGATCGTGAGCATCTTGCCGTCCCAGAAGGCGGCATGGTTGCGGGCGTGGTCGTCTGTATTGCCGCACAGCACGTTGAAGCACATCCGTCCGTAGAGCTCCTTGAGCGTGTCTTTTGGGTCATTGAAGCGGTGGCGGATGAGTTCGGCTAGGTCTTCGTAGGAAGCGTAGCGTGCCATCATCTCGTCAAGGCCAAGCATGGTCAGTGCTGAGACCATAGCGTGCCGTGTCCAACCGCCTTTCGTGTGTGTGCGGTCAAAGCGCTCGATAAGCAGCACATCCTTTTGGGCGGCGCGAGTCATCGATACCAACGCGGCGTTCAGTCCGCAGGCAGATGCCAGCTTCATCGCGATGAATTCGGCCTTTACGACGCTATAGGTATCATTGGCGGCCGAGAATTTGGCGATGAATTTCTTCGCGCCGTCATTGATCAGTGCCTTGGGACGCGCGCCGCCGATCGACGTGCCGTGATTGATTGCCTGGTCGAGTGCCGGGGGCAAGGGGACGCCTTCTTCAATGAGGGTCGCTGCCTCCATAAGCTCGTCAAGCGATGCCTGTGCTGCAAGGCGGGGGATATATTCTGTGGACGATGCCTGGAAATCGAGAGCGCCAATCCGGTCGGAGCCTGACTGCAGCAGGAAGGTGAGCTCGCTGATTTCGGGTAGGCCGGCAGCATCAGGTTTCTTGCCCGTCAGCCGATTGATGATGACGCGGCGTCCCCACGCGTCCGGCGAGCCGTCGCGGATGCAGCTGGCCATCGATAGGCCGTGAATGGGCGCCATGGTGCCTTCCTGGAGGGGCAGTTCCGGCTCGTAGATGGGAATGGCGCTTTTTCGGCGACGGTAGCTCGCCCCGTAGGTGAAGAGCAGGCGCTCGCCATCCTGATCGAGGCGGGCCGCAACCACCGGCTCCGTTGCGCCCGGGAGCCAGACCCAGACGAAGGCTTCGCGAGCATCCGCCTCAGAAGTCATCATCGACCTCCTTCACGGCGTTGCGGACGCTTCTGGGCAGCAGGGTCAGTTTTTCGTCGAGGCGGGCATTGTGCATCTGGACCATGCGCTCGTCGTAGTCGAAGAGGCGTATGCCGACGATGGAGGCGACTTCGAAGACGATGCCGATCTCGGGACCTGGCGCGCCTTTTTCGATGCTGGACAAGGTCGTGCGGCTGATACCGGCGCGGTCTGCCAGATCCTGCGCGGTCAGGCCGCGCTGAGTCCGCCCAACGCGGATCAGCTTGCCGAGCATAATGAGCGCCTGGAGTGTGATCCTGGAATAGACTCTTTGACGGGACACGATTATCGATTGTTCATTCGAGTGGACGTGAAACGGGCTTATGCCCATAATTTTGTACATTCAGCCACGAGGTTGATGGTTCGTCAAGTGCTGTTCATTCTAGTGGTCATCAAGGCTAATCGTGTCCAAAATGTTGTACATTTGGGAAGGTTGAACCGTGGGGTGTTGCGCGATCTACGTTCACGGATAAAGCAGGATAGGTGCGTGTGCGTATGACGTCGCCTGATGGGGCAGCTTCGCCGTGCGTTTTGGCAGGTGGGAGAAGAGAGCGCCTGGCTGAAAGCGGTCTCTGTTTCTCGAGGATTGTAACGTGAGAGGGCGCGGCGGAGACGGGCAGCCCCGCTCCTGAAACCATTTCCAGCGAGCCAGTTCAGGTCGGCCTGAGTTTCCGGAAAAGTCCGCAGGTCCCGCGCGACGCAGCGCTCTTAGGCTGCAGTTCAAAGGCGCAGCGCTTCCGTCTGATAGGAGCGGTTGCGGACACCACCCTGCGGGCCGCCGCCCGATTTCGATTTGCCATCTCGACACGACGCACCGGCCGCTCTACCCCGCACGGCCCACTGCATTGCGCCGAAAGTGAACCCTCCTCCTCTGCCAGGGAGCGGAAAGCACCTTCGACACGGCTGCCTTGATGCCCTTATGGCATCGAACACCACGAGGTCCATGCCGCCGAGCCCCTCGCCTCGGCACCTTGCACAGAAGCTCTGTCCAGCTCGGCTCGGCTTCGGATGTGCCGATCTCCAAGCCCGGCACCTCGCGTCGGCCATCGGTGTTCACCCCCAAGAAGATGATGACAGCGACCGAGACGATGCGACCGCCGCGACGATCCTTCAGACAGATGGCAATAATGCACCGGTAAGGGTATTTGCCTCCGGTCGGCCTGTCGAGATAGGCCTTTACCTTGTCGTCAATCTCTTCGCAGAACCGGAATACCTGGCTCTTGGAAATGCCCGACATGCCCAGCGCCTTGAGGTTGCGACAAACCTCGTTTGCGCTGTGGTCATCCACGGATCCGGTCGAACAGCCCTGGATCTAGGCCTCTTGTATCACCGCAGTCAGGGCATCCCCGTCTCCGGCGCGGCTCTAGGAGCCTCGGGGAGTGGCTGTTCGTGCGGAGCTTGGGACTGCGCGACTCGACGGTTCCTGCACGCGTCTCCCAGTCCCGGTCGCGATAGCCGTTGCACTGGGCGAGCCGGAAGCCATTCCTCTCGTCTGGCCCATGCCGGTCTTCCCGCCCTTCAGCGCCATCAGCGGCAACGCCGATCATCTCTCGGATCAGCTATGAATGCAGCCACACCACGTTTTGGGACACGATCGCAGCAAACGACAACCTGGCGATTGCCTCTTCAGCTTTGGGTGCAAAGCTGCTGCATGTTTCGCCGAAGCCATCATCACAATACGAGATCCGGGAATGGCAATATGCAATCCTCACGCTCTTGACTGACAAGATCCACCAAATTGAGATCAGAGCGCATCTGGCTGCGCCTTTCCGCGCAAGAAGCGCAGCCCCGCGAAGCTTGCTTAGGTGGCAAGGCAACCGAACATCCGCAGGTGCCGGATCTCGATCGGCTTTGCCAGAAGTCTGTCCATCTCAGACAGGAGCGGCACGAGATGCGGCATTTTCATGTGCTGATCCAGGTCTTCCTGGCTTCGCCAGTTCTCGTAGAAAACAAAGACACACGCGTCAGCCGCGTCGACATGGAAATCGTAATTGATGCATCCGGCTTCCGACCGTGTCGGGGCGACCTGTCTGCTGAGTATGGCCTCCAGCTCATCGCGACAGTCTGGACGCGCCGTTACCGTTCCGATGATGGTGACGGTCATGATGCGGTCCTCTTCTGGCTAAGCGCGACAGCGAGGATGATGATGCCGCCGCGGGCAATCAGCTGCTGGCTAAATTCCAGCCCCATGAGGATGAGCCCGTTGTTGATCAAGCCGATCATCAGCGCACCGACGATGGTTCCGACGACTGTGCCCTTGCCGCCGAACAGGCTCGTGCCGCCAAGCACTGCCGCCGCGATGACTGAGAGCTCGTCGCCTTCGCCGAGCTGGAAGCGGCCTGACTGCAGGCGGCCTGCATAGAGCATGCCCGCCAGAGCCGCCGCGGAGGACGACATGACGAGGACCTTGAACTTGATATTGCGGGTGTCGATACCGGAATAGCGGGCTGCAGTTTCGCCGCCGCCCGTCGCCAGCACGCGCCGCCCAAAGCCGGTGCGCCGCAGCACAATATGGCCGATCACGCCGAGCACCACCATCCAGATCAATAGCACGGGGATCCGACCGAAATTGCCGCCGCCGAACAGCCAAGTATAGCCGGGCGAGAGGATCGGAACAGCCGCTGTCGCCGAGATCCACATCGCCACGCCCTTGGCAATTCCCATCATTGCCAGCGTCGTAAGGAAGGACGGTATGCCGATGCGGGTCGTCAGCCAGCCATTGAAGGCGCCGACTGCGAGTCCCGTGGCGATCCCAGCCAGCACGCCGGCAATGGGTCCGCCGACGGCGATGGCCATGGCAACGGTCACCGTCGTCAGGCCAGCGACTGCACCGACCGAAAGATCGATCTCGCCTGCCGACAACACGAAGGTCATGGCGATTGCCATGACCGCGATCATCGCCGTCTGGCGAACGATGTTCAGCAGGTTGTTGGGCGTGAGGAATCCCTTGTCGTTCAACGCCACCGCGAAGACGACAAAGATGGCGATGAAGCCAATATAGATGATGTTCTGGCGCCAGTTGGCAGCGAAAGACTTAAGCATTGAATGTCTCCTGGGCCGCGAGCGCCCGCTGTATCTCGGTCTGCAGCTTCTGCTCTGCTGCCTGCAGGCGATGCGCCATGTCTTCGGCCGGCACGGTAGGGTCGTCGAAAGTCTCGCGCGGAAGATCGGCGTGGACGCGGCCGTCCGCCATGACCAGGATGCGGTCGCAGGCCGTCAGCAATTCCGACAGCTCCGAAGAGATCATGATGACCGCCTTGCCGGAGGCGGCGAGGTCACGCACCAGCCGAATGATTTCAGCCTTCGAGCCGATGTCGATCCCGGCGGTTGGTTCGTCAAGGATCAGGATATCGGGATCGGTGGCCAGCCACTTGCCGATCACCACCTTCTGCTGGTTCCCGCCGGAAAGGGTGGATACGGCATGATCCCTGCTGGCGGTTTTGATTGAAAGCCGGCTGATCTGTTTATCGGTGAGATCAGCCACCGCTTTGCGGTCGACCAAGCCGGCGCGCGACAGCCGCTCGATGACGGCGAGCACCATGTTGGAGGCGACAGTATGCGCTGGGATGATGCCCTGTGTCGCGCGCGCTTCCGGCACCAGGGCCACGCCGTTGGCGATCGCATCGCCGGGCTTGCGGATTGTGGCCGCCCTGCCCCTGATCTGGATCGAGCCGCTGGCTGCGGGTTCTATGCCGGCGAGGAGCCGGGCGAGCGAGGACCGTCCCGAGCCAAGCAGCCCTGCGAGGCCCAGGACCTCGCCCGCATGAAGCGTAAAGGAGACATGGTCCGGTTTGTGCACGCCGCTGAGATCGGAAACCTCCAGCAGAACCTCACCCCAGACCGACGAGCCGCGCACGACATCCGAGAGACCCTTGGAGCGCTTGCCGACAATATGTTCGATCATGGTGTCGATCGGCAGTTCGGAAAGCGGCGCTGTGATGACATGCTTGCCGTCACGGAGGATGGTTGCGCGGTCAGCAATGCGGGCAATCTCGTCCATGCGATGGCTGACATAAATGATCGCGACGCCCTGTGCCTTGAGCTTCCGCAGGAAGGAAAACAGGCGCTCGACGTCGGAGACGGCCAGTGCCGTCGACGGCTCGTCGAGCACCAGAACCTTCGCATTCTGAGAAATCGCCTTGGCAATCTCGGTCAGCTGTTTCTGTCCGGCGCCGAGATCACCGACCAGTGCCTTGGGATCGACGGAGACTTCAAGCAATGCAAAAAGGTCCGCCGCGCGGCGCTCCGCCTCGGCATCGTGGATCAAGCCCGCGACGGTGCGGCTTTCGCGTGTCAGGAACACGTTCTGCGCTACGGTCAGCGTCGGGATCAGGCTCATTTCCTGGTAGTTCATGGCAATACCGGCGGTGCGCGACTCGTCCGGCGTATGCGCCGTCAGTTCATGGCCGGCGACAACGACCCTGCCCTCATCCGGCTTGTGGACGCCGTTCAGGATTTTAAGGATCGTGGATTTGCCTGCGCCGTTGCCGCCCAGAAGGGCGTGGACCTCACCGGGCATTACCTCCAGATCGACGCCTTCAAGGGCGCGGACGCCCCCGAAGGTTTTCGAGATGCCGGTCATCCGGACGGCAGCGACGGGCGTGGTCATCCCACTCTCTCCCATACACCGCTCTCGCCGGAACGGATGAAGGCATCGGCCACGAGTTCGGTCAGCAGACCGTCTTCGAAATTCGGGCTCGCCGGCCTGCCCTTGGCGATCGCCTGGAAGAAATCATAGCACTCGACGATCTTCGTTTCCGAATACCCGATGCCGAGGCCGGGGATCGGCCAGAGACCGCCACCATAAGGATGCGCCGGACCCGTATACACGGTGCGGAAACCCCTTGCATCGGCAGGATCGTCCGCGAACATGACCTGCAACTCATCGCGGCGCTCATAGTTGAAGTGGATCGAACCCTTCGTGCCGTGGATCTCAAGCGTGATGAAGTTATTTCGGCCATAGGCGTTGCGGGTCGCCTCGAGGCTGCCGATCGCGCCATTGGCAAACTTGAGCATGGAAACGACCTCATCGTCGACATCCACATCGCCGCGTTCGGCATCGGCCGCTTTTTCTGCTGCACCCAGCTTGTCTATGCCACCTTGCTGCAGCGGGCGGCTCTTGTTGTATGTGGTGGTCAGCGCAATAACTTCCGCGATTGGCCCGACGAGGTAGTGCGCAAGATCGACCACATGCGTGCCGATATCGCCGACGGCGCCGGAACCGGCGATCTTTTTCTGGAAGCGCCAGGAGAGCGGCGAATCCGGATCCGCCGACCAGTCCTGCAGATAGGTGCCACGGAAGTTCAGGATGCGGCCGATCCGGCCTTCCTCGATGTATTTCTTCGCCAGCGCAACAGCTGGCGTGCGGCGGTAATTGAAGGCCACCATGTTGGTGACGCCGGCGGATCGGACGGCTTCGGCCATGGCGCGGGCTTCCTCGACGGTGCGGGCCAGCGGCTTTTCACAGATGATGTGCTTGCCGGCCTTCGCCGCCTCGATGGCGATTTCGGCATGGACATTGTTCGGCGTGCAGATATCGACCACATCCACATCCGGCCGGTTGACGGTGGCGCGCCAGTCCGAGGAGGCTTCCTCGAAGCCGAAGCGCTGGCGGGCTTCCTCGGCCATGCCATCGGTCACATCCACCACCACCTTGCGGTGCGGAATGGCCGGGGCGGGCCAGAAGAACATCGGCATGGCGGCATAGGCCATGGCATGCGCCTTGCCCATGAAGCCGCCGCCGATCATGGCGACGTTCATCACTCTCGTCATCGAGGTTTCTCCTGATTGGTGCAGCTAAGGGCTGCTGACTGTGCCGGTGGGATCAGCGATTGCCTTCAACCGGGTCTAACAGGGGACGCGGGGCACACAGTTGCCGCGCGTCCCGCTAGGCTATCAATTGCCGAGACTAGACTTGATATTGTCCGTCGCCTCGGTCGAGTAGACCGTCTTCCAGGCATCCTTCAAAGTGTCACGGGTGACTGGCAGGGCTGGCAGAGCAACAAAGGCCGGGGCCTCCTTGCCGATCAGCGCATAACCGGCAAGCTTGGCTTCGACGACGCCTGCATCATAGGGGCGCTGAGCGCCTAGGCCCTTGACGAAACCGTTCTGCGCCATTGAGATCGCGACGTTTTCGCCGAGGTCGATGGTGGTAATGATCAGGTCCTCCCGCCCTGCGTTGCGTGCGGCGGCGATAACGCCTTCGGCCGGGACATCCCAGACTGCCCAGATGCCGTTGATATTCGGGTTAGATGTCAGAATGGCACCGGCAGCCTTTTCGGCATCACCGGAAAAATCGGGGCCGCCGATGCCCTGTTCGGCGACAATCTTGATCTCCGGATAGTCGGTAGTGATCGTTTTCTTGAAGGCGTCGTAGCGCTGCTTGGTCACAAAGAAATCCGCGGCGTGGAACACCAGGCCGATCTCGCCCTTGCCACCCAGAGCCTTGGCCATGAGATGTGCGGCAGCGACACCATTGCCATAATTGTCGGCCGAGACCACGGACGTGTAGTCCGTGCCTGCCTTAAAGCCGGCCGGCACATTGTCCATGAAGACGAGCTTGGTGCCGGCATCCGCTGCGGCTTTGTAAGCAGACGCTGTCGCGGTCGGATCGGTCGGGATCGAAACGATGATGTTCGGCTTCTGCGCCATGATGGTTTCGAGATCGGCCACCTGCTTTTCCGGCTTGAAGCCGGCATCGGTGACTGCAATCACCTTGATGCCCATTGCGGCAAACTGCGTCTGCAAGCCATTGATCTGGGCGCGGGACCAGTCGTTGCCGCCGTAATGCATGACGATGGCAGCCGTTGCATTCATGCCCTTGACCTTGGCCAACTCCTCATCGGTCAGCGTGATGGCGGAGGCTGGCGACGGGTCCTCACCCGACGGCCCCTTCGAGAGAACCGTCTCCTGCAGCTTGGCAAGCGCGGCATCGGGATCGGCGGCACGCGTCGGAGCCGCGATGGAGAGAGCTGCCGCGATAGCCGCGGAGCATAAGAGAATGCGTCTGGTAATCATGGTTTCCTCCCGTGGATGGGGCCTTGCCCCAGCGGCCTTCAATCTTTCTTGAGACGGGCCGATTTCAGATAAGTCATGCTGGCACGAGCGCCCTCCAACGGGTCGAGCCAGGCATCGAGTTCAGCGCAGATCCAGCCCTCGAAGCCGACCTCGCGCAAGGCGGCAACGATGCTGTCCGTCGGCACGTCACCCCGATCGAGCGGTGTGAAAGCGAAGGGTTCGCGCTGCAAGCCCTTGAGATGGACATAGGTGATCCGCGCGGCATGCTCTCGGATGAGCACGGCAGGATCGCCACCGGCCGCAGCAAGATGCGCCGTGTCCGGACAGAAACCGATACCCGTGAGAGCGAAGATCTTGGCGACCTCTGCCGGCCCCTCGACGATGGTCGATAGATGCGGATGATAATGTGCGCTGAGGCCTCGCGCCTTCGCCAGTTCATCGACACGATCGAGAGCGGCGGCAAGCTTGTGGAAGTCTGCCTCTCGGGTACCGTCGAAGCGCTTCGCCCCGCCGCCGACAACCAGATGCGGAGCACCGAGCTCGGCAGCCCGGTCTGCGGCACGAGTCACGCGGGCCAGCTCTTCCGGAAGGATATCGTCGAAGATAAAGTTTCCGCCAGCATAGGTCGCGACAAGCGAGAGACCAGTGTCGTCGAGCAGGGCGCGCATATCGCCCACCGGGAAATCGAGCAGATTTCCATCGAACAGCTCGACACCCTCGTACCCCGCCGTGGCGATATCGGCAAAGGCGCGCCGCATGTCGCCGAAGGTGCGATAGGCAAGCTGCGTGATCGAGGTAACGCCAACAGCGTTTCCACCCAAGTCGCCCCAACAATTGGCGTGATAGGCCAGCTTGCAACCATCCATGGCCATCTCCTCCCAAAGACATTTCCATCCAATGCGAGACTTGAATGCGCCGAAATAAGGCGCTTGTCAACAATATTTATGCATTTACCACCGTACTTATGCTGATTTAATGCAGAAGTTTTGGGTTGCGCGCCGCAAGCGCCGGAATTATCAAGAGTTTGAGCGCCTGCTTCGCGCTGAAAGGAATCGGAAATGCCTTCCACGGCCAAGAATGAGGCCACTGTGCAACCGCGCCGAAAAGGACGGCCGCGCACGGCAGAGACGGCTGCGCCAAGCCTCGTGGAAATCCTGAGCCTGGTGCGAACCGAGAGGGCCACGACCCGTCAGGAGCTTGAGCGCCAGAGCGAACTCGGGCGCGCTGTCGTGGCAGACCGGCTAAGCACGCTGACGGATCTTGGGTTCGTGGACGAAAGCGAGCTTGGAACTGCGACCGGCGGCCGCGCACCGCGATTGGTGCGGTTCTCCGCCAGTCGCGGCAGCATCCTCGTCGCCACACTTGACCAGACGGCCCTCGGCGTCGGTCTTGCCGATCTCGGTGGTAATCTGAAGATGGAGCACCACGAGGCGGCCGACTTGACACAGCCAGCCTCCGCTCTCCTCGATCGCCTGACGACCCTCTTCCGCTGGATTCTCGACATGCAGCAGGGATCAGGTGAACTCTGGGGAATTTCTATTTCTGTACCCGGGGTGGTGACGGAAAGCGGCGGAAGTTTCTTTCAGGATGAAACGCCGCCGGTTCTGCCGGGTTGGGAGAGTTTTCTCCTGGTTGAAAAATTGGTGGACGCCTTCGATGTTCCGATCTGGCTACGGTCGAGCGTCGAGACGATGACGATGGGGGAATTTCACTCCGGCGCAGGCTCCGGCCGTCGGACCATGCTGTTCGTCAAGGTAGGCAAGCGGATCGGTGCTGGACTGGTCAACGATGGCGTCCTCTTTCGGGGTGCCCAGGGCGCGGTCGGACTGATCGGCTCCGTGCCGGTCAGCTACGGCGAGCGGCACGGGACGCTGGAAACGATGGCTGGCTCGGAAGCGATCATCCGTGAAGGCCGCGCTCAGGCGGACAGGGGTCTGAGCGCGATCTTGTCGGACCATGTCCGGCGCGGCGGCGAGATCACCGCCGTCGAAGTGGCGCAAGCTGCACATATGGGCGACGCCGCAGCGATCGAGATCCTCTCGCAAAGCGGGCGCATGATTGGCCAGGTCGTCGCGACGCTGGCAAACATGCTGAATCCCGAACTGATTGTGCTCTCCGGATCGATCGCCCAGAGCAACGACATCCTTTTGGCGGCGGCCCGCGAAGCCATCTACGGCGCGTCCCACCCGCTGGTCAGCCGGGATCTGCAGATCATCCGCTCTCAGATGGGCAGCTCCTCCGGTCTCGTTGGCGCGGCCATCGTGGCCGTGGAAAGCCTGTTTTCACCCGCGGTTCTACGGGATTGGATCATGGCAGGGCGCCCGCAGGCGCATCCGCAGTTCGAAGCCCTTCGCGGCCGATTGGAGACGCAGGCTGCAGACGTCGCCGCAGTCGTGCCGCCTCCGAAAGCATGAGGTGCGCCAATGGTGATTGAAGGCCTGGGACCCCACGGCGAACGCGCCTCTGCCCCTGAACGGGTCCTGCTCTTGCCTGAGGACAAGGCACGTGCACGGGCTGCCGGCCTTCGCGTTGCAATCGTACTTCATACGCTCGCAAGCGACTGGGCGAAGCAACAGCTGGCAGGCATCGTGGGAACGCTCGGCGATTGCGGTGTGGCGGTCATCGACGTGGTTGATTGCGGCTTCACGCCCGAGGTTCAGATCGAGGCGCTGGACCGGCTTATCCGTGAAGCACCGGACGCGATCATTTCCCTGCCGGTCGCCAATGCGACAGTCGCTGCCGCCCATGCCCGCGTTTCCGCGGCCGGGATCAAGCTCGTGCTGCTCGACAATGTCCCGACGGGCCTGCTGCCGGGCAAGGACTACGTGTCTTTGATCTCCGCCGACAATTTCGGCCTGGGCAAGATGGCGGCAGAAGGTCTTGCGCCGCATCTCGGCGAGGAAGGCGATGTGGGGGTGCTCGGCTACGACTCGGACTTCTTCGCGACCAACGAGCGCGAGATCGCCTTCGTCAAATGGATGCGGATCAACCGTCCTCGCCATCGACTGCACGTCGCCCGCTTCCCTGCTCTTGCCCTTGCTGGCACGACGGCCGCGGCGCTGGCGAAAAAGCACCCGGGCCTAAAAGGCCTGTTCGTGGTTTGGGATACGCCCGCAATCGCGGCAGCTGCGGCCTTGGCCTCCAAAGGTCTGTCCGTTTCGATTGGCACGGTAGATCTCGGCAAGGAAGCAGCTATCAGCCTGTCGGGCGGCGGCCCCGTCGTGACCATCGCGGCCCAGCAGCCGTTCCGGCAGGGACAGACGGCCGCCTTAACAACGGTCACCGCCCTTCTCAATCGCCTGACGCCAGCCTGGGTTGCCCTGCCCGGCGTCTCGGTCACGGCGTCCAATGTTGTGGAATGTTTCCAGACGATCTGGAGGTCTCCAGCACCCCGGGAAGTTTTAAGGCAGCAGAACCTGCTCCGCTGAGTTTGGTCCGGAATTTGCTGATACTGTGAATGATTTTTTCGGTGCGCCGGGATGGAAACTGACATGCCCCCTCGACGGGAATTTTTGAGCCCTCGTCTAGACCCCACGGATTTAAACGCAATCAAAGCGGGCGTGAAGTAGCACGACGCGTTCCGGTGTACTCGGAAACTAGAAAGAAACCTTGTCTCGTACGTTAGATGGTCCATAACAGACTACGAAAAGACGAGCATTGCTTGGACTATAATTGCGTGTGTGACTGCGAACCGCCTCTTTAAGGGCGCGGGTGTCGCGGCGAGCCCCAGTACCGTAGGAATAGATCAGCCGAGACGTTCCCGGATGTCACCCTCTGATACCCGTCAAATGGCCAAGAGTGCGGCAGAGCAGCGTGTTAACCACGCCGCAAGCCGTGCCGGACGGCATACTCCGCCTTAACGCATCGCTTGCGACAAGAGGTCGTACAAGAAGGATGTTTTGATGATGGACGGGTTTGTCGTAGATTTCGCACACAATGAGCAGGCTCGGCTGAACGCTCTACGGAACCTGAACCTCCTCGACACATCGCCTAGCGAGAACTTCGACCGGCTGACCCGCTTGGCCAGCCGTCTCTTCAACGCTCCCGTATCGACGATATCTTTGACCGATCAGGACCGTCAGTGGTTCAAGTCGAAGGTCGGCGTCGACATCACCGAGATCCCGCGCGAGCAAGCCCCCTGCTCTTATGCGATCGAAGGAAATGATGTCTTCGTCGTATCGGACCTGTCAGCCGATCCGCGTTTCATCGACAGCCCTTTGGTGAACGCCGGTATCCGGTTCTACGCCGGTGCGCCACTGTTTACAAAACAGGGCCATGGGCTCGGCACCCTTTGCGTGGTCGATGATAAGGTGCGCGAACTGGATGACGCGGACCGGCAGGTGCTGCGTGATCTGGCCGGCATGGTCATGGCGCAAGTCGAACTCCAGAACACGATCGGAAGGGTCGACGCGAATACAGGCCTTGCCAATCAGTATGCGCTTCTAGAGCACCTTGAGGAACTGGCATCGCGCGAAGCGGATGAGGCAATCTCTGCCTTCTTGCTGGAAATTGCATCGCAGGACCAGACCGGTCATGGGCAGCGTGTTCTTGGGGCCTCTTTCACAAATGCTCTTATGCAGGGAGCGGTGGCGCAACTGCGGTCACTGGTTGGCAACTCAGCAACACTGTACCAGGTGGCACCTACCCGATGCGTGCTGCTGCTGTCCTCCAACTTCGGAGGGGACATCCCCAAGCTAACGTCTGATATTTTGAGCCTGCTCGAGCTCCCGATCGAATGCAACGGGATACCCGTGCTGCCAAAGCCGTCACTCGGCCGCTACAGCTTTACCTCGGGGCGGGTTGCGCCTCAGGACGTGTTGCGCCGACTGTTCAACGCACTCGAAGACTCGATCGCCTCGGACGGTGAGGAGATCGATTACTCCGCAAGACGCGACGATGAGCACGCCCGTAGCTTCACGCTGATCAATGACTTCAAGGCCGCCCTGGACAATCCAGAGCAGCTATCCCTGCATTACCAACCACGGATCGATCTCGTATCTGGAGCGTGTATCGGCGCCGAAGCGTTGCTGAGGTGGACGCATCCAGTTCTTGGCCCGATCCCACCATTCGATTTCATTCCGGCAGTCGAAGAGACCGCACTCGTACGGCCGCTGACCGAATGGGTGATCCGTGCGGCGGCAATGCAGGCAGTGGCCTGGGAAGCCCGGGGCATCAGCTTGAAGGTCTCTCTAAACATATCAGCCCGCAACCTTGATGAACATGATTTCGCTCAACGGGCACTGGCCATCATTCGCGCCTCTTACGCCAAGCCGAGTCAGCTGGAGTTCGAATTCACGGAAAGCGCTGTAGCTCGGAACGCTGCGCGGGTCGTCGAACAGCTTAACGCATTGCGAGACGCAGGCATCGTCATCGCGATTGACGACTTTGGCAGCGGCTACAGCAACCTCTCGTACCTGCAGTCCCTCCCGGCGTCTGTTCTCAAGATCGATAGGGCCTTTATCCGTAGCCTGGAAACGTCAGAGCGTGACAGGACCCTTGTCCGCTCGATCCTGTCGATGGGGCACGATTTGCACTACAGGGTGGTGGCGGAGGGCATCGAGACACAAGTGACTTATGACATGTTGCGCCTGTGGGGATGCAACGAGGCGCAAGGATTTTTCATGTCGCGCCCCGTCAGAGCTCACGTGCTGGAAGAATGGCTCTCGGCTGGCCGTGAAAGATCAGCTGGCTGAGGACCAGTTTGGTGAGAGCGCAGATCGAGCCGCTTCCTTACCTGCGTCTCCAGCTGCATGAATCGCTGAATGATGGCTTGCAACAGGTCCCTTTCTGCAATGGCCTCCTGCACGACACCATCCATTTTTCTCAGCAGTCGCTCAGCGAGATATCGCTCTTTTGCGCTGAAGCCCGCACCGTTTGCGATGAGGTAGCAGAGGCTCTGCATGTGCCGAGGACTGCGGTTTGAGGCAGCGGATGCCAGCCAATCGGTTCTTGAAATTCTCATGCCGTCTCCATTACGGGGACGAGTACGAGATTTCAGCGTCCAGAGTTTCAGAACGGCAAAGCGACCACGGCCCGATTCGCGCCGCGTGCCTACACGCCCGCCTCTTGGAGCGTCTGAAAGACTTCGAATGCCTCGGTTGCTTCGCCGGTCGATGGCAGCTCGAACGTGCTGCCGTTGCGCCCGCGCGTGACCCAGCGCGAAAGAACCCTGTCGCCCGTCTCATTCGGGAATCATGTCCGGATGCTGATAAGTAGCGTCCAGCACCAGCCTTTGCATGAATGCAGTTCCCAGGCGCTTCGCGGCCCATCAAGACATGACCAGCCGTCGCAGATCACCCGTCCTCGGTCCTGAATTGGCCCGTAGCCTGCGGAGGTGCCCGGATACCCTGAAAGAACTCCATGATGAAGCAACGACTTCGATTGAGGGATCCGACATCGGTCTTGCCACGTCAGATGCAGTGTCAACGCATACACTGGCCTCGCCTGACATCGTCAAAGTGCTGATGCCGGGTCTTCCAGTTAATGTCATCTGAAGCTGATTTCTCTCGCGGTTCGTCCTCCGCCCGGGCCGTCCCGGGGACGGCAAGAACAGCAGCCAAAATGTGCTGTCGACGGACGACGCTATCGCAGCGCCAGAGGCGTACTGGGTGTTGTTAACGCTTTCTCGAGGAGCGGGCGCCCGGGTCCGGCCAGCCAATCATCGAAGCTGAGCAACGGCCCGAATTCGCGGCGTAGCGCTTCTAGATCGGCGTTACCAGCCAGCCGCCCGTCATCAAAAAGGTCGGCGAGACGTCCGAGAAACGCATTCTCGCGCAGAAGGCCGTCGGGGAAGCGACTGAAGGTGATCGGCCGGCCGGAGGCGCGGCTGAGGCTCGCTTCGAGACGACGACCGGTGATCTCGTCACCGGCGATCTCCAGGGTGCGCCCTCCGTAGCGCGCGGGATCAGAAAAAATGGCGGCGACGATCCTGCCAATATCCTCGACGGCAATGACCTGCGCCGTCTGATCGTGCCGCACGAAAGAAAGAAATTTCCCCTTATCAAGCCCCATGCCGGGCAGCATCAACAATTCCATGAAGCCGGACGGGCGGATGATCGTATTTGTCAGGGGCAGGCTGCGGAGATGTGCCTCGATCTCCGACTTGCTGTCGAAGTGGCCCATGCCGGTTTTCTCCGGCCCGGCCGCATTGACAGAGGTGTAGACGAAGTGACGGACACCTTTCTGATTGGCGATGTCGGCAACCCTCTTCCCGTACAACATCTCCTGCTCATCCGTCATGCTATAGACAGCGCCCTGGCCGGAACTCGGCTGGACGCTAAAGACGCCATAGACGCCGTTCATTGCGCTGGCGAGTGAGCCGGGGTCAGAAAAATCGCCGACAAAGAGTGTTATGCCCAGCCGCGACAGCGACTGTGCCTTGGGATGGTCGGGCGCGCGCACGAGCGCGCTGACAGCCCATCCCCGCGCGATCAACGCCTTCGCGACTGCTCCGCCCTGCTGGCCGGTGGCCCCGAAAACCAGGATGGTCTTCCCCGTTTCACTACCCTCGGGTCCGCCGGCTTTGCGTACAACGCGCTCTGACATGCCTGCCTCCTTTTTGCTGCAGACTGCTTAGGTATACATATGATACGTGAATGCAATTACGCACCTGTTTGCTACCAGGTTGCTTGAAGGATCCCGAGCCATGACGTCCTCATCCCGAGAGGGCCTGGAACTCAACCGTGCAGTGCTGGATGAGATCACATCAAAATGGTCGCTGCTGGTGCTCGACTGCCTTTGCAGCGGCCCAATGCGCTTCAATGCGCTTCGGCGCGCCAATAGCGGGGTGACGCAGAAGGCTCTGACCCAATGCCTCCGCCGGCTAGAGGCAAGTGGCTTCATCATCCGCTCCGTCGTCAGCACGGCGCCTGTGGCGGTGGTGTACGAGATCTCGTCCCTTGGTCGTTCGCTGGAGCCGCATTTGCGCGCCATCCTCCAATGGACGGAGGACCACCGCGATGAGGTGCGCGCTGCTCAAGCTGCGTTTCGCGAACGTCGGTAAGCGCATAAGAGCGAAACGAAAGGTTGTCTTCTCATGCGAAACCCAATCTGGCGTAGCCCGCGAACGGCCTAACCGAGCGGAGAGGCTGCGCCGTCGGCCTCTGGGACTGCAGCGAGCACGGAAGCAAGCAACCCAGGAAAGCGCGCCTCGAGATCGTCCACGCGCAGCGACAGGCGACGGCCGCGGCCGCAGGGTTCGTTGCGAATGATTCCCGCCTCGCGCAGCACCTTCATCATATGCGATTTCGTCGACTTCGGGATCGAGGCATCCGAGAGGTGACACCGCGCCATGTCGAGCGGCCCTTCCGCAAGCTGGCGAACGATCGCCAGGCGCTCTTCATCACTGAGTGCGAACAGAACCTGCGTCAGCTTCAACGCGCTGGCGTCAGGATGGGGCAGGTCGAGAGAGGTGGCAGGCGCTTCATCGATGATCATGGTTCGATTCTAGTTGAACCGTCTGGGGACTGCCAGTAGATTTGCGTTCGAAAAATTTCGAACAATCGAGCCCCCATGCCCAACGTCCTTTCCAACACGCCGGCCCATTCGACCGCCGGCCTCCGCTTCACTCTGGCGGGTATGGTGGTCATGATGGCGGCCGCCAGCGCTCCCTCGCCCTTCTATCCGCTTCTGCAACAGGCGATCGGCTTCACGCCGTTGACCCTCACAGCCATCTTCGCAGTTTATACGGCAACCCTGCTCGTCTCGCTGCTGATCATGGGTTCCCTCTCCGACC